>DATKAK010000129.1:0-56185 GCA_035498295.1 Gallionella sp. | reverse complement strand
CCGCATCGTGCATCATTTCAACATGCAACCGCTATCCCGCAACATTCTGGAAAGCTACCTGATGTTCCGGATGCGCGCGGCAGGCTACCACGGTCCGAACATCTTCTCGCCGAATGCCATCAAATTGATCGCCTCCGCGTCCAACGGGCTGATGCGCCGCGTCAACATCCTGGCGGACAAATCGCTTTTGGCCGCCTTCGTTGATGACACGCACAATATCGAAGCGCATCATGTGCAGGCAGCGATGCGTGATAGCGAGCTCATTACGGCGTCCATGCTGTCCGACAAGAAGCTGGTGCTGGCGAGTTCGGTAGCGGTATTCATTTTGTTGGGTATGGTGGCCTTGTGGATGCTGCATAAATCGCAGACACCGCTTCAACCATCCCAGGTGCAATCGCAAATACAGGACAGTACTTCGACCCGGGACAAACCTTCGCCCCCGGCCATCGCGACCCCTGCAGTGGTTGCACAACCAGTTACTCCTCAACCATTGGCGGGAAAACCGGTTAACGCAGCACCACCGGCGAATGTCAGCGTGGCGAATTCTGCAGCGGCTCAGCCAATACCGGCGGGCGATAACCCCTCAGCCCAGTCCTCAAGCCTGTTCGAACAGCGGATGGCAGCTGGGAAACAATTGCTGGACCAGAGACAGGCTGTCGCCAGCATCCAGCTTTTCTACAACGAGCAGATCAAACAGGAACGTATCGAAGGATTCCTGAAACGCGCCGATGCGCTGGGGGTACTTTCCGAAATCTACCTGCTTCCCGCCAAGATCCGCGGCAAAGACGGGCTGCGGGTCCTGTACGGCGCATACCCTTCGGTCCAGGCGGCACAAAGCGCATACAAGGATCTGCCCGCACGCTATCAGGAAGCATTCGCCACATCCACCTTCATCTTCTGATCCGGTATGGCTCATGGCGTATTGAGCAATAACCACAAAGCTGTTAGGCTACAACCCATATGACAACAGGGGAAGAGGCATGTTATCGCGCAACATAGTGTATCTCTGTGCTATCGGGGTGATGCTGTCCAGTTGCGGAACAAATCCGGTCAAACCGGCAAGCCAGCATATTCAGCAGCCGGCCACTCCTCTGGAAACTGAAAGCAGCATTCCGCAAACGATCCGCGACAGCGTAGTGCTGCCGCCCCCAAAACCCGCCGGCAAAGTCGCCACCTATAGCGTTGTGGTCACCAATGTACCCGCCCAGGAGATCTTGTTCGCATTGGCGCGCGACGCAAAAATCAACCTCGACATCCAGTCCGGCATACAGGGAGCGGTCACGGTAAACGCGATCAACCAGACCCTGCCGCAGATACTCGACCGTATCAGCAGGCAGGTCGACATGCGCTACGAAATCAACAACGGCACCTTGACCGTGATGCCGGATACCCCCTACCTGCACAGCTACAAGATCGATTATGTGAACATGGATCGTGATAGCAACGGTTCGATATCCAATTCCTCGATGGTCGGTTCCTCTACGGCCGGCGGTTCAACAAGCGGGTCTTCATCCTCCAGTGGCGGCAACAACGAATCCTCACTCGTGATCAAGAACAATTCCAAGAACCATTTCTGGGAGACCCTGACCCAGAACATCAAGGACATCCTGCATGAGACCGACAAGATCCTGCCCGCCGGTTCCAGCGAGACGTCGGTGGAGCAGGTCAGGTCAGCCAGCAGCACCGGCACCGGGGCTCAACCTGCCGGCGGCAAGAAGTCTGCCCCCAAGGGCGGGATTGAGAACAGCCCCAATCCAGTCGACGTGGAAGAGGGCAATACGACCGTCATCAAGCGCAGCACGTTCCGCGAAGCGGCTTCGGTGATCGCCAACCCGGAGGCCGGAGTCATCACGGTACGCGCCACCGGAAAACAGCACGAAAAGATCCAGCAGTTCATCGACCAGATCATGGTCAGTGCCCGGCGCCAGGTGCTGATCGAGGCGACGATCGTCGAGGTGCGGCTGAGCGACAATTACCAGCAGGGCATCGACTGGTCCGTTCTTGCCACTGGAGCAAAAGGATTCAGCTTCACGCAGAGCGGGGCCGGGCTGCCTGCTGCCAACACCGGCAGCCTGCTGACGATGGGTTATCTCAATCCCACTTCCAAATTCGGCAATATAACGGCGAGCATTTCCCTTCTGCAGTCGTTCGGGAACGTAAAAGTCCTTTCCAGTCCCAAACTGAGTGTGATGAACAATCAGACCGCGATGCTGCGCGTGGTCGATAACAAGGTATATTTCACCGTCAATTCGACCGTTACTCCAAACCCGGTCGCAGGTGGCAATCCAATCGTTGCTTACACGACGACCGTCAGCACCGTGCCGATCGGGTTCACGATGAGCGTGACCCCCGAGATCAGCGATAGCGACACGGTTTTGATCAACATACGCCCGTCGATTACGCGCCTGCTCACGGATGCGATCGACCCGACACCCGGGCTGGCGGTTCAAAATACCGTGCCGCAAACCTCAACCCGCGAAATGGAATCGATGCTCAAGATCGAGAGCAACCAGACCGCGGTGCTGGGCGGCCTGATGGAAGATTCCTCGAACAAACTCACCGACGAGGTGCCCCTGCTGGCCAAAATCCCGCTGATCGGCGGCCTGTTCCAGAATCGCAACGACACCACCAGCAAAACGGAGTTGGTGATATTCCTGCGCCCTGTAGTCGTCAAAAGCGCCAGCATCGATGCCGATTACCGCGAATTCCGCGATCAATTGCCGGATCAGAATTTCTTTAAAGAAAACGCCGAGGGAAAACCCGGAACATGAGCCTGTTACTGGATGCCCAAAAGAAAGCGCAGCAAGCCAATTTATCTCAGCCCGCAGACGCCAGCCGATCCGGGCGCGAGCTGAGTCTGGAGCCGCATCCCGGCTCGGCTTCCCAGCCCGCCGCATCGGAACCAGTGTCTTCCTCCGGCGGCAGCGCACGCGCAACAGGCCAAAACCTGTTCAATGCCAAATCCCGAGTTCGGTCTTCCGCGCCCTCCGGCATCAATCGCAACTGGCTGATCGCTCTGGGCGGCGTGGTCATCCTGCTGGCGGCTGGAGCGGGTTATGTTTGGTACGCCATCAGCCCGGGCAACGCCCAGCGTCCCGTCTTGAAGCCGCTCATCGCGTCTGCCGAAAAGCCGGCAGCCCCGACCCAGCCGCAAAATAGTCTGGCGCCGAACGTGCCTTCCGCTGGTACGATCAAGCCTGCCACTATTCCCAAGCCTGCGCACGCCAGAACTTCGGCAAAAATGCGGCCAACGCAAAAAAGCGGCCCGGTGGTGATCGAACAGCGTCAGGAAGAACCCATCGATCCGATTCTCAGCGATGCCTACTTGGCATACCGCAGCGGAAACCTCGATCAAGCGCAACAATTGTATGTTCGGGCGCTCAATCTGGACGCAAACAACAGCGATGCGCTGCTCGGGCTGGCTGCCATCGCGCAACGTCGCGGCGACGACAAAATCGCAGCGCACTATTACGCGCGAGTATTGTCTCTGGATCCGCGCAATGCCGTGGCCAATGCGGGTATGTCCGAGTTGACAACCGACGACAACCGCGAGAGCCGCCTGAAACTCCTGCTTAACGAACAACAGGATTCTTCTACATTGCATTTCGCCTTGGGCAATTATTACGCGGAGCAATCGCGCTGGGGCGAAGCGCAACAGGCCTATTTTGACGCCTATAAATTGGCGCCCGGCAATGCCGAATTGGCATTCAATCTGGCCGTCAGCCTTGACCGCCTCGGGCAAAACAAGCAGGCAGCACAGTATTACCAGCGTGCCTTGCTGCTTGATCCAAATCAACATGCGGGCTTTGATCACGCAAAAATCACACAACGCATAAAAGACATAACGCACTAATCCGTCATGCCAGAAAATCAGAAGCTGGACAACCCACCACAACAACTGGGACAGATACTGGTCAGCAAAGGCGTGATCAGCGACGATCAGTTGCGCATCGCCTTGCAAGAACAGGGCAAGACGCATCAACCATTGGGCCGCCTGCTGGTTCGTCTCGGGTTTCTTTCGGAGGCCACGATACGCGACGTGTTGTCGGAGAACCTCGGCCAGCAAAGCGTAGATCTCACCACCACGATCATCGATGCGGTCGCGCTCTCCCTGATCCCAAAGGATGTCGCGCGCCGTTATCAATTATTGCCTTTATCTGTGGATCAGGTGACCCGGGTCCTGACCCTGGCGGTCGCCGACCCCGACAACATCATCGCACTGGACCAGGTGCGCGCCCTGCTGAAGGATGAGTATCGGCTGGTCACACAGCTGGCCAGTGAATCCGACATTCTCCGCGCGATAGACCAGTATTACGGTTTCGAGCTATCCATTGACGGCATCCTGCATGAGATCGAGCCGGGTGAAATGGAATACCAGGCGCTGCAAACCGGTGTAAGCGAATTCAGCCAGCCGGTAGTACGACTGATCGACGCGCTGCTCACCGAGGCAGTGCAACGCGGCGCCTCCGACATTCACTTCGAACCGGAAAGCAGCTTTTTGCGCATCCGCTATCGCGTCGACGGTGTGCTGCGCCAGGTTCGCAGTCTGCACAAAAGCTTCTGGCCGGCGATGGTGGTGCGCCTGAAAGTGATGAGCAACATGAACATCGCCGAGACCCGGGCACCCCAGGACGGGCGTATCTCCCTGCGACTGTCCGGCCGGCCGATCGATTTCCGCGTGGCCTCCCATCCCACCACGCACGGCGAAAATCTTGTGCTGCGCATATTGGACCGGCAAAAAGGCATTGTGCCGCTTGATCAGCTTGGTCTGGATGAAGACGCGTTGAACATGCTCAAGATGATCATCGCCAAACCGGAAGGAATCGTGCTGGTAACCGGGCCCACCGGCAGCGGCAAGACCACCACGCTGTATTCGGTGCTGAGCCACATCAACACCGAGTCGGTCAACATCATGACTCTGGAAGATCCGGTCGAATATCCTCTGGCGATGATCCGCCAGACCTCGGTGAACGAATCGGCCAAGATGGATTTCGCCAACGGTATCCGCTCCATGATGCGCCAGGATCCGGACATCATTCTGGTCGGCGAGATTCGCGATCATCCCACCGCCGAAATGGCATTCCGCGCCGCCATGACCGGACACCAGGTGTACTCGACGCTGCATACGAATTCGGCGATCGGCGCGATCCCGCGCCTGCTGGACATCGGCATCCTTCCCGACATCATGGCCGGCAACATCATCGGTGTCGTGGCGCAGCGTCTGGTGCGCATCCTGTGCAAGGAATGCAAATATCCGTATTCGCCGGACGCGATGGAGCGCAAGCTGCTTGGTCTCGCGCCCCAGCAAGACATCACCCTGTATCGCGCGGCAGGGTGCGATAGCTGCAATCATCATGGCTACAAGGGGCGCATGACCATCATGGAACTGCTCAAGATGGATTATGATCTGGACGATCTGGTTTCGCATCGCGCCAGCGCGCGCCAAATCAGGGAAGCCGCGCTCGCCAAGGGATTCCGTCCGCTGGCGCTCGACGGGATCCGGCGCATCCTTCAAGGGATCACCTCGCTTGCGGAAGTCAGCCGCATGGTGGATCTGACCGACCGGCTCGGTTAAGGAAGCGCAATGGCTCTCTATTCTTACCGGGCAATTGACATTCAGGGCAAGACACACAGGGGTCTACAGGACGCCGCCAACCAGGTCGATCTGGAGATGCGCCTGAAACGCAGCGGTTTGGACTTGATCGATGCCAAAGCGGACCGGGGCACGTCCGGTTTGAGGCGCAATAGAGTCAAACGCACCGATTTGATCACCTTTTATTTCAACCTCGAGCAACTGAGCAGTGCCGGCGTGCCATTGCTGGAAAGCCTCGCCGATTTGCGCGACTCCATGAACGAGCCGCATTTCCGCGAAATCATCGCCAACCTGATCGAATCCATCGAAGGCGGCAAAAAGCTTTCCGAAGCGATGGCGCTTCACCCGGACGCATTCGACAAGATATTCATCAGCCTGACCCAGGCCGGCGAAGCAAGCGGGCGGCTGCCGGAAGTGTTCCAGCACATCACCGAATCGCTGAAGTGGCAGGACGAAATGTCTTCGCACACCAAGACCATCCTGATCCTGCCGGCCATCGTCGGTACCGTGGTAATGGGCGTCACATTTTTCCTGATGATCTATCTGGTACCCCAACTGGTCAGCTTCATCAAAAGCATGGGGCAGGAACTTCCCGTTCAAACACGTGTGCTGCTTGCGACCTCGTCTTTCTTTGTGAATTACTGGTATGTATTGCTTGCGCTTCCCATCATGCTGCCGATCGCAGGCAAGCTGATTATCACCTACAGCCCCGGGATGCGCTTCAAATTCGACAGGCTGAAACTGGACTTGTGGGTGATCGGCCCGATCCTGCGCAAAATCATTCTGGCCCGCTTTGCCAACACTTTCGCCCTGCTGTACGGATCTGGCATCACCATCCTGGATTGCATCGCCAGCACGCGCGATGTGGTCAACAACCGCGCCGTCGCGAAGAGCCTGGATGATGTGACGCATGAAATCGAGTCCGGCAAGAACCTGACCCAGAGTTTCCAGGAGACCGGCATGTTTCCGCCGCTGGTGATACGCATGCTCAGAGTCGGCGAGGCCACCGGTTCGCTGGACAAAGCATTGCTGAACGTAAGCTATTTCTATGACCGCGACGTGAAGAGCTCCATCAAAAAAGTGCAAGTCATGATCGAACCGGCCATGACCCTCATTCTGGGTTCATTATTGGGATGGGTGATGTTATCCGTGCTGTCTCCCATTTACGACCTCATCGGCAAGGTGAAATTCTGATGAAACACGCCCTGTTGCTTTTTCTGAGCGCCAATCGCCTGCATGCACAGCTCATGGAGAACGGGAAGATCGTGCAACAACGCGACTTCGATGAAACCCAGGAAAGTCAGGAAAATTTCGCGGCTTTCCTGCAGATGGAAAAATGCCATACCTACCTTCTGACCGACCTGATCGAAGAGGATTTCCGTCATGAAATCGTCCCGTATCTGAGAGGAGGGAACCGCACCGCGCTGTTGAAACGCAAATTCGAACAGTTCTACCGCGGCACACCGTTTCATCAAGCCACGCAATTGCAGCGACAACAAACCGGGCGGCGCGACGTGGACATGCTGTTTTCGGCATTGACCAACCCCTCGCACATCACTCCCTGGTTGAACATCATCCTTGCCCAGCAGACTCCGCTGGTCGGAATCTATTCGGTGCCGCAAATCAGCGCACCGCTGGTCAAGGATCACCCCTCGAACCACCTGCTGCTGATTTCTTGGGAGAAATTTTCCGGATTGCGGCAAACGTACTTCAGTCAGCATCGTTTGCAAATTTCCCGGCTGACGCCGGTGCATGCCGAACTGGCTTTTTATGACGCCGTAGTAAATGAACTCGCGCGCACCTACCAATATCTGAAAAGCCTGAGTCTTCTGCCTGCCGGCCAGATACTCGATGTGCGCATCCTGTGCCACGCCAGGGACCGGGATAAATTGCTGGAAAAATTGCCCAAAGACGCGGATGTTCGTTATGACATCTCTGATATCGATGAAGTAGGCAGGCAGCTAAAGATCGACTACCGGTTCACCGATTCGGATGCCAGCCAGATCTTCCTGCATCAGTTGATCGCCAGCCGTCATGATACGAATTATGCCAACCCCGAACACATCCGCTATTACACATTGTGGCAATTGCGCAGCGCGCTCAATTGGAGCAGCCTTGCCATATTGATTGCCAGCGTGATTTGGTCGATCGCGATCATTTGGCAAAATTTCGGAAACGCATCCGAAGCCGCGTCACTCGATTTACAGACCCAAAGATATCTCAGGGAAACGCAGCAAATCACCCAGAGTTTCCCCAATACCCACGCTCCCGCTGCCGATATGAAGGCGGGCGTGTCCATCATGCGCAAGCTCGACCTGTACGAGCCCATACCGCAGGACTTTCTGAAACCGGTCAGCACCTCGCTTGATCGATATCCTCAGATCGAGGTCAATGAACTGGGCTGGCAAGCGAGCGCAAAGGAGCCGGTTGCAAGCAACACCCGTGCAGACGTTCCCGCCCAGGTCATTATCCTCAAGGGCGATCTGCAGGGATTCGAAAATGATTACCGCGCCGCACTGGCCTATCTGGATCGCTTCCAGCTGGACTTGGGCAAGCGCGGCTACCAAGTGACCGCCCTTGCCAAACCGCTTGATGTCAGCCCGAGCGGCAGCCTTGCCGATCAGCATAATGCAGGCGAGAATGAGCTCGCTTTTTCGTTAAAACTCGTTTGGAGACCGCCAGCATGACTTGGCGCCAAGACTCTTCGGGGATGGCATCATGAAATTCTCCAGTTCGGACTTTCACCTGTTGCGCTGGAGCGTGGTGGCGATCTGCTCATCCCTTTTGCTGAGCGGCATCATTGCGTACAGCAGCAGCAAATATGCCGTGTCCGCCAAGAATAATCTGCTCACCGAACGGAATAAAATGAATGATGCGCGCAATCGCCTATCGATGGCGCGCCAGGATCTGGAAAGCCTGTCGGATTATTCCCAGGAATATTACGCGCTGGAAAATAAGAAAATCATCGGCGACGACCACAGGCTGGACTGGATTGACGAGCTGGAGAATCTCCGCAACCAGGATCTGGTCATCGACTTTCGCTACAACATCGCCCCGCAAAAGGTATATTCGCCGCAACCCGCGATCGACAGCGGAAATTTTGATATCCACTACAGCGAAACAAAACTGCAGTTCGATTTGCTGCACGAGGGCCAGCTGCTGAAATTCTTCGATGCGCTGCGCAGCCAAACCAACGGCTGGTATCAGCTTGAAGGATGCAACATGCAACGCACCAACATGAACGAGGATGCCTCCGCCGCTGCCGGGCTGAATCTCAAGGCAGATTGCAGCGGCGGCTGGATCACGCTGAAGAACCGGAGCCAGCAGCCATGAGATCGCCGTTCAAGGCCGTTTCGCTTGCCTTTGCGCTGACTGTTGCGGTTCCCGCCCATGCCGAACAATTTGGCCGGTTATTTTTCACCCCGGAACAGCGTAATCAGCTCGACTACAGTTATTCCCGGGAAGCATCGACTGGCAAACCCAGCAATGCGCTGATGCTGAACGGCATCGTGCAGAAACAGGGAGGCAAGCGCACCGTTTGGATCAACGGAGTGCCGCAGACAGTCGGAAGCGGCGACGAAAAATCTCCGGAAAGCGTCACGGTTCCGCTGCCCGGACAGAAAAAAAGCGTGAAGCTGAAAGTCGGCCAGCGTGTCTTGCTGAATCCCGGAGCCAGTCCGGCCGACACGCCAAACGAAAGCGTTCCCCAGCAATAATCGATGTCTGCTCACCATACCTCCAGATCCCTTCATGGTCGTGGCAAGCAGCGCGGCGCCGCTCTGCTCATCTTGCTGGCGATCATCATGATCGGCATTGCCGCGATCCTGATCAACTCGCTGTCCTCCGCTGGAATGAAGAATGCCCGCCAGCAAAAAACCGCTGCCGTACTGGCACAGGCCAAGGCCGCGCTGATCGGGTATGCCATCACTTACGGCGACACCCACAGCAACACAGTGCCCGGTTTTCTGCCGTGCCCGGATACGAATGGGAGCAACGGGGAAGGCGTCAGCGTACTATCTTGTGGCACCCAAGATGTTAGCGCCATTGGCCGACTGCCATGGGCCACATTGGACGTGTCCGATTTGCGCGACGGCGACGGCGAATGCCTGTGGTACGCAGTTTCCGGTACTTACAAGTACAACAATGCAGACTTAATGAATTGGGACACCATTGGACAATTTCAGGTTTTTGCCCAGGATGGTACGCTGCTCACCAACCAGGTGGTGGCAGTCATTTTCGCGCCCGGCGCTGCAGTTACCGGACAGAATCGCTCCGGCACTGCGGCGCCGATTTGCGGCGGAAATTATACGGCGGGCAACTATCTGGACAACGACACCGTGCACGGCATCAACAACGCGACTGTGCCGGCCGGAAGTTTCGGTATTGGGAGCTTCATCCAGGGAACCAGCGGCAGCAACGTCAACGACCAGATGGTGTTCATCACCCGCGATGAACTCTGGAACGCCGTTCAAAAGCGCTCGGACTTTCAGAACACTCTGAAGCTTTTGACCCAGAAGGTGGCACAGTGCTTGGCGTACTACGGCAACAGCAACAGCAGTTGCGGCTGGTCTTGCAACAATCTGAGCCTGCCGTGGCCTGCGCCGGTTTCGCTTGGAACGAATCAGTTAAGCGATTATTACAATAATGCCAATTACAATGACACGGCTAATCTCTATGCCGGACGGGTTCCTTACAGCGTGGGTACGTCACGCGGACCTTGGCCGTACCACAACTCCCTCACCACGCTGATGAACTCAGCCAGTTGTTCCCCAATCTCTGCCGGATGGACGGCACGCGACGATGCCTGGTGGAACAACTGGAAGGATCATCTGTATTACGGTCTTGCACCAGCATTCCAGCCTAGCAGCAGCGGAGGACAGTCATGCCCGACCTGTCCCAACATAAACGGCGCCGGCAGTTACGCCGCTATAGTCATCTTCGCTGGGCAAAGGCTCTCTGGCCAAGCCAGAACCGACAAGAGCGTTGTTGCCGATTATTTGGAAGGGAAGAATGCCATCCGACTCAACTCCCCCACCACCGGCGGCGGCCAGTATCAAGTCGCCACCACCACCAGCACCTTCAACGACGTCATGTGCTACCTCACCCAATCGCTCAACGTCACCTGCCCATAAGCAATCACGCAATGAAACCGAATTCACAAAACGGGTTTACCCTGCTCGAAATGGCGGTAGTGATGATCATCATCGGGCTGTTGCTTGGCGGCATGCTGGTTCCGCTCACTGCTCAGATGGATCAGCGCAACATCTCGGACACGCAGAAAGCCTTGTCCGATATCAAGGAAGCGCTCATCGGCTTTACTTTGGCAAATGGCCGGTTGCCCTGTCCCGCCAATCCGACCATTGCCACGGGATCGGCTGGCGCAGGAATAGAACGCGCCACTTGTACCAGCGCAGCCAATTCGACCGGCGTTGTGCCGTGGGCTACCCTGGGGGTAAACGAAACCGATGCGTGGGGTGACCGCTTTACCTACCGCGTCACTCCGGATTTTGCCGATGCGATCGGCAGTGGCACGTATGGCGGCTGCACGCCAAGTCCGACCCCCACACTGGCCACTTTTGGATTATGTTCCGTCGGCAACCTGAACGTGCTGTCCGCCGCATCGGCGGGTGTAACGATTGCCGGCAGCGTGCCGGCCGTCATCATCTCCCACGGCAAGAACCGGGCCGGGGCCTACACTCCGCAAGGGACCCAAGTGGCAGCCGGTGCCAATGCGGACGAACAGGAAAACTCCGACGGCAGCTCAGACAACAACTATGTTAGCCACACGCTCAACCCGACGTTCGATGACATGGTGGTCTGGGTCTCGCCCAATATCCTGATGAACCGCATGGTGACGGCTGGCAAATTGCCTTAAGCGCGCCGCCAGGTCGTACCCTGCGGCGTATCCTCCAGCACAATACCTGCAGCCAGCAATTCCTGGCGGATGCGGTCGGCCTCGGCGTAGTTCTTGGATTGCTTGGCGGCATTGCGGTTCGCTATCAGATGGTCGATAGACTCGGGAGTATGAGTTATTGCGGCCGTTATACTTCCCGTAACATCGTCTAATGTTGTAGTTATCTTCGCGAAAATCTTGCGTGAGCGTTGCGAGCGCTCTACCGGGTCTTCCTGCAGCAAACCCAGCACGCCGCCCAGCGCTTTAAGTTGCTTCGCAGATTCAACGGATTTGTTGCAGTTCAACTCACTCGCCAGATCGAACAACACCGCCATCGCTTCCGGCGTGTTGAAATCGTCATCCATCGCCGCCTTGAAGCGTTGCGCATGGTCTTCGTTCCAATTGACCATTGCATCCTCTACTGGCACATTCTTTAGAGCCGTGTATAAACGATCCAGTGATTGTTTCGCATCATCCAGATGCGCATCGGAATAATTCAGCGGACTGCGGTAATGCGCACGCAGGATGAAGAAGCGCACCACCTCGGCATCGTATTTCTTCAGCACCTCGCGGATCGTAAAGAAGTTGCCCAGGCTCTTGGACATCTTTTCCTTGTCGACATTGACGAAGCCGTTGTGCATCCAATAATTCACGAACTTCCCGTGTTTGCCGTCGGCAAGCTGCGCGCCTTCGCTCTGCGCGATCTCGTTCTCGTGATGCGGGAACTGCAGGTCGGCACCGCCGCCGTGGATGTCGAAATGCTCGCCGAGCAGCTTGGTGCCCATCGCCGAACATTCGATGTGCCAGCCGGGGCGGCCCTTGCCCCACGGCGAATCCCACTTCACTTCATCGGCTTCCTGATCTTTCGCGTGTTTCCACAACACGAAATCGAGCGGGTCTTGTTTGGTGTCGGTCACATCGACGCGTTCCCCAGCGCGCAGATCTTCCAGCGATTTGCCGGACAGTCTGCCGTAACCGGGAAACTTGCGCACCGAAAAATTCACGTCGCCATCTGCAGCGCGGTAGGCCAAACCGTTTTGCTCGAGACGTTCGATCATGTCCAGCATCTCGGCTACATACTGCGTGGCGCGCGGCTCGTGGTCGGGACGCAGCACGCCCAGCGCGTCGGCGTCTTCGTGCATCGCTGCGATGAAATGTGAAGTGAGCGCGTGGATAGACTCACCGTTCTCCGCCGCGCGCTTGATGATTTTGTCGTCGATATCGGTGATGTTGCGCACATAGTTCACGGCGTAACCGGAGGCCTTGAGCCAGCGGTACACCATGTCGAATACTACCAGCACGCGCGCATGGCCGAGATGGCAATAGTCGTAAACCGTCATGCCGCACACATACATGCCGACCCTGCCCGGGGTGATCGGCACAAACTCCTGTTTGTCACGCGCCAGCGTATTGTAGATTCTCAACATGATTGATCAGGGCGGAAGCGGATGGAAGGCGCGCGCCACATAGGCGATGATGTCCTGCACTTGCTGCTCGGACAATACCGATTTCCACGCCGACATGGAAGTGCCCGGCAACCCATCGCGTATCACAGTCCTTAAGCGCGTCCTGGTCATGGAGTCCATCGCGGCGGACTGGGTCAGGTTGCGCGGGTGCGGTTCCATGAAACTGCCAATCCAGTTGCGCGCGGTGCCGTCAGCCGCATGGCAGAAGGCGCAGTTCTGCTGGAACAGCTTCTCGCCGCGCTGCTCGCTTTCGGTCAATCCCTCCAGTTTGGGGGGGTGGTCATGCAAATGATAGGGCGTTGCGCTGGTCATCGCATCGACCTTTGCTTCATTTTTTGCGCCAGAAGCGCTGCCTTCAGCCTCGGATGATTGGTCGTCTCCCGGAGAGAACTGGTTGCGCGGATAAGATACGGGGCGCGATTCCCAGATCAATTCCACGTTGTTCTCCCTGGCGCGATCATGGCAACTCACGCAGGAAGTCATGAACAACCGCTTGCCGTCTGCCTGTTGCGGGGTAAGTTTGTCCCAGGGAGTATCAAGCGGGATCTTCCTCAACGCGAAGGGAAAAGCAGCGGCATAGCGTTCCATATTGAACCAGCCGTTTGCCTCGGTGTGATAGCGGGTGTTTTCGGCCTTCGCGACCATGAATTCCTGCCGCACAAAATCCGTCACTGCCCCGATTTCATTGGGCTTCAACACGCCGGAAAAACTCATCATGGCGGTGCCCGGACGCCCATTGGCGATGGAGGTAATCATGCGCTCCCGGCTTAGGGAATTGGGCGGGATGCCGGTGAAATCCGCCGGTTTGGGATCGAGAAAGGTTGCGGCAAGCGTATGTGCATTCCCGGAATACCCATGGCAGTAATAACAGCGAAAATTATAGATACGCCTGCCCAGTTCCAAATCTTCCAGCGTCGCCCCATTGCCGGCAACCGCTCGCTGCATCTGCGTCGGAATATCCTTCTGGCTTGAAGACGCTTCTTGCTTGGAACATCCCCCCAGCGCGGCCATGGCCGCAGCCAGCAGAACAAGCCTTTTCATTTAATACGTATTCCCTTTGCGCTCCTGGGATGGACTATTTTCCCGAGACGCATCGATTTCCTTGGCTGGATGTATGAAGTTCTCGAACACGAACTCTGCGACATCGGCGATATCCTGGCTGGTCAACACCTTGCCCCAGGCGGGCATATTGGTGCCGAGCCGGCCATTTGCAATCGCCTCGAACAGGACGGGGCGATTCAATCTTTGGCGTGATGTCTCAAGCAGGAAATCGCGCGGTGGCGGTGTGATGAAATAAGCTCGAGGGCCGTTTCCGTCGCCCTTGACCCCGTGACAAGTGAAGCAGTTCCCCATGAAGAATGCTCTGCCCTTTACGGGGTCGCCTGTCAGCCCCAACGGCATGGGCAAGGACATGTCTGCGATGGCGGTTGCAGGTTGTGAATGCGCTTTGCCTATCACCGAAACTGGAGGCGCGGATTCGGCAACAATTCTCGTGGATTCCTTTTTGGAAATGAATAACACGAGTGCCGCAACGAAAACAGCCAACACTATCGCGATCGCAGCCTTCTTCATGATTTATTTTTTCGGATTGGCACCGGACATGAATGCTTCGCGAATGAAATCAGCCATCGCTTCGATATCTCCCTTGTTGAACTGGGAACCATAGGCCATCATTGCGGTGCCTGGCCGTCCATTGGTGATGGAGGCAATCATACGTTCACGGGTCAACTCGGCAGCCACATCGGGCAAGGTAAAATCTCTCGGCGGCGGCTGCATCCGTCCCGTTGTATCCCGCGTCCCCGTTTCACCGTGGCACATCGCGCAATTCTGCATATATAAGACACCCCCACGGGTTGCCAGCAGCTTGCTGTCCGGAACCTTGTGCGTGGGTGAATTGTTGCCAAGCTTCATGAAGGTCTTGCGCACATAGTCCACGACATTCTCGATTTCCGCACTGCTGAGCTCCGATCCCCATGCGATCATGGCAGTGCCAGGACGCCCATATGTAACCGAATGAATCATGCGGTCACGGGTCAACTCAATGGCAGATTCAGGGGTGGTGTAATTCCTCGGGGGTGGGTCCAAGCCATCTTTCGCCCGGCTTTGACCATCACCCTTGTCACCATGACAGACAGAACAGTAATTGTGAAATATATATTCACCCGAACGAGTCTCGCCGGGAATAAAATGGTGATGTTCTCCAGCAATCGCATTGCCAATGCCTCCAATCAGCAGGAATATCAGCAACCACAGTGAATGGCGACTTCCAGCAATCTTGCTTTCTTCAGTCATACTTTGATTGAAATAAATCATGAATTTGAGACCTCGTATGAATTCTGGATTTTTTATTTTTAATGGAGAAACAGTTGATAATTAATTGCAGGGCAGATTTCCGCCGAATGAAAAATGGTATCATGGGCCGCAACCCGATAGCAAATGCACGGGTCATCCCTTATTACAGCGTAAGTTGCAGCTTGCATGAATTTCAATTTTGCGTGTATTCTCAAACTTTGCCTTGATTTCTAAATTGATTAGGTATGAAAATGACAAAACGACCCTTGGTATATTTTTTCGCCGCCGTTATAGCATTGGTCGGCTGCACGATGTCCGGACCTGGGAAAGTCGCCGGAAAAAAGGTTCCCGACAATCTAACTTTTCCTCCTCCGCCTGACGAACCGCGTTTTTACTTCGAACGCTCAGTACACAGCAGTTCGGATGTCAAGCCGGATACTGATACCGACGCACTCCGGCGCGCCCTGACCGGGGAGCGTGTATTCGGGATAGGCATTACCAAGCCGTACAGTGTCGCAGTGAATCACGGTCGATTGTTCGTGGGTGATACGGTACATCGTGATGTAAAAGTATTCGACTTTCCTGAGCGAAAATTCTTTCAAATTGGCGAAGATGAAGATGAGCAAGGTAATGGAAAGCTAGAATTGCCGCTGGGCATTGATGTGGACAAGCAGGGCAATCTTTATGTATTTGACGGAAAGTTAAAACAAATTCTGGTTTACAACCGGGACGGCAAATTCCTGCGCTATATCGGGAATCCGGACGATTTCGTCAAACCGGCAGGAATTGCAGTAAATCCTGAGGGAACCCGCATCTATGCAGTGGATATCGGCGGGAGCAGTTCCGATCAACACAAGGTGCTAGTGTACGATGCAAAGAGCGGCGCCCATCTATTTGACATCGGTAAACGCGGTATCGGGGATGGGGAATTCAACCTGCCACGCGATGCGACAATCGCTCCCGATGGTTCGGTATATGTCGTTGACGGCGGCAACTTCCGAGTCGAGAAATTCAGTGCTGACGGAAAGTTCATCAGCACATTCGGTTCCATTGGCCGTCAAATGGGTCAATTCTCTCGCCCCAAGGAAGCCGCGGTCGACAAGGACGGAAATGTCTATGTAGTGGATGCTGCATTCGGAAATTTCCAGATTTTCAATTCCAAGGGGGAACTGCTTCTGGCCATCGGCAACCGCTCAAATACAGACGGGCCCGCCAAGTTCTCCCTCCCTTCCAGCATCGCAGTGGATGATGATGGTCGTGTTTACGTGGTGGACCAATATTTCCGCAAAGTGGATATATTCCGCCCGGCCGCCCTTGCGGAAGAAGACGGATATATCGGTAAGAACGCGATAGACAAATATCAGAAGACCGAAGGTGAAGGGTCCCCTGCGACCGACAAGGTAGCGCCCGCTAAACCCGCCAAGGTTGAAGCGCCTGCCGAGCCCGGGAAGGATGAAGAAATCGATCCAAGCAAATAGCCTGTTTTTTCAGTTGGCGGCCATGCCACCAATTGGCTCCGCAGAGTAGGATTTTCGCTGCGCCAAAAACGGCTGAATAGGGAATGTGCAACGGGGGTTTCCCGGGAAGGTAAAAAGTACACGAGGAATCTCTAAACCTATTGCGACCCGAGCTCTTTATGCTTCAGATATCTGCGTTTAGTCACATTTAACATTTCATTTTAGCCAAGATGTGATTCATGAGCCTTTGCGACGAAGTAAAACAACATACTTTTCCAGTTCGATCTGGAATCCGTACTTTGAATTACCGAACCCAGGGTATTTTGTGCGGAATCGGGAAATCCTCAACAAAATCTGTAGCTGGCATATGCCGGCCAAATTTCCCATTAACTTATAAATTTTAGGGGGAATTTTCAGACATCGGAGGACGGATTTCCATTATTGGAAAATTGTTTACAGGAAAGCGCATGAATTGTTATATTGACCACAATATTGGCACATTTCGTGCGTCATTTAGCGGTTGAAGAACCTCCCTTGGAAACCAATATAATAAAATTCTTATAACCATATTATAATGAAATCATGTACCTACATGAAGTATCATTTGATACCGGTAAGAATTTTGATGTCACGGCTGTTTCGTGCGTTATTTGCCCTGGGCTGGCTTTATACAACAACAGTATGGGCTGCGAGCGGCTATGTTTTCAGTGCTGTGGGAAATGTCTGCATAGCCTCGGGTAAGGAGCCCTGCCATGCTGCGCAACAGAACGACGCATTTTCTTCCGATGCAACCGTACAAACCGGTGACAAGAGTGCAGTAGTTCTCAAATTCAGCGAAGGCCAGATAGCGGCCTTGCAGGCAGATACCGCATTCCGTATCAAAGAGCATGCTTACTATGTTAATAGCAATGGCGACGAAAAGAACAATATCGTTATTTCCAACTTCACAGGCGGGATGCGTTTCATAACCGGGGCAGTCAGCCGGGACGGTCAAAAAGCATTCCGGCTTTCAACACCTAACGCAACCATCGACATTCACAGCACAGAACTCTTGGTGGCCACTATAAACGATACTCTCTACATCCAGGTCATATCAGGCAACGTTAGCATGGCCAATAAAGCTGGCATAGCCGTTTTCACAGCTGGGCAGGCGGGTTTGGCCGCGTCTCCCAATACGGTGCCGACAGCGATCCCTCCAAGCGCTTTGCCGAAAGACATATTCAGCCAACTTGAAACGATCCCTACTCCTTCGCCCGGAATAAAAGCCGCCCTTAATCGGGACGACGAGCCCAATTATTTTCTCTGCGACTTTTGCACCGGCCCCACCCACGATGCAGCCCATATTCCCGCGACCGAGGATTCGAATGATACTGTCATGGGTGACGCCACCATGTTCGGCAAGCACAACCTCACCCCCACTGGCTCCAATACCGGGGAGATCTGCGCCTTCTGCCATACCCCTCAAGGATCGGAATCCAGTGTTGCAGTCCCGCAGTGGAACCGGAGCGTTTCACCCCTGAGCCCCTACCGGGCATTTTCAACAATGGGTGGGGCTACAGATGAAGCGTCCGGCTCGATATCCATGGCTTGTCTTTCCTGCCATGATGGCACGCAGGCACCGAATATCGTGATTAATACGCCGGACAACAAACTGGATGTGCCAAGCGATGAGGTTGTCTATATCGGCAACGATCTGAAAAACCACCATCCTGTCGGTATGCCGTACGCCGGGGGCAAACAGAACCAGAACGCGCCGGATGTGCCTCTGGATCCGATCGCAGCCTATACCCAGTTGGAGATCTTCAATCGCTATACCTCGATTGCGGGCAATAGATTCATGTTCTGGAACAGGCGCGGACTTTTCAGAATGAACGACATCTATGCCCGCGAGGATGTGGGCGATTTCAGCAAGCAGGGTTACTTCGACAACCCCGACGTCGGCAAGGGGGGATTCAATAAAAGTACCTACAGCGGCACCGGCAATGGCACGGTATGGTGGGTAGAGACCGCAAATTCCAAAACTGGCCGACAGAAAACTGATCTATATCTGTTCACGCGCACCGACAAGATCGATTCCATACCCAGCGAATCCACGCAGAACCAACCCTATGTCGAATGCGCCACGTGCCATGATCCCCATAGCACCAACCCGACGTTTCTGCGCCTGCCCGGCGGCAATGCCCGCAGCCAGGTTTGTCTGACCTGCCACAACAAGTAACCCTTGCCTCTCCTGATGAGAGGTACTCTAGTTACAAATATCATCCAGTTGTTCTTGTATAAGCACTTCGGTCATGCCGCCAAATTCACCCTGCCAGACTTACCCCAGGTTCGATCAATAAAATGAACAAGCAGCGCCCACCGTCTTCTCCCATTCTTAAGAATATTCCAAGGATATTCTTCCTATTTATGGGATACCTCTACCGCAATGATAAAATATGTCAATAATAATCAATTACATAATATATTGGCACACTATGTGCTCGATTAAGCTCGCAATATCATGTATGAGCGATAGTGCAGATAAATTAAGAAATGAAGCTCTAAGTTCATTTTCCTAAACTTTAATAAGGACTCACTAAATGAAAACATCATTCACTTCAATCGCCAAAGTAGCAGGTAGTTTGGCGCTGATGGCAGCAAGCAGCGCAGCTATAGCCAGTGTTTCCAACACTGTGCACAATTTGAGCGTGACGGGAGAAGGCTCTCACATGACCGGGGCCAATGGCACAACCGAAATCTGCATATTCTGCCATACACCCCACGGTGGCAATCAAGCCGTCAACGCCCCGATCTGGAACCGTTCCGTATCAAGCACTGGCGTTTATACCCGTTTCAGCAGCCTCGGCCGCATCACCTTTGATGCTGAAGAAGCTCCTGTCGGCGGCGTTTCGATCGCC
Source organism: Gallionella sp. (assembly GCA_035498295.1). GTDB lineage: Bacteria > Pseudomonadota > Gammaproteobacteria > Burkholderiales > Gallionellaceae > Gallionella. Next base: position 36,587 of record DATKAK010000129.1, on the reverse strand, counting down.
TGCCTTTCCTGCCATGACGGCACCCAGGCTCGTAACGCAGTCATCAACGGACCCGGTTCCGGACCGAACAGCAACACTGTGACCACGGACGCCGGTACAGCGACCTGGCTGGATGGTACAGAAGCATCCACTGCCTATCTGAGCGCGTTGGCAGCAAGCGATAACGGTACATTGAGCGGCGACCTGATCTACTTGGGTACCGATTTGCGGAACGACCACCCGATCAGCATGCAATACGGCGGCGGCGGCTACACAATAGCAGTCGGGGCTGGCACTGGAGTCGGAACAGCTACCAACGATCCTGACTTTGCTTCGTTCCAAGCTGCCGGCTCTGGCGGTTATGGTGCTACAGCTGCTAATCATGCGCCTACCACCAGCACAAACCCGCCAGCCGTGGTTCCAACGGGTATCGCAACCGGCTCGGTTAACTTCAACACCAAGAGCCAAATGTTCTATGTGGATACCGGTACACCAGGCTATCAGGCTACCGACTTCCCGCTTTATACTCGTACCGATGGCGCAAACTCGCCAGGCGCCGAGCCGATGGTGGAATGCGGCACCTGCCACGATCCTCATAGCTCCAACGTAACCTTCCTGCGTCTACCGGGCGGCAACACCGGCAGTCAAGTTTGTCTGACTTGCCACGCCAAGTAATATAGGAAGCAGGCAGCATTACCCAGCAATGGGTGAGCCGGACGGTGCAACGTCCGGCTCTTTTTTTGTCGGAATTATATTGATTCTCCTTGATTTGACCAATATTGAAATCGAATCGATACCGCGCGAGGGCATTTGACAGAGATAACAGTACACACTATGCTCAGAATAAATTGTGAAATGTTCCCCCGGTTGAAAATGCATCATGTCCTGACACGACAGCCTTCAAACGGCTTATTTCAACTTGCCACCTTAGAACTAACGGAATCATTAAATTAGAGAGGCGTACATAGTGAAAGCTGAAAGAAACCGCACCATCCAAAATATCTATTTATCCTTGGCGCTGTTCGTCGGGGCGACACCGCTTTGTATGGATGCCTTTGCCGCCAATCCAACCGCCAAAGGCAATGATGCCAAAGCGGCTCAGGCCCCAAATACCGCTCCGGTTTTCGCTACAGTAGGGAAAGACGTGATCACCTGGCGCGAATACCGCATTGAATTGAACCACAAGGCAAAAAACCGGTTCTTTCATGGAAGACCGAGCAACGATGTACTTGCCGCATTTCAGCGTGAAGTCGGGAATACAATGGTCGACAATCTGCTACTGTTGCAGGAAGCCAAGCGACGAAAATTGAAACCCGACAATGCAGCCGTCAAGGAGGAGTTGCAGAAGTATGATCAGCGCTATGCCAACGATCCAAAATGGCCGGAGGCCCGCAAACGGGTGTTGCCTAAAATTACCCAGCAGCTGCAGGATGACAACCTGCGATACCAACTGGAAACGCTTGTGCGCAATGTGCCTCCTCCCACGACGAAACAGCTGCGTGATTATTTCGATGCGCATCCGGACAAGTTCACGTCGCCTCCGCAGAACAAGGTCTCAATTATCCTGATCAGGGTGGATCCCTCCTCTACCGATGAGGAATGGCGCAAGGCCATGGAAGAAGGTGATGGTTTGGTCAAGCGGCTACGCGGCGGCGAGGATTTTGCGAAGATGGCGCACGAATACTCCGGGGACATTACTGCTGAAGATGGAGGGGACATGGGCTATTTGCATACCGGTATGCTACCCGGACTTCCCGAGCAAACCATAAGCAAACTCCAGCCGGGCGAAACCTCAGACCCTGTCAGACTGATGGAAGGTGTGGCGATTTTTCGCCTGATTGACCGAATACAGCCACCTCCACTCGATTTTGAAGCCTCCAAACACCGCGCTAAAGAGTTGTGGCTAAATGAAGAAAGCGATCGTGCGTGGAACGATCTCAAAGCGAAACTCAGGAAACAGACCTCCATTCACATTGATGAGTCGCGGTTCTTGCCTCTTGCCTCCGCTTCTGAAAAGCCCGATAAAAACGTCGGTGAAGCTTTGCCCGAAAAAAAATGAAACTTCCAGTCAGGGCTGCCATTCAACCCTGACTGTACTTTCCCCAGACAAGATCATGGCCGCAACGAATCCAGGTTCATTCAACGTTGGATAATGCCGTAGGCGCGCAACCTACCGCGAAATCGAGTTTCACCAGCTCTGACATAATTGCAGAATAATCGCCAAAACAAGCTGCAATCCAGTAAAAGCAAATAACTACAAGTACTTGGGGGTTGATATCGTCAAACGCTTTGAGGGCCAGGAGCGATGTGATCGATAACCCAAATGATTACTATCCGTTGCGCCAAATTCATGCCGCACTAAGTTGCCTGTTGATAGCCCAGCTTTGCTATACTGGGGAAAAGAATATTGGCTTTTAAAATCATAGGGGAACATGCAGTTTTTGACTGCCACAGTCAATCCGCTCAACACTTAAGAATTGCGACAACCGATAGGGCAAAAACTGATGCAATCTGTTGCACGAAACTTGCATATATCCTTCAAACTAATGGAGTTTCAAACAAATACTCTTGTGCTTTCGCGATATTGACGCAAATTGAGAAATGCTTACATCACAACGGGCAAATAAAGGAGCAGAAGGCGCTGGCCGGTTTTCCAGTGTCCTTGTGATGGCGGCTTGGCTGATTATTGTATGGTCACAACCGGCATTCCCAGATGAAGAGCGGCATCTCAAACTGGCGCCTATCAGGTTTTCTTCCAATGTCGGAGGCAATCTCTACTACACATACTTGGATAACACTTATGGCAAGAACCGCATCGCATCGCAGCTGTTAGGCGTGAGAGTACTTGGCGATTTCCACGCTCGATCCTTTTTCTGGCAGCCTTGGTTCGCCCAGATATCTGGCGGTGTGCTATTCGATGCTACAGCGGATAGCACCAGTTACGGTCCGCCACCTTCCACTTCCAATTCCGGAAATGTGAGACTCACCGGCGAGGCTGCGCTGGACTTATTGAAATACAGCCGATTCCCGTTCAGGGCGCATGCCTATAAGAGTGAGGACCATACAAGTGGCACCACTAGCGGTATCAACGGCGACTATATCAATAAGGGATATGACTTAACGCAGGAATATCGTTCTCTGAGTCGCAATATTGACAGCATTGTACAATATGGCCACAACAATGGCGGGCGGGCAAGCGTCGGAACAGAAGAGGTCACAAATACGCTTGGTTTGAACCTGACATACCAACCCCACAATCTCAGCAACCAATCATTCCATTTGACCGGTACCTTCAACGACAACAGTCACCCGCTGATAGGCGACCATCTCCTTACGGATCTATTGACGCTTAACCATCTGTATTTTCCGCAGTCAGCCTTTTCGATTGCCACCATGGTCAATCAGGCAAAGTCGGACTACACTTTGCAACCAGGATCAAACCCGCAGATACATTCGGTTTATAACTCCGGCCAACTGACCAGCTTCGCATCCTGGCGACCCCTTCGACGCGGCCTGACAATGACCAGCAGCGTGCGATTGCTCAGATCCGATTACAACAATCTGGCCACCTCCACTCGCAACGATTATTCGAATTTCAATCTTGGCGCCAACTATGCTTGGTCGACACTGCTCCGCGCCTACGGAAGCGTCAATGTCTACGACGACAATTTCGGCATTCAAACTGTATCCACCATTGCAGCGCTGGACGCGTCGAAAGGTTTCGGAGAGGATCAAGCGATCAATCTAGGCGGTTTCCATTACTCCCGATATGCGAGCGCCAATATTTCAAATGCGACCGTCACCACGAACAGCAACCTTACCAACCCTTCAGGCGGCGCAACTCAAACCCGCACCACCAGTGCGCAGAGTTTGGGGCTCAATCTCGGCCATGCATTGGACAAACGCACCAGTCTTGACGGCGGCTTCATGACGACAAACCTGAATCAGAGATTAACCGAGGTGCTGAGCTCGAGATATACCCCTCATACGCATCTTTCCAGTTCTGCCTCGACGTCGTGGAACCGTTCGGAGGGCAGAGCAAATACGATATTTACCCTGCGTGCAACCGACTCGCGTGATCTAACCGGGTTCGAGTATTTTTCCCAAATGATCAACTTGCAGGCTTCACGACATATCAATTTGTTGCATAACCAAGCGATGGACGGCAATTTGACCGTACAGACAACGCGAGGGGGCTCCCGATATGGTTCAAGTGAATTTAGGACCTCTCCCAGCGCCAACCTGCACTATGGCAACCAACGCTTGTTTTCAGTCAGGAACATGACTTTCGACTCGAATCTGCAAATTACTGCAGCTGATATCGTGTCAGCCCAGAATTCAAATCCGCTAATGTTATCGACAACCAGCACGGCAAGGACGTCATGGGACAACAGATTGGAATATACTATCGGTCGATTGAGAATCAAGCTCTATTCGCATATTGCAGTGGTTAACAATGACATAGAAAGCACGTTGTATTTCAACGTTAATCGTCAATTCTAAAGCAGAACGGTGTTCCAATAATTTGCACGCCGGCAACCGCCATATCATATCCTGAGTATCTGGCGAATTGAACAAATGCTACTACATGCCCTAACCCAACCTGAATAGACAAAATATGACAAAGCAGGGCGCTCCCTGCCTGTTTGATCTGTCTCATCCGACAAAGTGAAATGCCTGAAATTGATCTTGGATGGCCATCGATCAAATATTTTGGCAATTCATAATATTTGAATCGAATATGTATGAAACGATGTATTGCTGAACAATTTATCGCGGCATGTTTGCTGCTTTGCGTTGTTAAGGTCAGTTTCGGTGCCGAACCGGCTTCCAACGATGAATCATCTTGGCTTCCCCTTACGCAAGACGATCTGCATGATCCCCAGGATTTGGCGCTGCATCTACTGCAAAATCCTGCAAAAGCGCTGTCCTTGTTGCCGCGCGATGGCAGCGGCGATCAAGTCAACTGGGTCCACGCGATCGAGAATGGCTTTATCAAGCCGCGCATCAGCCTCCATTCGGGCACCCAGCCCGAGGTACTGGACTTGAACATATTGTTCCCCAATACCGGCGAAATGGACCCCGTGGAATTCCCGCACCGGCAACATACTGAATGGCTGGCATGCAGCAACTGTCACGAAGAAATATTCAAATACAAGGCTCATGCCACCAAATTCGGCATGTTTGATATTCTGAACGGCGAGTATTGCGGTCGCTGCCACGGGGCGGTGGCTTTTCCTCTGACCGAATGCAAGCGGTGCCATAACGTGCCGCGCACACCTTCTACAAGACCTGCAAAGGCCAATTGAATGTTACGAAATATCGGATACCAGTCATCATTTTCCTGCCGCCTGCTCGATGGAATGTTGTTTCCGGCCTTGCTTATTCTTCTTGTTTCACCACCCGCGAGTGCCGAATACGGAGATGTGATAATCAACAAGCGAGCGGAAAAAGCCGGTATGCGCCCAGTGATCTTCCCACACTGGTTTCATCGTATCCGCTACACGTGCAACGTATGCCACGCTGAAATCGGATTCAAGATGCGCTCGGGTGGCAGTGATATAACCATGGCAGAAATCAGGGATGGAAAATTCTGCGGTGCCTGCCATAACAACAAGATCGCGTGGGGACCCGAGAAATGCAATTTGTGCCACTCCGGACTCCCCGGACTTGCCAGCGGAACACACGGCGGAAATGCTACAGGAGGTCCCGGTAAATTGTGATTCATTCAATAGACCCCGAGAAACATCAATGCAATCGTTTTGAATCGCATCTAAGCCGAAATCTCGATATTGCATTTGACCCACATTTTGTACGTCAAGGATCTATAGCGTTCCTAGGTTATTATTATGTGGATACAATTAACACATGTTTGATGGGCCATGGATAGGGGTATAGTCTCGTATCTGCGAAACAGGCCGAAAGCAAACGAATTTCCAAGGGTAATTAAATGGCATGGCAGATTATCTGCTCCAGTGACAACTGTATATGCCGCATAACCTGAACCCGCGAGTGCAGATGATATTGATTGCATCCCCGCCATTATTCTTTGGTAAATTATGAAAAATTTTTGCAATTCACTTCTGTTTGCACTGCTCGGCCTAGCCTTGTTCGTGGCAGGTTGCGCAGACAATCATCTCGTAATGAATCTTGCCGACACCGGTCAAGGTTACGTACCGAAGGTATGGCCTGAACCTCCGGATATCCCCCGCTACCGATATGTGGGCGAGTTGACCGGGGAGGAAAACTTCCGGCCGGATAACTGGGCAAACCCCGGTACCGCATCAAAGGTATTCGACTGGCTGGTGGGTTTGACCGGTCTCAATTCCGAACCGGTCGTGCTGGTACGCCCGCAGAGTGGAACAGTAGATGCAGAAGGTCGAATCTATGTCACGGATATTGGCCGCGGCGCGGTATTTGTATTTGACAAACCCGCCGGGCAACTGGAAGTTTGGACTATGGCAAACGGGATCACCCAATTCAAGGCTCCGATCGGCATCGCTCAGGGAGCAAACGATGAGATTTTGGTCGCAGATGCCGATCTTCATAGCGTCTTCCGTCTGGACAAGAAGGGCAAACCTTTGGGCGAGTTCGGCCAGGATATTCTGAAGCGGCCCACAGGTCTTGCGCGTGATGGGGCACGAGGCCGTGTCTATGTTGCCGATACCCATGCCCATGACATCAAGGTGTTCGACGACGATGGCAAACTGCTGAAAGTAATCGGTCGGCGTGGCGAAGGTGATGGGGAATTCAACTTCCCTACTTTCCTGACCTTTGCAGCAGACAAACTTTATGTTACGGATACGCTGAACTCGCGCATCCAGATATTCGATGCCGAAGGAAAAATGATAGAAAAATTCGGCAAGCTCGGTCTTTATGTAGGCGATCTGGTGCGCCCCAAAGGTGTGGCCGTGGACAGTGTCGGCGATATTTACGTGATAGAATCTCTCTATGATAACTTGTTGGTTTTCAACAACCAAGGCAAGGTTTTACTCGGACTGGGCGGCAGTGGGAAGGGGATAGGCGAGTTCTATCAACCGACCGGGGTTTGGGCCGACAGTCAGGATCAAATATACATTGCCGACATGTACAACGGCAGAATCACGGTATTGCAATTTTTGGGAGCACAGCAGCAATGAACCGCCCCTACCATTTGCTGAACGATATACGGCAAAGCTGTTCTTTGTCACAAGCCGTTATTTTCCTAAGCTTTGCCGTGTTGCTGGCGGCGGGTTGCAATGCCTTTGCCAGCATCATCGACAGCAAGCATAATCTTTCCGCAAGCGGTACTGGCTCCGTCAAGGCAACCAGCGAGAAGCAAGTATGCGTGTTTTGCCACACACCGCACGGGGCCAACCAGAGCGCCGGATCACCGTTATGGAACCATGCTCTGTCGGACGCGACTTATGTACCTTACTATTCACTTTCCCTGGATGCGAACCCTCTACCGGGCCCGCCGGGGGCCAGTTCCAAGGTGTGCCTATCCTGCCATGACGGCACCCTGGCGGTCGGGACCGTAGGTGTACTTAACGGTAAAACCAACGTCACCATCGCCATGACCGGCACCGGCACGGGTGGCGTCATGCCGGAAGGTTCGGGAGCGACAACCGGCTACACGCGCAATCTGGGCATAGACCTGTCCAACGATCACCCGATTTCCTTCAACTATGACGCCACCCTCGGCGGTGTCGGAGGTACCGACGGTGAACTGCGTGCGCCTCCGGTCATGGATGGGCCCATTACAGTCGTCGGCAACCGCACGGCCAGCGTTAAAAAACCAACCTTTCCATTGGAAGGTAACCAGGTGCAGTGCATCACCTGCCATGACCCCCACATCTCCACCAGTGTTTCCCCCAAGTTTCTGCGCGGAAACCGCCTTCAGCAGTTGCAACCGCCAACGGGCGGACTCTTCATGGCTTCCAACGACATCATGTGCATAGCCTGTCATGACAAGGCGGGCACAACCTGGTCGAATTCCGCCCATTCCAATCAGTCTGTAGCGGATGAAACGTACCTCGACATCGAGGCCGATAGGCGGGAATTTCCCCATGCCACGGCGGTGTGGCAGGCGTCCTGCCTCAACTGCCATGACTCCCATACCGTGCAAGGATCCAGAAGGTTGTTGCGAGAAGGGACTGACAGCCTCGCCATCCCCAAGAGCGGCGGCAACCCCGCACTGGAACAAACTTGCTACCAGTGCCATAGCCCGAACGGCATAAGTGTCCTTAGCCAAATTGCCCCGGCTAACGATGTCCCCGACATCAAGAGCGATTTTGATCTGGCCATCCACATGCCGATCGCCAACCAGCCCGAGACACACGACATCGGTGGCAACTTCGATGACAGCACATCAGCCGGCACCGGTCACCTGGCCAGCGGGACGACCGGTCGCTGCAATACCTCCGTGGATCAGTGCGGCAAGGACTTCATGGAATCTGAAGCTTTACTTGGCAAAGCCAGCGCCGGGGGAATTATCACCAATCGCCACACAGAGTGTACCGATTGTCACAACCCGCACCGCGCGACCAAAAATCGTCTGTTCAACGCGGATTCGGCCACTCCGGACGCGGCCGGAACTCACAAACATCAAATCGTCGCCGGAGATTCGCAACCGCACGACAACATCATATCCGGGTCGTTGCGCGGGATAACCGGGGTGGAGCCGATATATCCATCAGCCGAGTTTGGAGTCGTACCATCGAGCTTTGCGGTAAAACGCGGGGATGGCGGTACATCCGCATCCCCTCTGGTTACAAGTACCTACGTTACCCGCGAATACCAAATCTGCCTCAAGTGCCATTCCAATTACGCCTATGACTATAGCCCGCCGGCTTTGGGCTACAGCGGTGGCACTCTGCAAAACACCAACGGCATGCTTAATTACATCAACGATGCCATGGAATTTCAGGCACCGATAAACCATCAGGGCGCTCCCGCCAGCACTACTGATTCCGGCGCGTATTCCCCCGCTTATTCCAGCAATAACCACCGTTCCTGGCACCCGGTGATGGATGCGACCGGACGAACGGTTGCATTGCGCGGCAACATCAGTCCCAACCTTTGGCGCGCTCCGTGGAACGGTTCCGATAGCGATGGGGGCAGCCCCATCGTCACCAATGCGGTGGGAACCCAGACCATGTATTGCAGTGATTGTCACGGTTCGCAAACCAACCTCATGGATGGTGTCGTGCCATTCGGTGGAGATAACGGGAATTCGTGGGGGCCGCACGGGAGCAACGAGAATTTCCTGTTGAAAGGCGAATGGAAGACGGACTCTGTTCCAACGGTAGCCAATGACACGCTGTGTTTCCGTTGCCATGAATACAGCCAATACGCCGACCCTTCCGGTTCGCCATCTCCTCCCGCGTTGCGGAGCGGTTTCGGCGGAAGCGGCAATGATGTGTACGGCGTCCCTATCAATAACCTTCATCAAAGACACGCGTTTTACACCACACAGGGCGGAACTACCCTGCCGGATTCATCGATATCAACTTGGCCAGTGGCGGCAAATGGTCAGTTACGCTGCACCATGTGCCATACCGGAACAGCGCATGGCTGGAAAAACAAGGCATTTTTGGTCAACCTCAATGATTTGGGACCCGAACTGAACTTGATTACGGGCGGCTTCGGACCGGCCGGCGCACTCGGCGGTGAAATATCCCCCGCCTCGACCTCTTGCAACGGGAACACCACTTTATGCGCGGGCGATAACGTACCGAAGGGCACTTATGTTCCCAGCACCATGTTATCTGTCCCGGCCGGTTACAGCAACGGACCGTATTACCGGGGCGCTCTACTCGGTATTGCATCAACCGGATTTCCGGCAAGCGGGAATTGGGCCAAATCTGATTGTGCTACCAGCTGTCATTGATATTGATACTCTCTGTAGCTGGGGGAATCAACCTCGGCTAGCAGAAAAAGTGCGGTCAACCGATCATGCCAGGTGTAATTGCGCGCTTCATAACCGTCTTGTGTAATTAATTGCGGCCTAAGAATTCCTCGACTCCACGGAGCGTGAATATGTCTTCTCCGGGTTTCCCACCCGTCGGGAACTGGCTCTGCTACATATTATGCTGCTCGGATGGGACGCTCTATACGGGTATTACCAACAACTTGGGAAAACGTCTCGAAGCGCACCATGCCGGAAACGCCAAATATACGCGGGCGCGCGGGCCGGTCGAATTGGTATATGTGGAATCCTGTTCCAACAAGTCTTCCGCTTTGAAACGCGAAATGGACATTAAACATCTGACGCGCACAAAGAAACTCGCATTGATTGAATCGTCGATAAGATAGCTGCTTTCTTCTCACCAATACAATTTTCCCGTTAGTGGCCTCGGTGGCCAAAAGTCTTCCAACCCCTAAATCACAGAGGGCGAAGGAGCCCCCCAACCTATTTATAGAGCAGATGCGGCAACCAGGTGGAAATGATCGGGACGTAGGTGATCAGCCCAAGGTAGATCAGCATTACGCCGACCCAGGGCAGCGTCGCGATCGAGACTTCTGTCAAGCCCATTTTCGCCAAGTGGCTGGAAACGAACAGGTTCAACCCGACGGGTGGATGGATCATTCCGATCTCCATGTTCACCACCATGATGATTCCCAGGTGGATCGGATCGATGCCCATGGTCCTTGCGATCGGCAAGAAAAGCGGCGCGAGGATCAGCACGATGGAAGTTGGCTCCATGAATTGTCCGGCGGCGATCAATGCCAAATTGACCATCAGCAAAAACATCCACGGTTGCAAGTGTTGAGCGACTACCCATTGCGACATGCCTTGAGGTATCTGCTCTGAGGTCATCAGAAACGAGAAAAGGATCGCATTGGTGATGATATACAGCAGCATCGCGCTGGTGTTGGCGGCGCTCAGCAATGTCTTAGGAACTTGCCTCCATTTCAGATCACCATAGAAGAATTTCGCCGCGATGAAGGCATACACCGCCGCCACGGCAGCCGCTTCAGTGGGCGTGAATATGCCGCCGTAGATACCGCCTATCACGATTACCACCAGAAAGATACCTCCCCAGGCATCGCGGAACGAAAGCCAGAAATCTTTGCCGGTGGGCTTCGGCAGGGTGGGGAAGTTTTTGCGTTTCGCCTGGATGTACACCAAGCTCATCATGATGGCGGCGAGCAGGATGCCCGGCACAATGCCGGCGATGAACATCTTGCCGGCGCTCTCGGACGTGGCAACAGCATAGATAATCATCACGATGGACGGCGGGATCAGGATGCCCAACGAACCTGACGAAGTAATCACGCCCACGCTGAAACGCTTCGGATAACCGGCCTTGACCATCGCGGGCAGCATCACCGATCCAATCGCCATCACGGTCGCAGGACTGGAACCCGAGATCGTGGCGAAGAAGGCGCATGCCAGCACCGCCGCCATCGCCATGCCGCCGGGCATCCAGCCGACCAAGTTGTAGGCGAAGCGCACGATGCGCGAGGATATCTTGCCGTCGATCAGGAACTGCCCGGAGAGCACGAAGAACGGTACGGCCATGATTGAAAAACTTTCCAGTCCGGTGAACAGGCGCTGCGAAATGATATTGATGGTTTCGAAAGAAAATGACGAGAACCCTAGCATGTAGATTAGAACCGTGGTGCCGAGCGCAATGGAGATCGGGGTGCTGGTTAGCAGCAATACGAGCAGGATGCTCAGGATGATGATGGCGGTCATGCTGCCACCTCATGCGCTTCTTCGTCGCCGAAGCTGTGAGCGGGTAGCGTACCTGATCTGGAAAAGTGCAGCAGTACTTGCAGAAAGCGGTAGCACATCAGTCCGGAACCGAGCGGTATGGCGAGATAAATGATCCACATCGGCATCTCCAGGTCCGGCGACACTTGCCCTGTGCCGTATATGAATATCACCCAGCGCGCGCCGAAAAACGCGATGGAACCGGTGAAGATCATGCCGAGTGATAGCGCAACAATTACCATCATGCGGCGTATCGAGGGGCGCACCCAGTTGACCAGAAAATCAACGCCGATGTGGATGCCGGTGCGCACGCCATACGCGGCGCCGAATTTCGCCATCCAGATGAACAGGTAGATGGTGAGTTCCTGCGCCCAATCGATGCCTGAACCGTTGATGTAGCGCATCGCTACCGCAGTGAATGTAACGAGTGTCGCCACAGCCATGAAGCTGGCGATCAGGAATTCTTCGAAGTGATTCAGCAAGCGATTGATCATTGACGCCCCCTGCGCTGCTTTCGAAAATTACAGCAACGCTACCAACGGACCCCGGATAACGCCGCTGATTTATGTGGTGACGCGACCCGGTTACTTTTTCTTGGCAGCCTGTTCCTTGGCGACTTCTGCGGCCGTCTTGTAGACGCTCTGGATCAGGTCCGCACCAATCACATCTTCAAATTCCTTGTGTACCGGGATCAAGGCCTTTTTCCACTCCTCGCGTTCGGCCGGGGTCAATTCATAGACGGTGGTGGTTTTGGCCGCGATCACTTTGGCCAGCGCATCATCATTGTCGCTTTGTGCAATGCCACGCTCATATTCAGTGGCTTCCTTCATCGCCTGGGTCAATTCGCTGCGCACGTCGGCTGGCAATCCGTCCCAGAATGCCTTGTTCACGATGACTGCGTAGCCGAGATAGCCGTGGTTAGACATCGTCATGTGCTTTTGCACTTCGTTCATCTTCTGGGTATAGAAATTAGATACCGGATTTTCGGTGCCATCTACCACTCCTTGTTGCAATGCGGTATACACCTCACTGAATGCCATCACCTGAGGATTTGCGCCCAGCGCCTTCATCTGTGCGGCAAGCACTTTGGAAGACTGGATGCGCATCTTCAAACCGGAAAAGTCCGATACGTGATGCATCGGCCTGTTAGAGCTCATCTGCTTGAAGCCGTTGTCCCAAAAAGCCAGGCCGGTCACGCCTTTAGTATCCAGCTTGGCGAACAGTTTCTTGCCAACCTCTCCATCCATCACGCGGTGCAAGACTTCTTGGTCGGGGAACAGGAAAGGCAAATCGAATAATTCGAATTCACGCGCGCCCATGGGACCGAACTTGGCCATTGATGGCGCCAGCATCTGTACCGCTCCGCTCTGAAGTGCCTCAATCTCTTCGCGGTCTTTATATAACTGGCTGTTGGGGTAAATCTCGACCTTGACCTTGCCCTTGGTCATTTGTTCGGCAAGTTGTTTGAATTTTTCTGCGGCACGACCTTTGGGGGTGTCCGGTGCGACCACATGGCTGAACTTGATGATGATTTCACCTTCTGCATGGGCAAAATTACTGATCCCAAGAACCAGAGCAAACAACATTACACTGAATAATTTCATGGCTAAATCTCCTGAATGAACTTATGATTTTTTATTAGTGCTCAGCTGCATTTATACAAACTGATAATTCTAGGCGGCCGAGAGGTGGAATATACAAGAGACTGCAATTGATTACTACAGAAAATAATTCGTCGATTTCGCAGCAACGAAGATGTGGTGCTGACGGCGGCACCCGAAAACCAGTAAAATGCGCACTTTTGCAATCGCCTGGATCGCCGGATGCTTACCTTTCAACAAATCATCCTTAAGCTGCAGAACTACTGGGACAAGCAGGGCTGTGCGTTGCTGCAGCCCTACGATATGGAAGTCGGCGCGGGCACCTCGCATACCGCGACTTTCTTGCGCGCGCTGGGCCCGGAACCGTGGAAGGCGGCTTATGTGCAACCTTCGCGCCGACCCAAGGATGGCCGCTACGGGGAAAATCCGAATCGTTTGCAGCACTACTATCAGTTTCAGGTGGTGTTAAAACCGGCTCCTACTGATATCCTGGACCTGTATCTCGGTTCGTTAATTGAACTTGGCTTTGACCTGAAGAAGAATGATGTAAGGTTTGTCGAGGACGATTGGGAGAATCCGACGCTGGGAGCATGGGGCTTGGGTTGGGAAGTCTGGTTGAACGGCATGGAAATCACCCAGTTCACCTATTTCCAGCAGGTCGGCGGCATCGACTGCAAACCGATCACCGGCGAGATCACCTACGGCCTGGAGCGCTTGGCGATGTATCTGCAGGGCGTGGAAAACGTGTTCGACCTGAGCTGGACCAACGGCGTCACCTACCGCGACGTATATCACCAGAACGAGGTGGAACAATCCGCCTACAATTTCGAGCACAGCGACGTGGAATTCTTGCTCGGCGCTTTTTCATCCTATGAGAAACAGGCCAAACATCTGATGGAACAGCAACTGGCCTTGCCCGCCTATGAACAAATACTGAAGGCCGCGCATACCTTCAATTTGTTGGATGCGAGAGGCGCGATTTCCGTGACCGAACGCGCTGCCTACATCGGGCGCATCCGCAATCTCGCAAGAAGTGTGGCCAAGAGTTATAAGGAGAGTCGCCGGCGCCTTGACCCACCGTTCCCAATGGCAAAACGTGACTGGGCTGACGAAGCGATCGCGCAGATGGATCAGGAAGCTACCCAATGACAACCAACAAGAATCTGCTCGTTGAATTGCTGGTCGAGGAACTGCCGCCGAAGTCATTGAAGAAGCTCGGCGAGAGTTTTGCTCAGGGGCTTGTGAAAAATCTGGAACGCGACAATATGCTTGAATCCAATTATGCGGTTAACGCCTATGCTTCTCCGCGCCGCTTGGCTGCCCTTGTCACAAGCGTTCGCGATAAGGCACCAACAAAACAGGAACGCATAAAGCTCATGCCCGCATCAGTTGGATATGACTCCGCGGGCAAACCGACGGCGGCATTGAAGAAACGCCTGGAAAAGGAAGGCAATTTACAGAATGCTCTTGGTGATTCTCTTGATACGGTTTCAGAGGGTGGAAAGGATTATATTTATCTTAATCAAAAAAAAATTGGCGAAACCCTCCAATTGCACCTTTCGTTTTCACTTCTTGAAGTACTTCAAAGTCTCCCAATACCCAAGTTGATGACCTATCAACTTTCCGATGGCTGGAATACTGTAAATTTTGTGCGCCCCGCGCATGGTCTGGTTGTACTGCATGGCGCGGACATCGTGCCTACCAGCGTGCTTGGGCTGAATGCGAGACGCGAAACTGAAGGTCACCGTTTCGAGGCCAAGGCTGCGAAGGTGAGATTGAAGGAGGCCGATAGTTATGAGTCACAATTGGAAAGGGAGGGAGCGGTTATCCCGAGTTTTGAAAAACGCCGGGACGAGATTTTGAAGCAAATCACCGCTGTCGCTGCCTCGGAAAAACTGACCCCGGTAGGAGACGATGATTTGTTGGATGAAGTGACCGCGCTGGTCGAGCGACCCAATGTGCTGGTCGGGAAATTCGAGAGGGAGTTTCTGGAAGTGCCGCAGGAATGCCTGATTCTGACCATGAAAGCCAACCAGAAATATTTTCCGCTGCTGGACGCAAACGGCAAGCTCACCAACAAATTCTTGATCGTGTCCAACATCCGTCCGGCTGATCCGAGTCTGGTAATAGGCGGCAATGAGCGTGTGGTAAGACCGCGTCTGGCCGATGCCAAGTTCTTCTTCGACCAGGATCGCAAAAAATCGCTAGTAGGCCGCGTCGCCGGCTTGGATAAAGTGGTCTATCACAACAAGCTTGGCACACAAGGCGAACGTAGCAAAAAGGTCGAAATGATCGCTGTATCTATTGCGGCTTCCATTGGCAGCAAGGAACTAGAAGCACAAGCCGGCCTGGCCGCAAAGTTGGCCAAGGCCGACCTGCTCACCGACATGGTGGGCGAATTCCCGGAACTTCAAGGCATAATGGGACGTTATTACGCGCAGCACGACGGACTGAGCGACGACATCGCCTTTGCAATCGAAGATCACTACAAGCCGCGTTTTGCCGGCGACGAGCTGCCGCGCAACATGGTTGGCATCTGCATCGCACTGGCCGATAAACTGGAAACCTTGGCCGGCATGTTCGGCATTGGACAGGTACCTACGGGTGATAAAGATCCGTTTGCACTACGTCGTCACGCTCTCGGCGTGATTCGTATCTTGATGGAGCGTGATTTGCCGCTGCATCTTGATCAATTGTTATTTGTCGCTTGCGGCGTCCGCGGCTTCGGCGAGGATGTTGCCGAGCAAGTGGCCAATTTCATGTTTGAACGCCTCGCTCACAACTTGCGCGAACAGGGCTACTCGGCGCAAGAGGTCGATGCCGTCGTCGGCTTGCGCCCGCAGCGCCTCGGTGACATCCCAAAGCGTCTTGTTGCCGTGCGCGTCTTCGCTGCCCTGCCAGAATCTGCTGCACTGGCTGCTGTCAACAAACGTGTGGGCAATATCCTCAAAAAAGAAGGGATCACAACGAAGATGGATGCGGTAAATAGCAAGCTGCTGCAAGAATCTGCCGAACTGGCATTGCATCAGGCCTTAAACCAAATCGTCCCCAAAGCGGATACCGCTTTCAGCGCGGGTGACTACACAGGTTCGTTACAATCCCTGGCCGCGTTGCGCATACCTGTGGATGCATTCTTTGACAACGTGATGGTGAATGTCGAAGATGCGGCATTGCGTACCAATCGGCTCGCCTTGTTGTCACAGTTGCACCAGGCGATGAACCGCGTTGCCGACATTTCCAAACTAGCCACCTGATATGAAACTCATCATCCTCGACCGCGACGGCGTGATCAATTTCGACTCTGACCAGTTCATCAAGAATCCGGAAGAATGGAAACCGATCCCCGGCAGCCTGGAAGCGATCGCGCGCCTGAACCAGGCCGGTTACCGCGTAGTAGTGGCAACCAACCAGTCCGGAATCGGGCGCGGGCTGTTCGACATGCCGATGCTGAATGCGATACACGACAGGATGCACAAAGCTTGCGCGCTGGTTGGCGCGCGCATCGATGCTGTTTTTTTCTGTCCGCATACCGCTGAAAGCCATTGCCATTGCCGCAAACCCGATACTGGCATGCTGGAAGAAATCGCGGAACGATACAATATCAGCTTGTCGGGAATACCGACAGTGGGCGATTCGCTACGCGATCTGCAGTCTTCTGCAACCATGGGCGCATTGCCTTTTCTGGTCCTGACCGGCAAAGGTTCCAAAACCAAAGCGGCCGGCGGCTTGCCGCAAGGCACGCGGGTGTTCTCCGATCTGGCTGCTGTGGCCGCTGATCTGGTATAGAAACAGTATGCTGGTAATACGTTCACTGGTCTTTCTGCTGCTGCAAATCATCATCACGCCGGTCTTCGCGACACTGGCCCTGTTCACCTTCCCGTTCGGCCGTCTTGCGCGCTACCGCTTCGTCTCTCTGTGGGCTAAGATGATGCTACGCCTGCTGCGTGTGGTATGCGGGATACGCCATCAGGTTAAGGGCATGGAAAATTTGCCCAAGAAGCCGTGTGTAATATTATGCAAACACCAGTCGGCATGGGAAACACTGGCGCTGCAGCAAATTTTTCCGCCTCAAGTGTGGGTATTGAAGCGCGAGTTGTTGTGGATACCGTTTTTCGGCTGGGCGCTGGCGCTGACCAGCCCGATCGCAATCAAGCGCAGCGATGGCAAAGGGGCAATGAAGCAATTGCTGGAACAGGGCAAACAACGTCTGGAGCAGGGATTCTGTGTGGTCGTATTTCCCGAGGGGACGCGCATTCCATTCGGCCAGCGCGGTAAATACAAGATCGGCGGCGCGATGCTTGCGGCAAGCAGCGGCGTTCCTGCGATTCCGGTTGCACATAACGCAGGACGATTATGGGGGCGCAACGCTTTCAGCAAACATCCCGGATTGATTACCATGAGTATCGGCACACCAATCGAGACCAAAGGGCTCAAGGCGGAAGCAATCAACCAGCGCGTCGAAGCATGGATAGAAAACGAGATACAGAATCTGGACCATTGATGCTCAAACGATTGCACAAATCAGCCCCAACCTCCAGCATTGAACAGCGCGCCACCCTCCTTGCCGGCAAGCATATCACCTACACTTTGAGGCGCTGTAGACGCCGCAGCATCGGTTTAAGCATCGACGATCGCGGCCTGATCGTCAGTGTTCCGCTGCGGGCATCCGAGAAATGGCTGCAAAGCGTCTTGCAGGACAAGGCTGGTTGGGTGGTGGAAAAGCTGGAGGACTGGAATACTTGTCAAGCGGCCGCAAACCGCTGGCAGGATGGTGAATCGATCGATTATCTGGGCGAACTTCTGGTTTTGCGCGTGGAGCAAAGTTTGTTCGCTTCGCCTGCGCAACGACGCGGCAGGGAATTATGGGTATTCGCACTGAATGGCAGCGAGGCGACACATATCGAACAGTCAGTGTTCCACTGGTATCGGCTGGAAGCCGAACGTCATTTTTTGCAGCGCACCGCACATTTCGCCCCGTTGCTGAATGTCGCCCCCCGATCCGTCAAACTGTCCGAGGCCAAAACCCAGTGGGGAAGTTGTACTGCGCAAGGTGCGATACGGCTGCATACACATCTGATCAGGCTGCCCCCGCGCCTGATCGATTATGTCGTGGTGCATGAATTGGCGCATCTGCGCGAACTGAATCATTCGCCGGCATTCTGGCAATTGGTGGAAAGCGTCTGCCCCGATTACACCAGTCTGCGCAGCGAACTCAAGGCCGTTGCGAACAGATAACATATAATCCAGCCAATTCCATAGTTAGCAGGTGTATTCATGCGTTCTGACCTCATCCCCGAAAAAGTCCGGACCATTATCGTGATCTTGTCTTTGCTGGGGGGCTGCGGACACAAAGGTCCTCTGAAGCTGCCCGAGCCGAAACCTCCAGCGCCCCAAGCTCAAGCAGCCAATCCGCAGATACCGGATGCACAAACGCCGGAGGCCCCGTCCTTGCCGCCAGTCGAAAAGCCATGAGCGATTATTTCAACTATCAGAACGGCACCCTTTATGCCGAACAGGTGTCCCTGGAAGAAATCGCAACCCGCTTTGGCACGCCCTGCTATGTGTATTCGCGCGCCGCACTGACGGATAACTTTCGCCAATTCACCAAAGCGCTTCAAGGTCGCGAACACCTGATTTGTTACGCGGTGAAAGCCAATTCCAATCTGGCGGTTCTGAACCTGTTTTCCCGCCTGGGAGCAGGTTTCGACATCGTGTCCGGCGGGGAATTGCAGCGGGTGCTTGCCGCCGGCGGGGATGCGCACAAAGTGGTGTTTTCCGGCGTGGGCAAAACGGTTGCGGAAATGCGCATGGCTCTGGATGCCGGCATCTTGTGCTTTAACGTCGAGTCTGCCGCCGAACTGGAGCGGCTGAACCAGGTCGCCGCCGGCATGGGCAAAATCGCGGCAATCAGCCTGAGGGTGAACCCGGATGTAGATGCCAAGACCCACCCCTATATTTCAACCGGCTTAAAGCAGAACAAATTCGGCGTGGCATATAGCGACGCCCTCGCCCTGTATCGCAGGGCACGCGGTTTGCCCAACCTGCGTATCACAGGAATGGGCTGCCACATCGGCTCGCAACTAACCGAGACCGGTCCATTCATCGATGCGGCAGGCAGGATACTGGCGCTGGCTGACGCCCTATCCGATGAGGGGATAAGCCTGGAACATCTCGATTTGGGCGGCGGCCTGGGCATCCGATATAACGGAGAAACCACCCCAGCGATTGGCGACTATGTGGCTGCGCTATTGGCCACCCTGCAAGGCAGAAGCGAAAAGCTTATCCTGGAACCGGGCCGTGTCCTGGTTGGGAATGCCGGGGTATTACTGACGCGCGTGGAATATATCAAGAACGGCGGGGAGAAGAATTTCGCGATCGTGGATGCCGCAATGAACGACTTGATGCGTCCGGCTTTGTACGATGCCTACCATGACATATTGCCGGTAAGGCGCGAAAACCATGTCGAACGGAGCTACGAAGTGGTCGGGCCGATTTGCGAGACGGGCGACTTCATCGGCCATGCTCGCAGGCTTAGGATCGCCCAGCAATCCTTGCTGGCCGTACATTCCGCAGGAGCCTACGGGATGAGCATGAGTTCCAATTACAACACTCGTCCGCGCGCTGCGGAGGTGGTCGTAGACGGCGAGGTTGTGCATCTGGTACGTGAACGGGAGACGCTGTCGCAACTCTATGCCGGGGAAAAACCGGTTCCGTGAGTGTTGCAATTTCCACAAAAATTTTTTACGAAATTTGTTGCACGTTTTTTTAAACGTGGATACAGTACCGATGCCGCAAGCGTCCTTCGCTAAATTGCATGGCGTTTGGGTGTGAAGTTAGTCGTCGTAATTATTCTAAATTATATGGAGAATTAAAATGGCAACATCCAAAACGAAAAAACCAGCAGCCAAAAAAGCAGCCAAGAAGCCAGCCGCCAAAAAGAAGGTAGCTGCCAAAAAGAAACCGGCCGCAAAGAAAGCCGCTGCCAAGAAGCCAGCCGCTAAAAAGAAGGTAGCTGCCAAAAAGAAACCAGCAGCGAAAAAAGCTGGCAAAGGTATTTTGGGCGCGTAGTTCTGCCTCGCAAGGGGCGCGGTCTGCTTCCTCGCCCTTTTTAACCCCTTAAGCAGCCCCCGCCAAACCGTGCAACGGCACGGCGTGTCATTATTTCCCCTCGCAAAAGTGTTCCCTGGAATCAATCAGGATTTCGATTTGAAAGCCGCTGATACGCAAAATACTGACGTGATCAGCAGGCCGGCAGGTCACAATGCGGATGCCTCCCATCATTAACCTGCCAAATCTATATCAGGAAAATTGTCGCCAACCCTAGAAAGATGAAGAATCCGCCGCTGTCCGTGATGGCGGTGAGCATCACGCTGGAACCAATGGCCGGATCGCGTCCGAGCTTGTGCATGATAAGCGGGATGGCCAAACCCACAATTGCCCCTACCAGCAGGTTGAGCAACATTGCGCTGGTCATCACAATGCCCAGCGGCACGCTGCGATAGAGGAAATAGGCGAATAATCCCGCGACCCCTCCCCAAACGAGACCGTTCAAAGCGCTGATGACCAGCTCCTTTGTCAACAGGCGACGTGCGTTTTCCTGGGTGATCTGACCCAACGCCAGCGATCGTATGATGATGGTGGTGGTCTGGTTTGCCGAATTGCCGGCGATTCCCGCGACGATAGGCATCAGGGTGGCCAGCGCGACGAATTTTGCAATCGTCCCCTCAAAGGCGCCGATCACGCGAGAGGCAAAGAATGCGGTGCAAAGATTCAGTGCAAGCCATGTCCAGCGATTCTGCGCACTTTTCCAAACCGAAGCGAAGATATCTTCCTCTTCCCGCAATCCAGCCTGGTTCAGCAAGTCGCTCTCTGATTCCTCGCGGATATAATCCAAAACCACGTTCACCGTCACGCGTCCAAACAGTTTGCCGTCCTCGTCCACTACCGGGGCGGAAACCAAATCATAACGTTCGAACGCCTGCGCTGCCTGTTCCGCCTTTTCTTCCGGATCAAGCTTGATGGTATCGGTGACCATCACATTGCTGACGATTACCTCAGGCTCGTTCACCACGATCCGATTGAGCGGCAAAACGCCCAAAAAACGGTCGTCACGATCGACTACAAACAATTGGTCGGTATGATCCGGAAGTTCATCGAACCGGCGCAGATAGCGTGACACCACTTCCAGCGTGACATCTTCGCGAACATGTACCATGTTGAAATCCATCAGCGCGCCGACCGAGTCCTCCGGGTAGGACATCGCCGCTCTCAACTGCTCGCGTTCCCCGATGGGAAGCGACTTGAATACGTCGCGTATCACGTTCTGCGGCAGGTCGGGAGCAAGGTCGGCGATCTCGTCGGTATCGAGTTGCTCTGTCGCCTCCTGCAATTCCTCGCGGCTCATCGATGCGATCAGCGACTCCCGGACCGCATCGGAAACCTCGATCAGGATCTCGCCATCATGCTCCGCTTTGACCAGATCCCATACCAGCAAGCGCTGCCCGATCGGCAAGGCTTCCAGAATGAAGGCAATGTCAGCCGGATGCAGGCCTTCCAGCTTGTTCCGCAACTCGGCAAGATGTTGCTTGTGCACAAGGTTGTCCAGCAAGGCATGGCGATCTTCACGCGGCAATTCCTGCCGATGGACCACGTTCTCCAACAGGGCGTGTTTGTGCAGCAATGATTCCACCTGCTTGAGGTGTTCCTGCACATTCTCGGTGTAGTGATGTTCCTGGTTGGTATCGTTCATCGCGTGTATCCTTTGAAACGCGCGCTATTGTAAAGAATTACTTGCATGGCCGCTCACGGAATTTCCACGTCATTCATGCGCTCCAGGATAATTTCGGTTTTCAGCAGCAGACCGGGCGCGTCCCGGTGTCTGTCATAGAAACGCGGATTGGGAACCATGGCCGCGAGCTTCGCGGCCTGTTCCGGGGTGAGTTCAGCCGCACTCACCTGAAAATAGTGCTGAGCGGCCGCTTCCACTCCGAATACCCCATTGCCCCATTCGATGACGTTCAGATAGATCTCGAAGATGCGCTGCTTGTCCATTACCGCTTCCAGCATCAAGGTGATCGCAGCTTCCTCCAGTTTGCGCCATGGGGATCGCTTGGTCGATAGAAACAGATTCTTTGCGAGTTGTTGGCTGATGGTGGATCCGCCAGCCACGATCCTGCCTTTCCTCAGGTTTTTTTCATAGGCCTTTTGTATTCCCTCCCAGTCGAAACCCACGTGGTCGACAAAACTCGCATCCTCCGCGGCAATGAGCGCGCGCTTGAGATTATCGGAAATCTTCGCGTAGGGCACCCATCGATGCTGAAGCGATGCTTTGGGATTCTTGTCCTGCATCATCTCCAGGCGCGTTTCCATGAACGAACTGGTGGAAGGATTGAATTTCACCCACCAGCAGATATGCGCGAACAGCCACACTTGGTACAGAACCAGCAACAGAAAGAATACAGTCACACTGCGCCATATCCAGCGCGACAGCCAACCCCGGGACTTCTTCATCGCTGGTCCCGCAGCACTTCGATGACCGGAGCGGTGTCGGGACGGACGCTGCGCCAGATGAAGAAGGATTCAGCGGCCTGTTCGACCAGCATGCCGAGACCATCTGAAACTACAGCACCGTGTTCGCGGGCGAACTTCATGAACGGCGTTTCGCGACCATACATCATCTCGTAGGCCAGTGCTCCGGTTGCAAAGACGGTCTTTGGTATATCCGGCATTTCATTTGACAAGCCGCTGGATGTGGCGTTGATGATGATATCGAATTGCTTGCCCGCAAGATCGTCGTAACTGCAGCTGGACACAACGAATCGTTCGGCAAGGATGATTGCCTTGTCCACCGTGCGGTTGGCGACTGTGATATTTGCCCCGGCATCTCGCAATGGAGAAAGCACTCCCATGGCTGCGCCGCCTGCACCCATGAGCAGCACCCGCTTGCCGCGCAAAGGCACGCCGCAATTTTCTTGTATATCGCGTGTCAGTCCTACGCCATCTGTATTGTGGAGATGAAGTCCATCGCTCTTGAACTCGAGAGTGTTTGCTGCGTGGGCGTGGACCACGTCATAGGACAGATATCGTTTCCGATCCGGCAATTGATAAGCGCTTTGCTTGAACGGCACGGTGACATTGCAACCCCTGTAGCCTGCATTGCGCAATTCCTCTACCTTCGCCGCAAAGCCGTCCAGCGGCGCAAGTACGGCCTCATAGCTGATGTCCTGTCCGGTCTGTTGCGCGAACATCTTGTGGATACTCGGCGACTTGCTGTGCGCGACCGGATTGCCGATTACGGCGTATTTGTCAGTCATTTGTGCCGGGCACCTTTCAGAATCCAGAATTCATCCGATCCGCCGCATTGTGGAAACTTTCTCTATTTCATGGGTCATGCGTTTGATGCGCTACGAATCAAATGTTGCACTACGACATGTTTCCCCGCGCTTTACATCCGGGCAAACACAAACATCCAGAGGCGCCCAGAATGCGCAAAGATCAACCCATGCATTGTAAAGAAAATCAGCGGACCTTTCCCGGATTCATGATCAAGGCGGCAAGGACACCGCTGGCGGCCATGGCCCAAATCACTGCGGGTCCGCTGGGCAGATCGAACCAGGCCGACAAGAACAATCCGATGGCATAACCGGCGATGCCGACGATATACGCATGGAGCATGCGCCTGCGCTTGATGCGATAAGTGGCCAGAGCCGGGACGATCAGGCTTGCGAAGACCAGATACACCCCGACCAGTTGCACCGAGGCAGTCACCGCCAGAGCGAACATGCCGTAGAAGCCCAGGTTGCCACTTTTGAATTTGCTCCACTGCCACATCACAAGGAGTGCCACGGTCAATACGGCCGCGGCGATCAGCTGGCCGGTGCTCACCCAGAGTATCTGTCCGACCAGCAGATCTTTGAGATGCTCTCCCGCGTGCACATCGCGGCTCATCAACAGGATGCCGCCGCTGGCGGCAAGCACGAAAGTCAGTCCGATGCAGGCTTCCTTCACCTCGGCCATGCGTTTCTCGATCCAGGCAAGCAGTGCCGCGCCGCACAGCGCGCTGGCAGCCGCGATCAGTTGCACCACCAGCGGTTTCTCGGTCAGGTCCAGCAACGCGGCCAGGATGACGCCGAGACCGGCAATCTGAGCCACGGCAAGATCGGCAAAGATCACGCCGCGCTCCAGCACCTTCATGCCAAACGGGATGTGCGTTGCAAGCACCAGCACTCCCGCGATGAATGCCGGCAGCAGGATGCTCAATTCGATATCGCTCATTTCAACCCCGCCAGTAAGCGCTGTATGGTGTCGTCAAACATCGTGAACAGGTCGGTTGCCTGGGGCGTTCCACCCACGGTGAAAGGCAACGCAACAGCGGGAATATGCGCGCGTTCGGCGATCCATTCCGAGGGACGCTCGTTCTGGTAGGCGGCACGGATAACCATGCGCGCAGGATGTATGCGCAAATCATCCAATACCTGTTCCAGATGAGCCGCACTGGGTTCCATGCCGGGTTTGGGCTCCAGTTCGGCGACCTCCCTGAGCCCCAGCCAGTCGTTCAGGTATGCGAATCCTTTGTGATGCACGATGATAGGCACACCCTTCAGCGCAGCGGCCTGCTTTTCCCACTTCGCGATGGCCGCCCGCCATTGCTGCGTGAACGCCGCTAGCCGTTGCTGATAAAAGGCGGCATTGGCCGGGTCGAGCTGTATCAGCCGTTTGCTCAGTGCATCGGCAATCGGCAAAAAATTGCGCGCATCGGTCTGGATGTGCGGATTGCCCTCGGGATGCACATCGCCCTCGGCCCGATCCAGCCGCGTCGGAACCTCCAGCATGTTCACATATTGCGCCGCCTCGAAATGACCGATGCTGTCCGGTTGAATCGCGTTGTTCACGGACTCGCGCAGCACTACCGGCATCCAGCCGATTTCCAGTTCCGCGCCGGTGCAAACCAGCAGTTGTGCCCGCCGCGCCTTTGCGATCAGGCTGGGGCGCGCCTGCACCTGGTGTGGATCCTGCAGCGGACCGGTGGCGGTATAGATGCTGGCCTTGTCACCCGCCAGTTGCTCGGTGAGGGCGGCCCATTCCGGTTCGCAAGCAAACACGTTTAGGGCCGCATGCACGTTGCCGCTCAGCAGCAACAGCAGAAATGTACAGAGGATTTTTTTCATAGTTGTTCCTTTTGAGATATGTGTATCAATATTGATGTGCGCCATGCGCGCCCATACTCATGATGTATTGAACGAAGATCTGGTTGTCCGTCAGACCTTGGCGCGATTCGTCACGAGCGAGCTGCAGGCGTATGCGCGAGAATTCGCTTGGGTTGTAGTCCGCCATCCAGGTGAGACGTGAAGGATCGAACCCGTAATCGCTGATGACATCTGCCGCGATGGACGATCCCACGCTGGCAGTTCCCGGATCGAGGCGGTCATAGCGCAAGCCGGTGCGCCAGTTCGCCATGAACTGGTACACGCTTTGCAGATACCAGCCGGACTGGGTATTGGAATAGGAACCGGGGGTATTCGAGCTCGTGATGTCATAGGTCAGGGTGCCATTTTGATACTGCCGGAAATATTCGCTCTGAATTTTCAGATAGCGTTCGCGGATATTGCCGTTGGGCGAATATTTCCAGACGAAGTCCAGTCCCGCAGTCCGGCTGTCGCCGGTAAAGCTGTTGCTCACACCACCCGGTGTGCCGGGTACATCCGGCACGTTATCGCTGACCGCGTCGACGCGTCTGGTCTCCAGCAGCGAGACTCCGGCGCGCCAGCTTTGCTCGATGCCGATGTCATCGCCGATGTGCGCGAACAACACCCCTGCGCCCGCACCGTTCTTGTTCTGGTCCGTTCCGGGGTAATTGAGACCGCGGCTGAGTTCGCCGCCGACCTCGAAGAACATGTCGGTCGGGGCGAGCCACTTCAACTGCACGCCGTCGTCGGTATACTGGTTGTCCCACAGCACGCGGTACACCAGCGGTTGGTCGACGAAATCCCAGACATGCGAGTGTTGCTCGTTGAGATAGCCGAGACCGGAAAAGAATCGCCCGAATTTGAGATTGAAACCGTTGCCCAGCGCGCCGGTTTGCACGTAGGCGTTCTCCACGCTGATGCCGCCCTCCGGAGCCAGTGAAAAGGTGCCTACGCCGCTGAACTGAGGATCGATATTGGCAAAGAGGCTGAGCTCGGATTCCTGGAGCGAAAAACCATGGATGTAGCCAGTGTCGTTTGGATTCATCGCAAAACCGGTCGCCGGTATGGCGGGATCTTGATGAAATTGTTCATAAGTGCCGGACAGTATCAATGCCAGCGCCGGGTTAAAGCTGTTCGCGCTGCTCGGTGCGGCACTGCTGCGAGCGGAGGCTTGTGCGTCAATGTCTTCCACTTTCCGCAAGCGTTGTTCCAGATCCGCATTGCTTTGCTTCAATTGCTGGATCTGTTCGCTTACGGTCGGTGCATCCGTATCGCTCGCGGCGAGCGCACTGTACGGATTGCCCAACAGCACGGTGATGGCCGTGCACCAATAGATATTTCTGGACATGTTTACTCCTTAAAAAGCGTGACACAGCCTCGCATGCCGAGCGAGGCGCTTGAATGGCTAATTAAGCGGAGTAAGGAGAGGCGCGCGCCGCGAACGCGACGAACGTAACAGAACTGTAGGAGGCGGGTCCGTTGAAATGCAGCGTTTCAAAATATTCGCTGCTGGCAAAGCTGATGCTGCTGCCGATTGCACTGCCGATCTGCCCGTATGCAGCGCACTGGTTGCAATATTTGTCGTGCGCCAGCGAGTGGTCAGGAGCATGCGATTGCCCGAGTATGTGCGTTATGCCGTGCGCCAAACCGCCCATCTGCGCGAACAGCAGGGCGAAAATCAGCAGCAATCTGGTCAATACGGAACGGTACATGCCGGGCACTGTATCCAAGTGCCCAAGGAGTGTCAATTTATGAATTCTCTTGTCAAGCAACGCAAGGGATTGCGCCACGGTTTCATTCAACAGAATACGATAGTGCGGTGGCTTCGGCGCTGGCAGCCACTCGCGGACGCTCGCATCCCCTGCGGGGTCCCTGCTCACTGCTCGGGCTGCTACTCGCTTTCCAGCCTGTCCGTCGAAGTGAAGGTCCAAGTTCGCGTAATGGTCAGGATATCGGTATCCTTGGTGATGCTCGGCGGCAGCGGCGAATAAGGTGCGGCGAGTTTGACGATGCGCATCGCCGCGGCGTCCAGGATGCGCTGGCCGGAAGACTTGCTCACTTCTACGCTTTCCACGCTGCCATCCTTGCGTATCGACACGCTGAGCTGCAGCTTTCCATAGATTTGCTGGCGCCGCGCCTGCTCGGGGTAATTCAAATTGCCGATGCGTTCCACTTTGACACGCCAGTCTTCGATATATTGCGCGAAGCGATATTCCTGCGTGCGCGCGCCGATGAATTTGCGGCGCGGCAATTTCTGGTAGTCATCCCAATTCTTGTCGATCTGCGCTTCGAGACGGGCCATTTCCAGCGCCTTCTGCACCAGCTCATCGCCGTTGTCGGCGTTGGCGCTTTTCTGCTTCTTGAGCTCCTGCTGTTCCGCGGAGTAATTGCTTTTCAACTGGGTCATCATCTGCCTGGTTTCAGCTTCCAGTTCGGCGACACGTTTGGTGCGCTGCTCAGGAGTGAACTTCAAATCGTCGCGTATCGTGGGCAGAGGGCTCTTGGCGCGCCGTTCTTCGGGGGTGTTGCCGCCGCCATCCAGATTGTGCTGCGCCAGCGCATCGGCCTGTGCCGGCCTGGATTTCGATTTGCTGTTGACCAATACCACCTGCAGCGGCTCCAGGAAGTCTGCGGCGCTGGGAGGGTCTGGCAACACCAGAATCAGACCAAACAGCAAAAAGGCGTGCAGCGCGACGGAAAAGAACATCGAATAGGAAAGTCTTGTCCTGAAATGCGGCAGGATCGGCGGCAACACTGTTTTTGCGCCGGTATTCAAACAGCGTCCCCCGGGGTCGCGAGATACCGTGTCTGCAGATTCAGATCGAGCAAATCGATCCCGCCCACTGTCAGTTGCACGCGCGTGTTTGCCGGCAATTCCGGCAGTGACGGCACGCGAAGGGTCAGCGGTATGTTCAGAAGCCTCACCAGGTTCTCGCGCAGCACAACCGCAGTAACGACCAATTCGCGTGGCGATTCGTTTGCCCCCTCGCCCGCAGCGCGGGAGAGGGTTGGGGAGAGGGCTTCCATGCTAGCTTGCTCCTGTTGCAGCCAGCGCAGACTCCAGTACCGCTCCATGTTTTTCTGGAATTCACCATAGATACCATACATGGTATCGAACTCTTGCACCGTGATGTACAGAGCAGGGTCGTTTTTGGGATAGGCCGGTGGTTCGTTGCTCAACATCGCGACGATCTGGCGCTGGTTGACCAGGTCCACATAGCGGCGCAGCGGCGAACTTGACCACATGTATTGCGCCACCCCGAGCCCCTGATGAGGCGCGGCGATCGTGCTCATCTTCACCTTGCCGTTCTGCTGGGTGCGATAGATGCCGACAAATCCATGCTCGTCCAGTTGCCTGCCCCATTCGCTGTTAATCAGGATCATCAGCTCGGAAACCACCTTGTCGATCGGCGACCCGCGCCTCCGTTGCGTTATGCTGACCCTGCAATTTTCGCTCTCGGGATCGTTCTCGATGTGAAAGTTGTAATCCACCTGCTGTGCATTGTTGTCCGCCGGTTTGCCGCGCCCCGCCTCCAGTTTTTGCGCCAGATTCCACAGCATTGCCAGTTCGTTCGCATAGGGATAGTCAAGCTTGCCCGCCGCCAGTGTCTCTTCGTTGAACAGCGGCTCGAGTGTGTCATGTCGCAGATTCGCCGCGATGTGCACGCGCTCGACGCGGCTCTCGTGATGCAATATCTCCAGCGTATCGCCGTCTATTTCGTTATACATCGACAGCGCGGGGCAGATGTGATCCGCATTCAGCGTGAAAGCCTCCACCACGTTGTCGGGCAACATGGTGATCTTCCGGCCGGGCATATATACGGTAGAAAGGCGCTTTGCGGCGATCTTGTCTCCCTCGGAATCGCGCGGCAACCCCAGTGCGGGCGCGGCGATATGCACGCCGATACGCCAGTTTCCTCCGGTCAATTTTTCTACGGAGAACGCGTCGTCGATTTCCGTGGTGGCAGCATCGTCGATACTGAAGGCATTCACGCTCGCCAGCGGCAATTCGCCCCACGAGCTCATTCCGACATGGGGAAGGCTGGTGCCCCTGGGGAAATATTCAAACAGGAATTTCTGCAAGTGGTAAGCGTGCGTGGAAGGAATCGCACCGCAACGCTGCAGCAGATGCGCGGCAGAAAGATGGGTCGCGGCGCAGGCCGCCTCCAGCGCCTTCGCTTCGATGGTATTGCGGTCCGGCTTGTAGAGCAGATGCAACACGTTACTGGCAAAGCCAGACGATTGCGGGAGCGTCTGCTTTGCTGCCCCTCCCGCACCAGAGGGCTCCGCTCCACCGTGTCGGGGCAGCGATTGTTCAAGGTCCGCGGCAAATTCGGGTGGCAATTCGAAGCGCGTGAGCTGCTCGGTGTACCGTGATTGCAGCGCCAATTGCTGGCGCTTCTTTTCAACGCCGGCCAGTGCCGCTCTGAGGACTTCGGGAGGCGCCGCGCGATAGCGGCCTTTGCCCTTCTTGTGAAAGTAGACGGGCGCGCCATGAAGGCGGATGAGGACCGCGGCGGCCTCCAGCGCGCTCGGTGTGTGACCGAAATATTCGGCGGCGATCTGCTCCGAACCGAACTCGTCCGGTGGGCAGCATTCCCACAGAAACTCCACATCGATTGTCTCGGACAATGTTTCGGCCTGGGCCATGAATTCGGCCAGCGCGGGCTGGGTGAAACGCAGCATCACATTGGCCGCCTTGACCTTGCTGCGCTTGCCGGACAGGCTTTCGATCTGGAGCGATGTGGTGTTGTCGGCCATGATGCTGCCGACCTTGAAACTGCCGTCTTCTTCGTAAAGAATATTCATTGGAGGTGATGCGAAAAAAGTGGCGCAATTATACCCTGTCAGCAACTCCAGGCTTCATGTGGTTTCAACTTTGCGGGTCGAGGATGATCACGCCGATATGTACCCCGATGCCGCGTATCGCATTCGTGCCTGATGAAAGTGCTTCGCCATCACCCTTGGCCAATGAGCATGCAGAAACAGGAAAAGCGATGACCAATGCGACAAGAGAACGTGTTCCTATGACAGGCTCCCGGTGGCAGAAATAGCCAGTTTTTAGCGATCAACATCTTTCGCGATGCCTCGAATCGGGCTCTTAGTCCATCCGGAGTGGTTCAGTTCCTCTCCTTGAAGAAATATGGCGTTTTGTGCCCGAATCGCGGCAAATCTGCAGGATGGGTTAAACTTGCGCGATCGTCGGCAATGTGATTCGACCGATTCCAATCATGATGAGTGAATTCGCCATCCCCAAAACCCGTGTCCGGCTGAGCGCCTGGTTGTCCATCGGCTACACACTGTTCATCGTATATGGAAGCCTGTCGCCATTTTCCGGATGGCGCGACCAAGGACTGGATTTCACCGATGTTCTCCGCGCGCCTTTCCAGCTTACCTATACCGCATTCGATGCCGTCATCAATTTTCTGTCCTACCTGCCGTTCGGATTGTTGATCGGCATGGCGTTGCGCAAACGCTTCGGCGCACTGGTGAGCGTGTGCCTGGGTTTGAGTGCAGGCGTCGCTCTGTCCGCCAGCATGGAATACCTGCAAATGTTTTTGCCGACACGCACCAGCTCCAATATGGATTTGCTATCCAACAGTGCAGGGTCGTTGATCGGCGCATTATTGGCAGTGAGCATGATTTCATGGACCTGGTTCTTCTCGCGCCTGACTCGCTGGCGCAGCGAATTGTTCCAGCACGGGCACAAGATGGATTTCGGACTGGCCTTGCTTATGCTGTGGATGTTCGGACAGATGAATCCTTCATTGCCCATGCTGGGCAATGTATTTATCAGCGAGGTGGCGCGCCAGCCTTTTGCCGCCTTGCCCCAGACTCCGTTCAACGCATGGGAAAGCAGTGCCGTCGCATTGAACCTGCTGATGCTGGGCACTTTGATGCTGACTTTGCTGCGCAACCCGCGAAACATATTCACGATGCTGCCGGTGATATTGGGCATTGTCGCGGCGGCAAAATTCATCGCCGCAGCTTTGCTGCTGAAGTCCTGGGCACTATTGCTGTGGATCAACAGCGAGGCCGTGCTGGGAATGTTGCTGGGAATATTTCTATTGATCGCGGCATCATGGCTGCCGCGCAGCGTAATGCTCGGCTTCGGCACTTTAGCGGCGGTTTGCGACCTTGCGATCGTGAATTTTGTATTTGACGACAATACACCGTCGGCAGCGATGTCCATCTATCACTGGCATTATGGCCACCTGCTCAACTACAACGGTCTCGCGCAGACCATCACCCTGGTGTTTCCGCTGTTGCTGGTCTTTCATCTGTGGCGGATTAAAAAAGTATAATCCCGATCTTCCAGATACCCCGATTCCACTATGAATTATTACGACAAACATGTTTTCTTCTGCACCAACCAGCGCGAAAACGGCGAAGCCTGCTGCGGCAACCACGACGCGCAAAAGGCCCGCGACTATGTAAAGGCCAAAATCAAGGAACTCGGCATCTCCAAACAACAGAACAGAATCCGCATCAACTCCGCCGGATGCATGGATCGCTGCGAGGAAGGACCTGTGATTGTTGTTTATCCGGAAGGCACCTGGTACACCTACGTGGATGAAAAGGATCTGGACGAAATCGTCGAGGAACATTTGAAGAACGGCCGCGTGGTGGAACGGCTGAGAATTTAGGCATCAGGATCTCCTGATCGTTTTACCCGTGAACAAAAAGATCATCTCCACTATCAGCCGCCGCGATTTTCTCAAGAGTGCTGCCAGCCTTGGGGCTGTACCGCTTCTGTCCAGTTGCGGCGCCTTGAATAGCTCCATGTTTGGCGGAAACATCTCGATCCGCAGAGAGAACGAGAAGCCGGGTACGCGCGACTGGATGCTGACAAACACGCGCACCGATCCAAAGACCCAGGTCAATTGCCCGTGGATCGAGGGGTACTGTTCCAGGACCAGCGTCCGAGCCGGCGAAAAAATCTCATTCTTCGTCAGCACCGATCCGGTGTCCGCCTTCACGCTGGACATCTATCGGATGGGATACTATGGCGGTACGGGCGGAAAGCATGTCGCTAGCCTGGGATCATTCAAGGGAACGACCCAGCCGTATCCTCCGGTCGGCGAAAACCGCGTGCGCGATTGCCAATGGCAACCGTGCGCGGAGATCACCATTCCGAACGACTGGCTCAGCGGTGTCTACCTGGGCAAACTTACCGCCGAACGCGAAGGTTTGCAAAGTTACGTGATCTTCATCGTGCGCGATGACCGCCGCGCCGACTTCATCTTCCAGTGTTCGGACCCGACCTGGCAGGCCTACAATCGCTGGCCCGGCCGTTTCTCCCTCTACGACAACGGTATTACCAATTGGTATTGGGGGCCGAATGTGGATGTGAGTTTCAACCGGCCCTACGGCAAGAGCCTTCTGATCATTGCCAAGAACGGCTCCATAGACGCGCCGCTGTCGACGGGTACCGGGGAATGGTTCATCTGGGACTATCCGGTGGCATACTGGATGGAACAGCACGGCTATGACATTACCTACATTTCCAGCCTCGATAGCCACGACGATCCGAAGAATCTATCGCGCGCCAAAGGAATGTTGTCCGTTGGCCATGACGAATATTACTCCATCGAGATGTTCAATCACATGAAAGGCGCCATCGACTCGGGAATAAATGCGGCTTTCCTGTCCGCCAACACCAGCTTCGGTCGTATCCAGTTTGCGCCGGATTCGAACGGCCGGCCGAACCGTATCTTTGGCCGTGTGGGTGTCTTCGGCCCGCCGGGCGGCACGCGCGAATTCGGCGTAATCGAATCGATGCCGCATGACCGGCCTTATGCCAACGAGCTGGTCGGCGCGCAGAGCACCGGACCGGTGACCGGAGGCGCCGACTGGATCTGTGCGCAGCCGGACCACTGGCTGTTCGAAGGCACCGGCATGAAAAAAGGCGACGGCATTCCAGGCCTGGTCGGCCCGGAATGGAACGGTGATCCTGCGCCCATCCCCGGGCTGGAGATCGTCGCCACCGGCCAGACGCACGATCCGCTGGGAAGACCGAACGGCGGTATCTATACCTCGACGATGTATCCCGGAACGCGTGGCAATTTTGTGTTCAACGCCTCCACTTACTGGTGGGGAGACGGCTTGGCGGCACCGCCGGGTTATGTGCGCCAGTCGCGTTACCCGGGATTGCGCGGACCCGATGCGCGGTGCCAGCGAATTACCCATAATCTGCTGCAACGGATGAAATCCGTCATCTGACCGTGTTGCTTGAACCGGATCCTGCAGATTGCAAAATACCCGACTAAAATGCCCACCCTGAAAAGATTTTCCATCGCCGGCCCGGCCGGCAACCTCGAAGCCATCGCGCACCTGCCCGATGGCGAGCCGCAGGTCATCGCGGTCGTTGCGCATCCGCTGCCGACGATGGGCGGAACGATGGAAAACAAGGTCGTGACCACACTGGCCAAGATCTTCACCGAGCTCGGTTTCGCCGCGCTGCGTTTCAACTTCCGCGGCGTGGGCGCGAGCGACGGCGAATTCGACAGCGGCAACGGCGAGGTGGAGGACACGCTCGCGGTGATCGACTATGCGCGCCGGACGTTCGGGGAGCTGCCGCTGGTGCTGTCCGGCTTCTCGTTCGGCGGCTACGTGCAGGCGCGCGTCGCGCAGCACCTGCACCCGCAACCGCACAGACTGGTGCTCATCGCGCCCGCGGTCGGGCGCTCCGTACCTGGATTTGAAATAAATACAGGCATGCCGCATGTGCCGCACGGCACGCTGGTGATCCACGGCGACAAGGACGAGGTCGTGCCGTTTGCCGACGTGATGGAATGGGCGCGCCCGCAACACCTGCCCATCGTCGTGCTGCCGGATGCGGAACATTTCTTCCACGGACGGCTGAATCAGCTCAGGGAACTCGTGCGCCATCATTTTTGCGGGCACCAAACATGAGTCCCATGGGCATGAATACCGTCCTCTCCGCGCACAACCTGCAGAAATCCTATGAGGGGCACAGGGTGGTCGACGGCATCGCGCTCGAGCTGAACCGGGGCGAATGCTTCGGCCTGCTCGGCCCCAATGGGGCGGGCAAGACCACCACTCTCAAGATGCTGCTCGGCCTGATCGAGCCGGACGGGGGCGAAGCAAAGCTGCTCGACCTGCCGGTGCCGCAGGCCGCACGCGAGGCGCGCATCCGCGTGGGCGTGGTGCCGCAAATGGACAATCTCGACCCGGATTTCACCGTCACGGAAAACCTGCTGGTGTATGGACGCTATTTCGGCATGCGAGATAGCGAAATCGAGGCGCGTATTCCGATGCTGCTCGAGTTCGCCAGCCTCGCGCACAAGAAGGACGCGAAGATTCCCACGCTCTCCGGCGGACTCAAGCGAAGATTGACGCTGGCACGCGCGCTGGTGAACGACCCGGACGTGATCTTCCTCGACGAGCCGACCACCGGCCTCGACCCGCAGGCGCGCCACCTGATCTGGCAGCGCCTGCATGAATTGACGGTTCAGGGAAAAACGCTGCTGCTCACCACGCACTTCATGGACGAGGCCGAGCGGTTATGTCACCGGCTCGCGATCATGGACAATGGGCGCTTCATTTCGGAGGGCTCGCCGCGCGAGCTGATCGACAACAACATCGAGCGCCAAGTCGTCGAAGTGTTCGGGGAACGCGTCGCGCGCTGGGCGGCGGAACACGCCGCACCCTATGCGCAGCGTTACGAGGTCAGCGGCGACACCGCGTTCTGCTACGTGAACGATGCACAGCCGCTGCTGGCGCATCTCGCGCAGCAGGAAGGCCTGCGCTATTTGCACAGGCCGGCGAACCTCGAAGATGTGTTTTTGAAACTCACCGGCAGGGAAATGCGCGAATGAATCTCATCTTTCGCATGCTCTATGTCTTCGTTCTGTCGTGGTTCCGCGAGCCGCTCGGCATGGATAAACCCGTGAGCCGCCTGAGCTTGCGGGTATTGCCAAACGACCTGGACATCAACTTCCACATGAACAACGGGCGCTACCTGACCATCTGCGACCTTAATCGTGTAGACCTGTTCATCCGCACCGGGCTGCTGAAAGCCATGTTCAGGCGCGGCTGGATACCGGTCATCGCGGAACACACGATGACCTACAAAAAACCGCTGGGACTGTTCGACCGGTACGATGTGCAATTGGAAGTCACGCATAGCGACGACAAATACTTCCACATGACGCACGCTTTCATCAAGGACGGCCTCGTCATGGCTGAAGGCACATCGAAAGGATGCGTTTATGCCCGCGGGATCGGGGTGGTCAGCCCCTCCGCTGCGAGAGATGCGGTAGAACAGGACAACACAAAATGAGCGCACATCACTTCGCCTTGCCGAGATTGAGCTTCCGCTTCTACCCGATCTGGCGGCGCCATTTCCTGGTGTGGCGCAAGCTCGCCAAGTCCTCCATCCTCGGCCACATCGCCGACCCGATGATCTATTTGCTCGGCCTGGGCTACGGTCTCGGCAGCCTGCTGCCGCAGATGGGCGGCACGAACTACATGACCTTCCTCGCCGCCGGCACGGTGTGCTACAGCACGATGAACAGCGCGAGCTTCGAGGCGCTGTATTCCGGATTCGCGCGCATGCACGAACAGCGCACCTGGGACGCGATCATGAACACACCGGTGACGCTGGACGACATCGTGCTCGCCGAGATCCTGTGGGCGGCAAGCAAGAGCATGCTGTCGGGCGCGACGGTGATGCTGGTGATCTGGATGCTCGGGCTGTCGCACTCGGTATTGGCGCTGGGCCTGCTGCCGCTGGCGCTGCTGGTCGGCCTGTGCTTCGCCTCGATCGGAATGATCATGACCGCGCTCGCCCCCGCCTACGATTTCTTCATGTACTACTTCACGCTGGCGGTCACGCCCATGATGCTATTATGCGGCGTGTTCTTCCCGGTCACGCAGTTGCCGCCGTTCTGGCAGGGCGTGGCGCAGGCGCTGCCGCTGACGCACGCGGTGAATATCGCAAGGCCGCTGATCATCGGCCATGTGCCGGAGGAGCTGATGCAGCATATCGCCGTGTTGCTGGGGTTTACACTGTGCGGTTTTTATGTGTCGCTGGTGTTGTTCAGACGGCGGTTGTCGAAATAAAACTGAATCGAATATCTGCTAGCTCCCATAAAT
>DATKAK010000128.1:0-4021 GCA_035498295.1 Gallionella sp. | reverse complement strand
CAGAAGGGAGGCTATACCCCGATACAAGCGAGCCTCTTCACGGTAAACATCCGTCAATGTTGCCAACAACCGCTTGCGGCTCTGTTTGCCAAACTGGCGCCGAAGATTGGTTGGAAATTCCCTGAGTCCGCCAAGATACTTGAACAGTTTGCGGCGTTTTTGAAAACGTTCGAGGTCGCCTATGTCCATGCCGTGCCGCAGAAAAGTCAGTTGAATGGCGTGAAAAGCGTCAATGGTCGTGCCATCCGCATCGAATATTACCAATCGTTCCAGGTTCTTGTAACGTGTCATGGCGACGATCTTATGTCGGTCATGTTACAAATACATTATTCGCGCGCGTCATCGCATCCGGGTATGTAGCCTTTGCGCCCGTATTGTCCGGCGCGGGATGATCTATAATCGGTCGTCGTCAAACTCTGCAAGGTCCGGTATCGGTATGGCCGGGCTTTGTCCAAATTTCAATAATCTATGTCCGCAAAGAAATCGAAAGTGCTGGTTGTGGGTGGCGCGGGATTTATCGGTTCCCACATGGTGAAGCGTTTGCAGCAAGATAATTATTCGGTAACAACACTCGATGATTTTTCGACCGGTTATCGTGATGCGATCATTTGCGGCGAATTGATTGAAGGCAATCTGGCTGATGCCGCTTTGCTGGACCGGATGTTTGCGGAAAATCATTTTGATGCGGTGCTGCACTTTGCATCATTCATCCTGGTAGGGGAATCTGTTGCCCAGCCCGCCAAATATTATGCCAACAACCTGGTTAACACGCTCAATCTCCTCAATGCGATGGTGAAGCAGGGAGTGCCCCGATTCGTTTTTTCTTCGACTGCAGCGATATTTGGCGAACCACAGTATGTGCCGATCGATGAGAAGCATCCGGTGGCGCCAATCAATCCTTACGGCGCATCGAAGGCCATGGTAGAGCAGGTATTGCGCGACTATGACACCGCCTATGGCTTGAAATCCATATGCCTGCGATATTTCAATGCATGTGGCGCCGATCCGGAGGGGGACTTGGGGGAGCGTCACGATCCTGAAACGCACTTGATCCCGCTGGCATTGCAGGCGGTTTCCGGGCGGCGCGGTCCCCTGACTGTTTTCGGCCGCGATTACGATACGCCCGACGGAACATGCGTCCGCGACTATGTGCATGTCACAGATTTATGCGATGCGCATATCAAGGCACTGGAGTGGTTGAATTCCGGCTGCGCGAGCGCGGTATTCAATCTGGGCAACGGCGAAGGATTTTCGGTTGCCGAGGTGCTGGATGCGGTCGGCAGGGTGACCGGCAAACCCGTCCCGATCGTCGATGGTCCCCGCCGCGCGGGCGACCCCGCGCGGCTGGTTGCAGATTCAGGTCTGGCGCGTCTATCGTTGGGATGGAAGCCGCAATACGGCGATCTGCAAACGATTATTTCCCATGCATGGAAATGGGAAAGGAAGATGCACAAAATCTAAGAACAATGTGCGTGCGAGGATAACCCGCCAGACTATTTATTAATATCGATATCCAATCAGGCCTTTGAAATTTCAGAGACGCTCTTTGCGGTTTGTCATCAAATTGCAATATTCTGCTGGCAAGGTGCGCGCGTGATGAATGGATATCAAAGTGCAATTACTGCAGGAAACCCATCCGCCGGGAATGTCCCGCCACCTTCATTTACTCCGCAAAACAGCCATACAGCATGCAGTCATACGCGCAGGGCGCTGTTCGCTGTCAGCTCCCTGGGTCTCGGCCATGCCACGCGCACGCTGGCGGTGATACGAGAATATCTGCGCCGCGGCTATGCGGTGACCGTAGTCTCGGCAGGCAATGCGCTGGCGTTCCTGCGCTTGGAACTGGATGGGCAGGCCGCTGTCGAGCTCAGGGAAATGGCCGACTACCCGCCTCTCGAGCGCGGCACGGGTTGGCGGCTGTACTGGTACTTGTTGGTCGATCTGCTGCAAACGTGGCGCCTGATCCGCAATGAACACCGCGAGCTGCAGGCTATCGCTGCGGACTATGATTTCATCTTCAGCGATGGCAAGTATGGGTTTTACAGCCGCTGGACACCTTCATTCATCCTGTCGCACCAGATTGCTTTTGTTCCTCCCAAGGGGTTGAGGGAAACTTCCTGGCTGACGGAGAACGTCAATGTCGCGGCGTTGCGGAAGTTCGACATGCTGTTCATACCGGACTATTTCGGACCCAGCCTGAATCTGGCAGGCCATCTGGCGCATTCGCGCGCGCTGCATCGTTGTCCGCACCGCTATATCGGCATCCTTTCCTCATACCGGCATATGGATGTGGAGCAGGATATCGATTACCTGTTCGTGATCAGCGGCTACCTGATCGAGCACAAGGAGTCGTTCGTGCGCGATCTGCTCGAACAGGCGGGCAACCTGCATGGGAATAAAGTATTCGTGCTGGGCAACGCGGCCGGGGACGAGTCCGTCTACGACCGCTATCGCCGCGACGACCTGCAGATCCACACCGTGGCGAGCGGGGAATTGCGTCAGGAACTGTTCAACCGGGCGCGCGTGATCGTATCGCGCGCAGGCTATACCACGGTGATGGATCTGGTCGAGCATGGCAAGCGTGCGCTTCTGATCCCTACACCGAACCAGACCGAGCAGGAGTACCTTGCTTCCTACCTGGGCAGCCAGCATTATTTCATCGCCCGCACGCAGCAGGCCGGAATCGACCTCGAACCGGCCTTGCAAGCCTGCGAGCAGACACGTCTGTTCCAGGCGCCATGGAAGACCGACGAGTCGCTGCGCCGCATCACGGACTGCATCGAGGAATTGATGCACCGACACTTTATTTCGATCATCGTGCCCGCATACAATGAAGAAGCCGAGATCGAAGTGACTCTCCAGTGCCTGCTTGCCCAGCGCTATCCGGATGATCGTTATGAGATCGTCGTGGTCGAGAACGGCTCCACCGACGCCACCCTTGGCATCGCCAACCGGATCGCCCAACAGGCCGGCGGGAAGCGCATACGCATCCTCCCGATCCACGAGGGCGGGGTGTCTCATGCCAAGAACGTGGGTCTGGACAGCCTCGCACCGGAATCCGAGTGGGTAGTGTTCTGCGATGCCGACACCCGGCTCGGGCGCAATTTCCTGCAGCATCTCAATACCTGGCTGAACCGCCGCGGTGAAAACGGTTTGAGTGTAGGCACCACGAGCGTGCGTCCGGATTCAGGCAATGGCTTCTATGCGCGCGCCTGGTTCTCGGCGTACGATCACATCCATCGCCTGACCCGGACCTCGTTTTCCATCCAGGTGGCACGCACCCAGATCGCACAAGGCGTGCGCTTTCGCGAAGACCTGAACTTTTCCGAGGACCTCACGTTCATCCAGGAGTGCTGTCGCTATGGGCGATTTTTCTTCGTGCCCACCGACCAGGTGATCACCTCCACGCGGCGCTTCGACTCGCAAGGCTATCTGCGCCTGAGCTTGCGCTGGACTTATCAGGCCTTGCTGCCGCTTCGTTGCAAGGTTAACCGCAAGTACGATGTCATTCGTTGATCTCGCCTCGCTAGAGCGCATGACCGCTGTCCTCGCCGAGCAAAACCAATTGGCATATGGCGTGCTGTTTCTCGGCGCATTTTTCGAGACCCTGATCCCGATCTCGTTGATCGTGCCGGGCGAATTGTTCTTCCTTGCCGGTTCGCTGTTGGCCGGCATGGGAGCGTTGAATGTTTGGGCCGTTCTCGCACTTCTCTATTCCGGCGGGATACTCGGCGACAACGCCAGTTACTGGCTGGGCCGGAGCTGCGGCTCAACGCTGCTAGAGCGCCTGTCGTGCTGGCCGGTGCAGGGACGGATGACCCATCGCGATCGATACCGGCACGGCGTGGACTTCTTCAGGCGCCGAGGTGCAGCAGCCGTTTTCGTGGCGCGCCTCAGCGGCCCGCTGTCCTGGGTGATGCCCGCCATGGCCGGCATGTTCCGCCTGAACTACGCCACCTTCCTCAGTTTCAACACCCTAGGGGTCGTGGTCGGAATCGGGCAGTTCATCATTGTGGGCTAC
>DATKAK010000127.1:0-2927 GCA_035498295.1 Gallionella sp. | reverse complement strand
ACGGGGGCATCATTGGTGATAGTCAGGTCATCGCCGCCGTTGTTGCGCAAGACCAGGCCAGCCGCGGCGAGCGTGCCTGAAGCTGCAATCGAACCGCCCACCGTATACGATGCTGCGGGAGTCCCGGGCGAGCTGTCCCCGCCCCCTCCACCGCCGCAGGCGGCCAGCATGAGTACCAGTAACGGCGTAGAGCACAGCAAGCCTTGCAGCAGTTTTGTCGGGTTGAATCGCATTCGGGTCACCTCTGTTTTGTCTGTGATCGCAGTTTCATTCATGACGCGATAGGCAGGTCATCTCCCTGCGTAGCGCAATTGCGGCGGCAGAATACCTCAACTTTTGCGCAGGGCTCAAATATTTTCGCGAGCGGTATTTATTGCGCGACAGGCGGTCACAATGCTGGGGCGCATCGCCGGTTTGAGCAGGCATGTCTGTACACCTTGCGCGAGCAGGGACAATAAATAGCCGTGGAGGGCAAAGGCAAAAGGCGGTAAAATCGCCGGCTCGAAAATTCATAATACCAAGGGAAAAATCATGAGCAAGAGTCTGGTCCAATTCAT
This sequence comes from Gallionella sp., assembly GCA_035498295.1. Classification (GTDB taxonomy): domain Bacteria; phylum Pseudomonadota; class Gammaproteobacteria; order Burkholderiales; family Gallionellaceae; genus Gallionella. The sequence goes on along the minus strand of DATKAK010000127.1, from coordinate 2,370 downwards.
CATCGAAGAACAACGCGCGATCCCGGGCAAGGCGAGCGGAGATTTCACCGGCCTGATCAGCGATGTGATCATGGCCTGCAAACAGATCGCGCACGACGTCAACAAAGGGGCGTTGATCGGCGTGCTGGGCAGCGCCGGCAGCGAGAACGTGCAGGGCGAGACGCAGAAGAAGCTGGACGTGATCACCAACGAGGTGTTCATCAAGTCCACCGAATGGGGCGGCCATCTGGCCGCGATGGCATCCGAGGAGATGGACGACGTCTACGCCATCCCGGCCAACTACCCCAAGGGCAAATATCTGCTGGTGTTCGATCCGCTGGACGGTTCGTCGAACATCGACGTGAACATTTCCGTCGGCACGATCTTCTCGATCCTGCGCGCACCCAAAGGTGTGGACAGCCCGACCGCAGCGGATTTTCTGCAAGCCGGCACCACGCAGGTTTGCGCCGGCTATGCGCTGTACGGTCCCTCGACCATGCTGGTGATCACCACCGGCCACGGCGTCAACGGCTTTACGCTGGACAACGACATCGGCGAATTCATGCTGACCCACCCGAACATGTCCATCCCTGCGGACACGGTGGAGTTCGCGATCAACGCGTCCAACGAACGCCACTGGGAAAAACCGGTGCAGCGCTACGTCGAGGAATGCATCGCGGGCAAGCCCGGTCCGCGCGGAAAGAATTTCAACATGCGCTGGATCGCCTCGATGGTGGCCGAGGTGCACCGCATCCTGATCCGCGGCGGGGTGTTCATGTACCCCAGGGATGACCGGGACCCGGGCAAGGCCGGCAAGCTGCGTTTGCTCTACGAAGCCAATCCGATGTCCTTCATCGTCGAACAGGCGGGGGGCGTGTCTTCGACCGGATATGAGCGCATCCTGGGGATGCAGCCCACCGGCCTGCACCAGCGCGTGCCGGTGATCCTGGGCTCGAAGAACGAGGTCGATCGTATAGTCCGTTATCACAAGGAGGCATAAGTTGGGAACAACCAAAAATAACCCGCTGGTGTCGATCCTGATGGGCAGCGCCAGCGATTGGGAGATCATGCAACAGGTCGCAAAGCAACTCGACGATTTTGGCGTGGCCTACGATGCCCGCGTGATCTCCGCGCACCGCTCGCCGGAACTGCTGGTCGAATACATCAAGGAAGTCAGCGCGCAGGGCGTGCAATGTTTCATCGCCGGTGCGGGTGCCGCGGCGCATCTGGCCGGGGTGGTCGCCAGCAAGACCACGCTGCCGGTGTTGGGTGTGCCGATGCCGTCGAAATATCTGCAGGGCATGGATTCGCTGCTCTCCACGGTGCAGATGCCCAAGGGCATCCCGGTGGCGACGTTCGCGATCGGCGAGGCGGGCGCCGCCAATGCGGGCTTGTTCGCGGTGGCCATGCTGTCCCTGCACGACGCGGACCTTGCGCAGCGCCTGCAGGTGTTCCGGAAGAAGCAGGCGGAAGCGGTCAAGGCGACCGCGTTGCCGGCTCTGAAATAGTGACGGGGATGCAGATGAGCCAAAACGAACAACATCCGGAAAACCAGTCTGGCGCGCTGAAGATCAAATGGGTCGTGGCCCTGCTGGCCGTGCTGATGGTCGTGACCGTGGTGATGAACCTGCCGCGCGGATACAGCGACGACCTCACCCGCATTGGCAAGGGCAAAGCGGCAGTGGTATTGGTGCGCGACAAGAACGCTACGCAAAGTTTCGACCTGATGGAAGTGTTGAACGGAATACGCGATCAGTATTCGGACAAGGCCGAGTTTCTGCTGACCGATTTCGACACTCCGGAAGGACGCGCATTCATGACCGCCAATGGCGCGGCAAAGGTGACCGTGGTGGTATTCGATGCGCACGGGAACAAGGTGGACACTCTGTACCCGCCGCAAACCGCCGAAAGCATGCAGCAGGCGATCGATGCCGCGCTACAGGTGGCGAAATGAGCGCGACGTTGTTGCAGTCGGACCTCAAAAGCCTGCCCTTTCTGCATCGCGGCAAGGTGCGCGACATTTACGCGGTAGGCGATGACAAGCTGCTGGTGATACAGACGGATCGTTTGTCGGCTTTTGACGTGATCTTACCCGACCCGATCCCGGGCAAGGGAGAAGTGCTCACTTCGCTGTCGAATTTCTGGCTGAACAAACTGCGACATATCATTCCCAACCATCTCACCGGCATCGCGCCGGAGTCGGTGGTCAAGACCGACGCGGATCTTGCGCAGGTCCATAACCGCGCCTTTGTCGCGAAGAAGCTCAAGCCCTTGCCGATCGAGGCGATCGTGCGCGGCTATCTGGTCGGTTCCGGATGGAAGGATTACCAGAAGACCGGCAAGGTATGCGGCATCGCGTTGCCTGCCGGGCTGCGCGAGGCGGAAAAGCTG
>DATKAK010000126.1:0-16554 GCA_035498295.1 Gallionella sp. | reverse complement strand
CATCGAACCACCGTTAACGAGTGCAGAACGACTGTCGTAAGCACACAAAATCTCCGTTTACCTGATACGCCGGATGGATGTCGGCGTTAAACCCTGTCCTTGCCTGTGGCAAGCATCGTTACGGCAATTGCCCTTTGGAATGCGGCCAGCGTGCGGTTGACTGCGAAAATGCGGTGACTGATGTCCTGTGGCGACGAGATAACCGTTGCGTCCCCTTCACACCACCTGTCCTGCATCATAAGATGTCCTGCGCTTCGGGAGCAATCCGAATTCTACACTTGATGGGGCGGGCGTTCATATCCTGCATGCCGCATGCATCAGGATTGCCAAGATCATTATCCCATCGATATTCCGGAAAGTGACTCGCCATAAGCGGCGCGGTCCGGAATGCATGGCGGTCGTTGACATACGTCACTTGCTACTGCAAATTCTGCAGGTCCAGTTTGCGCAGCTTGGGGGCAAAATATGCTGTTGTCGCGACGACCGCCAGTGTCATGACACCGCCGAATATCACGGATGGAATCAACCCCATCAGTCTTGCCGCCACCCCGGATTCAAATGCGCCCAGTTCATTGGATGAACCGATAAAGATCCCGTTGATTGCGGAAACGCGCCCCCGCATGGCGTCAGGCGTCGCCAGCTGCATGATGGTGGTGCGCATCACGATGGATACCCCGTCGAAGATCCCGGACAACATCAGCAGCAGCGCGGCAATCCAGAAGTGAGTGCTGAGCGCGAAGGCGATGATGCACACGCCGAAACCGGCAACTGCCGCCAGCAACATGCGTCCCGCATGCTTGGCTAGCGGATGTCTTGCGAGCGCGATACCGATCAGGATCGCGCCGATTGCAGGGGCGGCTCGCAGGATACCCAATCCTTGCGGCCCGTAATGAAAGATGTCCTGCACGAATGCAGGCAACATGGCGACCGCACCGCCGAACAGCACCGCGAACATGTCCAGTGCCTGCGCACCGAGGATGAGCTGGTTGCCGTAAACGAATCGCAAACCGTGTGCAATGCTGGCCAGCACGGGCGAGGGTTTGGCGGGTGGCGGCTCGGCGACGCGCAACGACAGCAAGGTGAATGCCGCGCCGGTCGCGAGGGCAGCGGACACCGAATAGGCGACAGTCATGCTGGCCCATCCCACCAGCGCGCCGCCCAGTGCGGGTCCCGTCACCAGCCCGAACTGGAACACCGAACTGCCGATCCCGGCCGCGCGGGCATAATGATTGCGCGGCAATACCAGCGCGAACAGGGCGTTGTAAGAAGGTCCGATAAAGGCGCGAGCCAATCCTGTGGAAGCAATGATTGCGTAGATCCACAGCGACTGATCGTCCGGCGCTACGACAGTTGTCACGGCCACCAGCATCAAGGCGTTCAAACCGGCTACGACCGTTGCCCACACGCCAAACATGCGCCGGGAATGATGATCCACCGCATAACCCGCGAACAGTGCGCTGCAAAAATACGGGATGGCTTCCGCCAGTCCGATCAATCCGAGCGCAAGCGTGTCATGCGTCAACTCGTAGATGTGCCATCCGACCACGACCATCATGATCTGGTAGGCAAGAACGGCCTGTATCCTGAAGGCGAGCAGTTTGAGAAAACCGCGATCGCGCAACGGGGCTGTCGATGGGATCAAGGGCGATAGTTGCATGGGTGGGTGCACGTCTAATCCGAACGGGGGGATGATTGCGTAGGATTCCGGGAAAGATGGATCAAAAGCACCGGATATCGGTCTCCATTGTTTCGCCGACAGATCAATATCCCAGCGCTCTGGCTCCCTGGTAGAACGCAAAGCTCACCAGCCATGCCAACCCCAGCGACCAGCCCAGCGACAGCGCGGTGAACCTGAATTGCTTGGATTCGCTCTGGAGTGTGGCGACGGTGGCGAGGCAAGGGGTGTAGAGCAGCGTGAACAGCATGAAACTGTAGGCTTGCACCCAGTCCAGTTGATGCCCGATCGCGCCGCTCAACGCATCGCCGCTCAGGCTGTAGATCACCGCCAGCGCCCCGATCACGATCTCCTTGGCGATGAAGCCGAAGATCAGCGCAATGGTCAGTTGTTCGTTGATGCCGATGGGTGCGAACAGCGGGTGCATCGCGCCGCCGATCATGCCCGCGAACGTGTCGGCGCTGGCGGGTACGGCGGACGGCGGAAGATTGGTCAGCAGCCACACCATCACCACGCCGGCGACGATGAACTTGGTGGCGCGGCGCAGGAAATGGCGCACTTCGACCCAGCCGCGCAATGCCATCTGGCGCACGGTCGGGAAGCGGTACGGCGGCAGTTCGAGCACGAACGGTTCGGTGTTCCTGAAGCGGTTCTTGAAGATCAGCGCGGTGACGATCGCGGCGGCGAAGCTGAACATGTACAGGCTGAACAGCACCACGGGCGCCGCCTCGTGCGAGAACAGCGCGGCGGTGAAGAAGATAAACACCTGCAGGCGCGCCGAGCACAGCGACAGCGGGATCACCAGCATCGTGAGCAGCCGCATCGCGCGGGAGCGCATCACGCGCGTGCCCATCAGCGCGGGCACGTTGCAGCCGAAGCCCATCAGCAGCATCACGAAGCCGCGCCCGTCCAGACCCAGGCGCGCCATCAATGCGTCCATCAGGAACGCGGCGCGCGACAGGTAGCCGCTGTCTTCGACGATCGCCATGAACAAAAAGAACAGCACGATGACCGGGACGAATGCCGCGACGGTCGCGACGCCGTTATAGACACCGTCCAGCAGAAAGCCCTGCATCACCTGCGGCAGGCCGCCCAGCAGCGGCCCCAGTGCGGTCTCGCGCAGCCAGCTGAACGCCGCGGCGATGCCGCTCTGGATCGGCTGGCCGAAGATGAAGATGCCCTGGAACAGCAGGTACATCACGCCGAAGAAGATCGGCAGGCCCAGCACGGGGTGCAGCATCACGCTGTCCAGTTTTTCGGTAAGTCTGTCCGACAGTTGCGCCGGAACCTGCACGGTGTGCTTCAACACGCGCGCCATCTCCGCTTCGATATGCCCGTCCTGTTCCAACTGGCTGCGCAGATGTTCCGCCATGCCGGGCGTGGGGTAGCGCAGCGCCTTGGTGACCGCCTGCAGCGCTTCCGGATAGCCGGTGCCGTATTTCGCGCTGAGCAGGAAGATCGGCAATTCCAGCAGCGCGGACATCTTTGCCGCGTCGACGCTGATGCCGAATTTCCTGGCCTCGTCGGCCATGTTCAGCATCACCACCAGATTGATGTCGAGCCGCTTGAGTTGCAGCAACAGGCTCATCTGGCGCTCGATCTGCGTGGTGTTGAGGATGACCAGCGCGAGGTCGGGGACGTTGTCGTGCAAAAAGTGGCGCACCACCTGCTCGTCGTCGGAGAATCCGTGCAAATCGTAGATCCCCGGCAGGTCGATGATCTCAACCATGTCGCCACCCAGCAGGATCCTGCCGCTGAGCAGCTCGACCGTGATGCCCGGCCAGTTGCCTACGCGCGCCGTGCCGCCGGTCATGCGGTTGAACAGCGTGGACTTGCCGGTGTTGGGCATGCCCAGCAGCGCGATCCGCTTCATATGATTTGCACTTTGATCTTCGCCGCTTCTGCCCGGCGCAGCATCACATCGGTCGTGCCGACGCGCACCTGCAGCGGGCCCGAAAAGCTGGCCATGCGGATCAACTCGACCCGCTTTCCGTTGCGGAAACCCAGCGCAAGCAGGCGCAGATGCAGCGCTTCTTCGGCATGGATCGAGACGATGGTAGCGGTGTCTCCGGCGCGCAATGTGGCGAGGGTTGTTGCAGACATGAAGATGCTTGAGTTCAAAAGTGCGGACATTATTCCATTTCGCGTGTCTTTTGTCGCGCAGCCCTTTGGGACGCGGTCCCAATTACGGTAGAATACGGCCTTTATTTTTTCCGTAAACCCAGAACAATGATCAAAGGAAGTCTTGTTGCGATCGTCACTCCGATGCACGAAGGCGGCGGTCTGGACCTGAATGCGTTCCGTGCGTTGATCGATTTTCATGTCGAACAGGGCACGGACGGCATCGTGGTGGTCGGCACGACCGGCGAATCGCCGACCGTGAACGTCGAAGAGCACGAGTTGCTGATCGCCGAGGCGGTCAAGCATGCCGCGGGGCGCATCCCGATCCTCGCGGGAACCGGCGCGAATTCCACCACCGAAGCGATCGAACTGGCCGCCTTTTCGAAAAGGGCCGGCGCGGATGCCTCGCTGTCGGTCGTACCCTATTACAACAAGCCCACCCAGGAAGGCCTGTATCAGCATTTCAAGGCCATCGCCGAGGCGGTGGACATGCCGCACATCCTGTACAACGTGCCGGGTCGCACCGTTGCCGATCTGAACAACGACACGATACTGCGCCTTGCAAAGATACCCAACATCGTCGGGATCAAGGACGCGACCGGCAATATCGAGCGCGGCAGCGACCTGTTGCAGCGCGCGCCGAAAGACTTTGCGATCTACAGCGGCGACGATGCCAGCACATTGGCGCTGATATTGCTGGGCGCGCACGGTTCGATTTCGGTGACAGCGAATGTCGCGCCCAAACTGATGAGCGAAATGTGCGACGCGGCGTTGAATGGCGAAGTTGCCAGGGCGCGTGCGCTTAATTTCCGCCTGCTTGGCCTGCACCGCAACCTGTTCGTCGAAGCCAACCCGATTCCGGTGAAGTGGGCGGTGGCGCGCCTGGGCATGATGGAAAATGCGTTGCGCCTGCCGCTCACCCCGTTGTCGCCGACCCTGTACCCCGTGGTAGAGGCGGCGATGCGCCAGGCGGGTGTGCTCGAATGACTATGATGCATAGGCGGGAAGGATCGATGAAAATTTTGCGGATCATGATTTCCGGCGCGGTGCTGGCGTCGCTGGCGGGTTGCAGCACGCTTGCTGCCGATGGCAAGCGCATCGATTACGGCGCCGCCGCAGTCAAGGTGCCGTCGCTGGAAGTGCCGCCGGATCTGACCGCTCCCGCCGGAGACGACCGCTACAAGGTGCCGGAGGGAACGACGGAGACCGCGACTTACTCCGACTACAGCAAGGGAGGCAGCCAGAACAGCTCCGGGGTGTTGCCGCAGATACAGGGTGTGCATATCGAGCATAACAATGCCGAGCGTTGGCTGGTGGTCGACCAAAAGGCGGAAAACGTCTGGCCCATCGTCAAGGCGTTCTGGCAGGATCTCGGGTTGACCATCAGCAGCGAAGACCAGGCCGCGGGCGTGATGGAAACAGCCTGGGCAGAAAACCGCGCCAAGAATCCGACTGGCGGCTCTCCCGTAACCGTCAACGAAGAGTTAAACAATGCATATGAAATCAGCGAGCGCGACCAATATCTTACACGGCTGGAACGCAGCAAGGACGGCGCGAGCACCGAGGTGTATATCACCCATCGCGGACTCAAGGAGGTGAAATCGCCAACCGCGCAGAAAACACAGTGGGTGGCGCGCGCGCGCGATCCCGAGTTGGAGGCGATCATGCTGCAACGCCTGATGGTGCGCTTCGGGGTCAATGAATCGAATGCGGCTAGGGAAGTGGCAGCGGCCGCTTCGGTGCCGGCCGCCGGCGCGGTTGCCGCTGTCAGCCCGGAGGCCGCGGCCGAACCGGCGGGCCAGGCCAGTTTGCGCGAAAATTCCGCTGGCAATACCATCATCGTCGTGAACGATCCATTCGACAGATCTTGGCGCAGAGTGGGATTGGCGATCGAAGGCGCAGGGTTGGGGGTCGAGGACAAGGATCGCGAAAAGGGCATCTACTATTTGCGTCCGGTCAAGCTCGACAGAAGCTGGCTGGAGGCGCTGGAATTCTGGAAGAGCAGCGTGGACACCACCAGCCATTACCGCGTGCTGGTGAAGGATGGCGGGGCATCGTGCGAAGTGTCCCTCGTCGATCAGGAAGGCGCAAGCAACAAGGTCAGCAAACAGATGCTTGATGCGATCTACAAGAATATCAACAAGCAGTGACCGGGCGGCGGATACCCATGCGTTTCTCGTCTTTGGGCAGCGGCAGTGAAGGCAACGCGCTTCTGGTCGAGGTCGGCCGGACACGAGTCCTCATGGACTGCGGTTTCGGATTGCAGGATACCCTGTTGCGTCTGGAACGGCTCGGCGTGTCGCCCGGCGGCCTGAGCGGGATCGTCGTTACCCATGAGCACGGTGACCATATCGGCGGCGTGGCCCGGCTGGCGCGCAAATACGATCTGCCGGTATGGCTCACCCATGGCACGTTGCGCACCCAGGCAAATGCGTTTGACGGCATTTCGGGGATCAGCGAGATCGATCCCCATCTTGCGTTCGCGATCGGCGACATCGAGATCATTCCCTATTCGGTCCCGCACGATGCTGCCGAGCCGGTGCAATTCGTTTTCAGCGATGGCATGAGGAGCCTGGGGGTATTGACCGATACCGGATGCGGCACGGCGCATATTGAACAGACGCTGAGCGGATGTCATGCTCTGGTGCTGGAATGCAATCACGATACCGAGATGCTGATGAAAAGCGATTATCCGTACAGCCTGAAGCAGCGTGTGGGCGGCCGGTTCGGCCACCTGAACAATCAGGAAGCAGCCGGAATTCTTTCCAGGCTGGATGTGAGCCGGTTGCAGCACCTGATCGCGGCGCATCTCAGCCGCAAGAACAACACGCCACAACTGGCGGTAAGGGCATTGAGCGCCGCGATCATGTGCGAAGAAAGCTGGGTGGGGGTGGCAACGCAGGAAGAGGGATTCGCCTGGCGCGAAATCACCTGAAGCAACCTCTATACATTCTTTTTGCGGGCAAATCGCATTGTCGCGTGCTCGCTTGCTCCTCGCCTATCTTCCTGATATGTCTCGTTGATCGCTGCGCGGCTCCTTGCGCATCCTCCCGCAAAAAGAATTTCTGGAGGTTCCCTGAAAATCTGAATGGTGGAAATCGATTTTCTGGCACACGCAGGTATCTTTACAGTCCCAGTGTAGTGGCAGAAACAGCGGGGTGTGAAGATGCCCACATCTCCATAAAGCGGGATTTCAGCGCGCGGGCCTGTTCCGGATCGTGTTGCGCGAGGATGCCGCGCAGGTCATCGAAGTGGAAGCGGCGCACATAATTCGACTCGTCCGCAACGGAGAATGGCTCGGAGATATGCTGCAGGTTCTTCGGCGTCTGGAAGATGAACATGCTGGCGCCGAATTGCTTCAGCAGCAACATCATCCGCGGGCATCGCGTGGATAGATAGTGGACGTCGTGGGCCAGCACGTAAATCCGGTGGACGGGGCTGGTGAGCAAGAAATTGCGCAACGCCGTATAGCGCGCCTCGGAGTTGTAGCCCAGACCGTCGAAATCCTTTTCGAACAGGCACAGTTCGCGCTGCGCCAGTTTGCACAGCGTGTCGAGCGCGGAGATGTATTCGGCGATGCCGTTCAGTTGGGTGTGCTGCAATTCTTCGCCGCTCATGATCCGCCCCTGTAGTCAGTCGATGGAAATATAGCCTTCCAGATACCATTGGTAAAGCAGGCCGGCAACCGCGGCCGAACAACCGCTCATGCCGGTTGATTCACGCCGGTCCGCCATGCCGCGCAACGATTGATAGTCATGTTCATTCACCCGATGTTCCACACCGTTCATATAGATCCGGCCGGAATGGCACAGCATCTGGCTTTTCAAGTCGAGCTTTGCGCCATGCCTTTGTATCGCCTGCCTGAATTTCGCCCTGCCCAGCGGCCGTTCTGGCGCTTCAAAGAAGATATGCGGCTTGGGTTCGCTCAAATAGCAGCCTAGAAAACTGGCGATGTCATTCTTGTCCCAGCGCACCTGCCGGATGACCTGCTGCACCTGATGCAGCATCTCCGCGCTGATCTCGGAAGGATGTCTCTGCGTCTTCAGATCGGGGTCTGCGTACATGCCGTCCATTTTCATCCTGTCCTGCAGATACACCAGGAATTGTTCGGCCAGCTCCTGGTAGGAGGGAGTGCGAAAGCCGATGGAATACGTCATGCAGTCATCCTCGGCGATGCCGTTGTGCGCATAGTGCGGCGGCAGATACAGCATGTCGCCCGCTTCAAGCACCCATTCCTGCTCGACCCTGAAATCGCGCAGGATGCGCAGCGGAGCGCCCGCGATCAGACTGCGGTCCGCCTGCGAGGAGATCTGCCAGCGGCGGTGTCCGGGGCCTTGCAATAAAAAAACATCGTAGGAATCGAAATGCGGGCCCACCCCCCCGCCCTTCGGGGCAAAGCTGACCATCAGGTCATCCAGCCGGGCGTGGGGAATGAAAGCGAATTGTTTCAGCAGTTCGGCGGCTTCGGGAAGATAATGATTTACTCCCTGCACCAGCACGGTCCACTTGGACTTGCCGAGGCGATTCAGGTCTTCCGGTTCAAATGGCGATTGATACAATTCGAACCTGCCGCGTCTTTGTGTCACCAGCCGCGCCTGCACCTCTGCCGTGCAGGCCAGTGCAACCAGCTTCTGCGGATCGATCAAGCCGTTGAATCCCGGGAAAGATTGGCGGATCAGCAAGGGCTTTTTCTGCCAGTAACCGCGCAGGAATTCGTCGACGGTCAGGCCGCCGAGCAAGGAAGGTTTGCTTTTCATCGCGCGGATTATAGCCGCGCGATGCCCGGTCTGGACATGACGGAAAAATTTTTATAACGCGGCTAAAATGTGTTTAAAATGTGGCACGGGGGAAAACATCAATGTCAATGCAACTTGTAACAGGAATAGAGGCGCCGCACTTCGAGTTGCCGGATTCCGATATGCAGACTTTCAGTCTCGTTGCGCAACAGGGAAAGAAGAATGTCGTGCTGTATTTCTATCCGAAGGACGACACCCCCGGCTGTACCCTTGAGGCAAACGAATTCAGCGCGCTGGAGGATGAGTTCGGCAAACTGGACAGCATCGTGGTCGGCATCAGCCGCGACGATTGCCTGAGCCACGCGTCCTTTCGCGACAAGTACGGCCTGTCGGTCTTGCTGCTCTCCGATCCCGATGCCCGCATCTGCAAACGCTATGGAGTGATGTACGAAAAGGAAGTCGACGGGCAAAAGAAATTGTCGATCAAGCGCTCCACGTTTGTGATCGACCGGAGCGGCAAACTGCGCCACGTCATGTATGGCGTGCAGGCGCACGGACATGCGCAGGAAATTCTCAATTTGATAAAGGACATGAAATGAAGATCGCCAAGGACACGGTCGTTTCGCTGAACTATGAATTGTTCGACTCGACCGGAGAACTGCTGGAAAGGGTCGACGAGCAGATCAGCTATCTCCACGGCGGCTACGATGGAATCTTCCCTCTGGTGGAAGAGGCGCTGCAAGGCAAGGATGTTGGAGAAAGATGCAGCATTACCATGCAGCCGGACGATGCATTCGGTGAATACGACCACAGCCTGATCGAAGTGGAGCCGCGCAGCTCCTTCCCCAAGGACGTTGCAGTCGGCATGCAATTCGAAGGCGCGCCCGAGGCTGCGGACGATGATGACTTCATGCTCTTCACCGTGGTGGAAGTGACCGACGACGAAGTGACGGTGGACGGGAATCATCCTCTGGCCGGCAAGACGCTGACTTTCAACTGTACCGTGACCGGGGTGCGCAAGGCGACGGAAGATGAGATGGCGCACGGGCATGTGCATGATGAAGAGAATGGCCACGTCCACTAAAAATTCCCTGTAAAACTGATGCGCTTGGCAGGGCGTTGTTGCGAAAGATTTCGAAATGCTCATGTACCACTGAGTACATTCTGCTTCCTCAACCTTTCGCGCCTGGCTCTGCCATCCCTCGCGAAATTTTCCAGGGGATTTTGATCCTGGATCGTAGATTCCAGCTTCGCTCGCGACGTTGTGCAGGAATCTTTGTGTAGGGAACGCACACCGAACTACAAATCAAGTTTTTCGGCCAGCCATTCCGCCACCTGTTCTGCACCTTTCGGAACGGCCGGCTCGGGCCGCGGCGAATTCCATATCTCTTCCAGCACCTCCGCAATATTTCCACGCTCCATGGCGTCGCGCGAGACCTCGCGGCACAGGCCGTTTTGCTGCAGCCATGAGATCAGGAAGGGTGATTCCGGCCAGTCGGCCCGGTTGACATAGAGCACCGGCACACCGCAGCCGGCGGCCTCGACAAAACTCCCATAGCCCGGTTTGCAGATCAGCGCGTCGCTGCTGGCGAGCAGGTCGCCGAAACTCATCTGCACTGTTTCGAGGATGACGGCATCGGGATGTTCCACATGCCAGTTATCCTGCACCAGCCAGCGCACTCCTGCCAGACGCGGCCAGCGTTCCATGGGCAGGCGGCTGGCGATGCCGCCGAGGCTGACCAGCACCAGCTTTTCGTCCGTGGAAAGATCAAGGCGCCGGTTCAGTTCGGCGCGCCGGTCTGTGCCGACCGCCGCAATCGGCGCGACGGGAATGAGGTTGGGCAGACCAGTCATGGTCATTCCCGGCGTTGTGCGCAGGAAAGCATCCGCGTTTGCGTAACATCCGTATATTTGCGCGGCGATGGCATCCTCCCCGAAATAATGGCGATAGATGTCCGCCCAGTTAAGGGAACACAACGCAGCATTCGGAATACCCGCGCGCTGCGCACCCGCCAGCGGCAGATATCCGACGTTGGAAAATACAAAGTCCGCCCCGAGTTCGCGCAGCAGGCGCGCCTCATCAGCGACGCGCTTGTCCCAATCCGCATGGAAGGCGCGATAGGCCGCGCTGCTTTCCTTGGCCAGAACGTCCAGCGCCGACGACATCACCATGCCGATATCGCCTTCGCTGGATAAATGGACGAACGGGGCATGAATGCGGGAGCGAAGATGGGAATGCGGCACGGCGGAGCGCACCGTAATCCGCAACCCCGGCAGCTTTGGCAACGTGTTCAGGACCGGCGCGGTCTGGGCGACATGTCCGAAACCATGGCCGGAGATGGATACGACGAGGTGGGGCATCTTGGTTAACCTGTCAAATAACCAGTGGAAGCCTGGCTGCTTCAGCGATGCCAAGCCGGATGAGAACATACAACACCGGAATAAACCATAACATAAAGCAATGATGCCACAGCAAACCATACCGCTGGCGGTGCCGGCCGCAGCCGCCAGACCGGCCATTTTCATGATCCCTGTTGTATCCCGGCGATTACTTGTTATCATGTAGCCGTCGAGTTGCAATATTCCAAGGAGCGGATAGATGGGGCACGAGATCAGCCAATTCGATATTCCTGACCGTCAAATGATGATTAGCAGCGCGCAGGCCAGAATGTGGTCAGACATCGGCGAGGCGAAAATCACTCGTACGATCTTCGGCAGGGCCAAGGTTCGCGTGATCCGCGAAAAGGACAAGGTCATGCGCAGGTGGCTGCTGGCGGTGCTGGCGGTGACCGTGCTGGCTATCGCTGCCTGGCAGGGCTGGGTTGTCTTGCAGCAAAGCAAATTGCTTGCAGCCACTCCGCCGTTGAGTGAACGGATCAGTGTGAGCGCGCCGGTCTTCCATCCTGAAATCCTTCCTCCCGCTACCGCCAGGTCTTCCAGCGGGGGAAAATCGGAATCCTTGATACAAACCGAAATCGACAGCCTCGTGGCCAGTCCGAATGTGCGGCCGCAGCGACCTTCCAGTTTGACCGCCCCGGAGCCGGTCCCTGCCAAACCGGCAGCGGCCCAGCCTTTGGCCGCAAGCAAGACTCAGGCTTCGTCACCATCGGCAACCGGCGGCCCCTTGCTGAATCAGACGAACCTGCAACCGCATACAAGATCGCCAACCCCGACACCGGCCGCAACGCCTGCCCGGACTGCCGCCCCGGCCTTTGCCTCGCCCTCGTCCCAGCCCGCAGCAAACAAACCTGCACCGGTTGCAGCGCCTGCCGAGCCAACGAGCAAGAAAGACGCGCCGGTACCGTCGTCCGCAACCGGCAAGCAAACGGCCGATCCGGCCAACGCGCAAGCCGAGGTCAATGCGAGAGGCACACCGATCATATACGTGCAACCGGACGATACAAAACCTGGGCAATGAGGGAGATTGGCCGGGGTCCGACGCTGATGCACTTGCCCGGCATGCTATATTTTTTCATGAATGCGGCCTGGTATTGCGTGCCGCGAGCGTTCCCTGAGCTGTTCCAAGACGACAGAGGTTCGTAATGTCAAACGCAGATAAGACGACGATCAAGCTTCCCGCCCATCCCGGCAAGGAAGCAGCCCTGGACAATCTCACAGAGGACCAGAACAACGCGCTGGAACTGGCAAAGAGGAATGCGCAGCTTCAGGAAGAAAAGAACAAGTCACTCGAAATGCAGATGATCATCGAGCAGCTGCAGGAAAGCCTCAAAGAGGAACAGGAAAAATCTGTCGAGATCGCGGAGAAGGCGGTCATGCTCGAAGCCAGGGTCAAGGAATTGACGGAGCAGGGAGCCAGTACCAAAAAGGTTGCAGAGCTGGAAGGCCGGGTAAAGGAATTGACCGAACTGCTCGGCAAGATATCGGGTATCGCCTCCGCGGGCAAGCCGATCTAGCCCGGCCCATCTCCGTTCCGGCTAATAGCGCAGCTCCAGTGCTTCGCACAGAAAGCGCATGAATGGCCCCGCCTGCTTGAACCGTTCCACCACCAGCGCGCGAAAATTCGCCGAGGTCACGCCCGTCCAGCCCAGCGCGGCGAGGCCGATGAAGTCCTTGCGTTTCAAGTCCTCGACCAGCGGATGATCCTTTGCGTAACCGCGCGGCGCATTGGTCAGCGCGTCGCCTTCCAGCGAGAAATGTTTGCTGAAAGCCTTGCTGTCGCGCGCAGCGATCCACTTGTCTCCGTTCCTCAACAGGCCTTCGCGTATCTTGAACAACACATCCGGCTCGGGATGCCACAGGCCGACGCCGACGAAACACTCGTCCGGAGCGATGTGCACATAGAATCCGGGAGCATGGATGTCCTTGCCTGACTCGTGGCGGAACTGGATGCCGATGTTGGTCTTGTACGGCGTCTTGTCGCGGCTGAAACGCAGGTTGCGCTGCACGCGCATCAGCGAGCCGCCCACCTTCTTCGGCAGCGCGCGGAAATGTTTCGAGATCGCCGGCATCTCGATCGCCATGTCGGCGATGAAATCCAGTGCTGGCGAGCGCACGAAATCCTCGTAATCCTGCTTGTGTTCCTCGAACCACTCGCGGGTGTTGTTCTCGGCAAGGGAAGAGAGGAAGGCGAAGGTCTGTCGGGTGAAGTAGCGATCGGTCATGGCGCCTCCTGATAGGGGATGACGGATGGTGACGGATTATAGCGTGCGGAAATTCATGAGTCGAAGATACGAATGGCAGCGTGCCGAGTGGGGGCGAATTCGTTCGGTCGATGAAGTTATGCGCGACGAGCTCGTGTATCATCGCGCCTTCGTTTTTTGCTTCCATGGCAGGATGTCCACCGCTTCTTCAAGAAAAAATTGGCAGTTGCCGCTGGCCCTGTTGGTCCTGTCGTTAACCTGGGGCTATACCTGGGTCATCGCCAAGCAGGCGCTGAGCTACGCGCCGCCGTTCGCATTCGCGGCCGAACGCTGCGTCGGCGCGGCGCTGGCGCTGATGCTGGTGGTGAAGTTAACCGGCCGGTCGTTCAGGCTGGCCGCGCCCGGGCAGACACTGGCGATCGCGTTATCGCAAGGCGCCGCCTTCATGGCATTCCAGACCTGGGCGCTGGTCGAGGGCGGCGCGGGCAAGACCGCGGTGCTGATCTTCACCATGCCGATCTGGACATTGCTGATGGCCTGGCCCATCCTGGGCGAGCGCGTGCGCGGCAAGCAGTGGCTTGCGGCATCCAGCACGCTGATCGGACTGGTGCTGATCATCGAACCATGGGCGATGCATGCCAGCCTGTTCAGCAAGTTCCTCGGTGTGATGGCGGCGGTGTGCTGGTCCGTCGGCACGATACTGGTCAAGCGGCTGCGTGCGAAGGAGAAGGTCGACCTGCTGTCGCTGACGATGTGGCAATCGATCATCGGCGCGGTGCCGCTGGTGCTGCTGATGTGGATCGTGCCCGAGCGCGCCACCGACTGGAATGCCACCTATGTCGCCATTCTCGTATTCATGTCGGTGATCAGCACCGCGCTGTGCTGGTGGCTGTGGATCTACATCCTCGACAACGCGCCGGCCTGGGAGGCCAGCCTGTCGGTGCTGGGCACGCCGGTGATCGCGCTGGTCTCTTCGCGCCTCGTGCTCGATGAAGGTTTCAAGCCGGCCGAGATCATGGGGATATTGCTGATCGGAGGCGGGCTGGCGATGTTGTCGTTGTTCGGGTGGCTGGCGAGCCGGCGTCGAAGCTGATCCTTTAACTCACAGCCCGACCATCGTGGCGACCGGGTCGATCCCGCGCACCATCTGCAATATCTCCATGCCATTCAATGCATCGGGGTCATATTTCACCATGAGCTCATGGGAGTGCGGGCGGTGGCTGAATTGTGCGCAGTCGATTCCGACATGGCCTTCCAGGTTTCTTTCCAGGTCTGTTTTTTCCTGCATACCCAGCTCCGGGTGTACGTGGATCAACATATCTGCTGTATTCATGATCGTCTCCTTCATACAGGGAAAAAGGAAAGGGCGGGCACGATATGCCACATCCTTGCGGACTATTGTATGCCTGTCGCGCGACGATAAAAATAGATGAGGAGAGTAGGGGTGTTGATGCGTTTCGGGTGATTAGCGAGTAGTCAGAAGTTTTAGTCAAAAAGCAAAATCGACTTCGCCGGGGGTTGCCCGGCAGCAAGTTACTTCTTCTTGCGTCGCAAGAAGAAGTAACCAAGAAGAAGGCGACCCCGGTTTGCCGCCCTTCGGGTTCCCTCGATCAGTCGCAAGCAAGCGGGGCTGCGCAACTCGACCTGGCGGGGCGCACACCCCGCGCCCCACTGCGGGACTCGAACAGTGCTCGCCTGAACCTCCGCTTGCTTGCGCCAGATCTTCGGCGGCGCTCAGGGGAAGGAAAGCAAAAATCAAAACCTTAAAATCGTAGAGTGGGCACGTGGTGCCCACTCAACTTGGTTTTAATTGGTTTCTTTGATTTTGCGTTCATGCCAAAAGGATGTAATCGCTTCGCACACGCAGCGTGCCTTGAAAACGACACCAAGATCGATCATTTGATCAATGGTCGGCACTGGTACTTTAGTTGTGGGGGCAGGTTGCCATGAGATACGACCATCGGTTGCCTGTGTATATACAGCTGAAATGATGCCGATAAATTTGAGTGATGGAGTTCCTCCAATAAGGCTGTCGCCGACGGTGAATACAGGACTTCCACTTGATCCGGGAAAGACTGAAGCGTCGATTAGGAAGATAGGTTCACCGTTGAAGTCTAAGTCCGGAGACGTTGCGACGTATCCGCGTCGAACGATTGGCATGTAGTGCATTTCGTCGAACATGCCATTGGGGAAGCCAACAAATAGCACTGGGGCGCTGACATCTAGATTTTGAATAATGTTCATATCTGCAACGTCATGCAGCGTTACTGGGCGGAGGTGAGCAGATTGACCGCCTTTCTCGAGCATGTCGAGCTGCCATGAAAGCGGCATGACTGCAACATCAACATTCTTATCAGGGTGGCCGTGCCACTGCGATGAGAACATGTCGTTCTGAATGAAGAAAGGCTTACCTAATTGTGGTTCACCATCAGACCCAATGGGTGTGAAAAAGATATATGCAGTATCGGCACCTTCGATTACGTGTTTATTGGAAACTAAGAAGAGCTGATGTTCTGGAGGTGATGCCTTATCCTGGAAAACAAAGCTGGTGCCAGCACCGGTGCTACCATCTCGCATCTTTGTTTCAATGCGCACTACCGTATATAGAAGCTGCTTTGTAGGTGTAGGCATGGCATATTGATTGAATGTAAAGTGGGGCGATAAAAGGCTCCAATGTACCGGAGTCGAATTGTTTTGCCTATCTCCTTCATTAAGGTGGGCAACTTGTTGCCCACCTGATTTTAAGGTTTTGGTTTATGTCATTCATCCCCTGAGCGCCGCCTCGATCAGCCGCAAGGAAGCGGAGGTTTAGGCGAGCACTGTTCGAGTCCCGCAGTGGGGCGCGGGGTGTGCGCCCCGCCAGGTCGAGTTGCGCAGCCCCGCTTGCTCGCGGCTGATTGAGGGTACCCGAAGGGCGGCAAACCGGGGTCGATTTTTCTTTGGTTACTTTCTTTTGGCGACGCAAAAGAAAGTGACTAGCTGCCGGTCTACCACCGGCGAAGTTGATTAGTTTTTTATATCAGCTTCTTCAGCTGATAAATCTTCTCCAGCGCCGCCTTCGGGCTCAGCTCATCCGGCAGCACGTCGCGCATCGCCGATATCAATGGATGTTCTTCAGGCTCTGGCGCCTCGGGAGCTGCTGAAAATAAATCTCCCTGCGGGCTTTGTGCCGCGCTTTGTTGTTCCAATCTCACTAACTGTTTCTTCGCGTTGCGGATGACGCCATTGGGCACGCCGGCGAGCGCGGCGACTTGCAGGCCGTAGCTCTGGCTGGCGGCGCCTTCGTTCACCGAATGCAGGAACACGATGGTGTGCTGGTGCTCGATCGCGGCGAGGTGGACGTTGGCGAGCTGCTTGTATTCCTCGGCGAGGCGCGTGAGCTCGAAGTAGTGCGTGGCGAACAGCGTGTAGCTGCGGTTGA
>DATKAK010000125.1:0-4239 GCA_035498295.1 Gallionella sp. | reverse complement strand
GCGGGAGCACTGATCATGACGCTGCCTGCCGCCAGCCTGCCCTCGCTGGCCATGCTCGGCCGCGTCTTCAGCATGCGCACCCGTCTCGTGATCGCCGCCGGCGTTGCACTCACCGGAATCATCGCCGGTGTGCTGGCGATGACCATTTTTTAAACGCAATATCCGGATAAGCCGCTTCAGGCGTCACATTCTGTTTCCCGGTATCAGCGGGAAATCAGGCTTGCCCCGTGACTGCTCCGCCTGCCGGGAGCTCAGCAACCTGCGTTGCTCGTCGGTGAGCAATGCATAGATCTGATGCTCTTCCCGGGCACGAATCAGGGCAATCTTCGCCCGTGCTTTCGCAAGCGAATCGCTGATCGCCTCCGCCTTGTCATCCACATATTGGTCGGACGTCGCCATCTTGTGCAGGTCGATGTACGCGTTGCGCACGATCTTGTCCTGATCATATAAAGCCTGACCCTGCGCGTACTTGATGGCAAAGATCTTGTCCCGCTGGCTTTCGCTCAGATCCAGCCCGCGTGCCATGGGGTACATCCCGCCATCCTCATCGCAATGTTCGTGATGGGACATCTCCGCCGATACCGGACGCATGTGGCGGTGGTCCCTGTCGCCGTCTCCCCATGTACGGGCATTCGCGATGATGGGAAGCGCCAGGGTCAGAAATGCAACTAACGCGATGTGCTTTTGGCCTGATTGCAAGAAGTTCATGATGTCTATCCTTTCATTTGGCTAGGTTAAAAATATAAAGATCGTCTGCCCGGATGGGCTCTTGCGACGGACGCATTCTTGGTCCTTTCAAGGTAAAGCGCGGTTAACGACAGGTAAATTTTTGTAAAGATGCGCGCGACCGCGCGAATCAACGCTGCGTGCAACAAAATCCCGGGAAAAACAGGCCTTCCCGCAGATAGCAGCCGGGCAACGACAGATGCGTGTGTAAAACCGGGTAAAACCGGCCCTTCGGGTATGTTCGATGCACGAGGGCTTCGTTATGATGCCGTGACTAAATTTTCGAGATCGTAACAATTGTCCAAATCAAAAGTTCTGCTGGTCGATGATGATGTCGAACTGACCGATCTGCTCACGGATTACCTGGAGCAGGAAGGGTTTGACGTCACCGTCGCACATGACGGCCGTGAAGGCATCGCCAAGGCACTATCGGGACAGCACGACGTCGCCGTGCTGGACGTGATGATGCCGCAGATGAGCGGTATCGAAGTGCTGAAGCATATCCGTTCCACCAGCCGCATGCCGGTACTGATGCTGACGGCCAAGGGCGACGACATCGATCGCATCGTCGGCCTGGAACTCGGTGCAGACGACTATATCCCCAAGCCGTGCACGCCGCGGGAACTGGTCGCGCGCATCCGCGCCATCCTGCGCCGCACCCAACCGGCGGACGCCGGCGATAAGTCCGCGCAGCCGATATCAGTCGGCCTGTTGACGATCTGGCCGGAACAGCGCCGCGCGGAATGGCAAGGCAAACCGCTGGAACTGACCAGCACCGAATTCAATCTGCTGGAGGTTCTGGCGCGCAATGCCGGCCGGGTGGTCAGCAAGAATGAATTGTCCGAACTGGGGCTGGGCCGGCCGCTGGCGCGATTCGACCGCAGCATCGATGTCCACCTGAGCAGCGTGCGCCGCAAACTGGGCACGCTGGCCGATGGCCGGTCCTGCGTCCAGACGGTGTTCCGCCAGGGCTACCAGTTCATCAAGGAGTGAGGACGTGGGCAGACTGTTCTGGAAATTTTTCGCGTTCATCTGGCTGTCGCAGCTGGCTGCGATTTTGGGCGTCGCGACTTCGTTCTGGCTGGAGCATAACGCCTTCGACAAGCAAAGGCTCGATATCGATCAGAGCTATGCGGCGTCCGTGCTGGTGGATTCCGCTTCCCTCGCGCTGAAAGACGGCGGTGTCGCCGCGTTGCGCGACCAGCTGAACAAGCCGGGCACGGCGATGGTCTATGCGGTGGACGAACAGAACCACGAACTCCTCGGCCGCAATCTGCAGCCGAAATTGCTCGATCAGGTTCGATCCTGCCTGAAAACCCATGCGGATGTCGGCATCAAAGAATCGAGGACTGCGGACGGACACACCTACCTATTGTTCCTGCCGCTACCCAAAAATTCGCCCAATGGCGGTCCTGTTTCCGGTGGCCGTCCACCCCCGGATGAATTCCACATCCCGGTCCAGGCCATCATCGCCGCGATCATTGCCAGCCTGATCTTTGCGGTGCTGCTTGCACGGTATTTTTCGCTGCCGATCCGCAACCTGCGCTCGGCATTCGAAGCGACGGCCAATGGCGACCTTAACGTGAGGATCAAACATACCATGGGCAAGCGACGCGACGAGCTCGCCGATCTTGGCCACCATTTCGACATCATGGCCGACCACCTGCGCTCGCTGATGGATGGCCAGCGGCGGCTGCTGCACGACGTCTCTCATGAGCTGCGCTCGCCTCTGGCCAGACTGCAGGCCGCGATCGGGCTGACGCGGCAACAACCGGACAAACTCGAAGGCTACCTGGACCGCATCGAGCGTGAAGGCGTGCGCATGGACAAGCTGGTGGGCGAACTGCTGACCATTTCCAGGCTGGAAGCGGGCGTGATGTCGATGCGCGAAGATATTAACGTGGACGAACTCGTTACCGACGTGGTGGAGGATGCGCGTTTCGAGGCGGAGCCGACCGGCCACACGGTGGAGTTGACGGGCAGCAGCAAAGCCCATCTGAAGGGACACGCCGAGTTGCTGCACAGCGCGATCGAAAACGTGTTGCGCAACGCGATCCGGCATACGCCCGCGGACAGCAAGGTCTCGGTGGGAATCGGCCTGGATGCGGACGGGACCAGGGTGGTGTTGTCCATCAGCGACCAGGGACCGGGCATTCCCGAAAAGGAATTGGACAAGATCTTCGAGCCGTTCTATCGCGGTCATGGCGCAGAAAGGACCGACGGCCATGGTTTGGGCCTGGCCATTGCACGGCGTGTAATGGAAGCGCACGGAGGCGCGATACGGGCCTCGAACCTGAAGAGCGGCGGACTATGCGTCGAACTGATCCTGCCTGGCAAACCTGACTGACCGGCTGCGATCCTTCCACGATCTGCGAAACGCATATCCAAATTGGATATGTTTCGGCCGCTTCGACACTCTTCGAATATGTTTATGATCCCGCGATCGCGACGATGAGCAGGAGCGACAAAAGACCTGTGATCATGATCACGTGCAGAACTCTGCCGAAGAATTTCATATGCATGTGTGCTTTGCGTTCGATCACGTTATGGGATTCGACATCGGGAATCTCGTCATGGAACCTGCGTTGCTTCAGATCCAAGAGCCAAATCCCGATGCGAATGTTCAGACGCCGCCTTTAGAGACAGCTTTGCTTTGATACCCGGTTATCAAGACAGGTACGCCCACGCGGCGATGGATACCGACAACGTGGTCAGCCATGCGAATGCGACCTGGAACGTGCTGTCATGTTCATCGGTCGTTTGGTTGGAAGTTTCATTGATCTTGTCGTTCATTTTGATGCTCCTTTGTGTATGGTTGAATTAAAAAGTATCGCGATTTGCGATGAGTGCATTATTGAAGGCAGCCGGGTAAAGCGCCGTTAACCAAAGGTAAAATCCGGTAAAGAAGTTATGGCGCTTCGTCATGCGCTCTTCACGCCGGTCAAGGCGGGTTCGGGTACTCCCGGAATTAGCCCCTATTGTCTTGAAGCACCCATTGCCGGGATTTCAACCAGCCTTCATAATGGCCCGACTCCGATTCCAACCGGGAGCCGTCTTGAGCGAACCTTCACCCCTACCCTCCGTGGATCGCGTACTCAACCTGTCTGCGATGCAGCCGGTGATCGCGCGCTTTGGACGGACGCTCACAGTCGCAAAGCTGCGTTCAGTGCTGGACGAAGCGCGGACAGGTTGGCGCATCGGCGCAGCCAAGGTCTCGCTGAGCGAGGAAGAAGCGGTCGCGCGGTGCGTCCATCAACTGGAGGCCGGCGAGCAACGCTCGTTGCGTCCGGTATTCAATCTCACCGGTACGGTGCTGCACACCAACCTGGGCCGCGCGTTGTTTCCCGAGGAAGCGGTGCAGGCGGTAACGGATGTACTGACCCGACCGTCCAACCTGGAATTCGATCTAGCCAGCGGCGAACGCGGCGACCGCGATACCCACGTGGAAGATTTGCTGTGCCAGCTCACCGGCGCCGAAGCCGCGACCGTCGTCAACAACAATGCGGCGGCGGT
>DATKAK010000124.1:0-32975 GCA_035498295.1 Gallionella sp. | reverse complement strand
GACCATCTGCAGCAGTTTGGCATTGCCGACTTGCAGGTTGTACAGCAGGCGCAATTCCTCCAGGGTGTCCGGCGGCATCGCGTGGGCCTCGTCCACCAGCACGACGATGCGCTTGCCCTCGCGCGCTTTCTCTTCGAGCTTGTTCTGGATGTTCTGCATGATGATGCCGACGCGCTCGCCCTCGATCTTCAGCCCGAGACCGTCGGCAATCGCGTACAGCATCTCTTCGCGTGACAGGCTGGGGTTGGCCAGATAGATGGTTTCGATGTGTTTGGGGAGCTTTTCCAGCAGCATACGGCACAACATGGTCTTGCCGCTGCCGACCTCGCCGCTGACTTTGATGATGCCCTCGACTTCGGAAATCGAGTAGATGAGCGCGTCCAGGATTTCACCGCGATTGGCGCCGGAAAAGAAGAATTCCGTGACGGGCGTGATCCTGAATGGCGGCTCGGCGAGCCCGAAGTGCTCTAGATACATGTCCTAAATCCTATGCTTTGGGTTTTTCATGCGCACCCATGCGACTGTGCAATGTGGTGCGGTTGATGCCGAGCAGCCTTGCGGCCTCGCTGACGTTGCCACCGGCAATTTCCAATGCGGCCGAGATGTATTGGCTTTCGTGTTCGTGCAGATGCTGGTCGAGGCTGAAGTTGCCCCCCTGTAGTTGCTGTTTTATGGAATCCGGGGTTTGCTGTTCGAGGACTGCAGCCGTTTCAGTCGGATCGAATTCGTCCTGCAATTGCGTCTTGTTGACCGTACTTCCCGGGTATTTCGTGGCCAGCCGGATGACGATGTTGCGCAATTCCCTGGTGTTGCCGGGAAAACTGTACTGCTCCCAGTACTGCATTGCATCCGGCAGCAATTCAAAAGGTTTTTGCTTGATCTGCAGAGCATAGTAGGCGCGGAAATGGTTGAGCAGGACCAGTTTGTCAGAGCCCAGTTCGCGCAGCGGCGGTACCGAGATCGAAAATACATTCAGGCGGTAATACAGGTCGCTGCGAAATGTGCCTGCTTTGACTGCTTCGCGCAGGTTCCGATTGGTTGCGGTGATGATTCGGGCATTGCTTTTGCGTGTTGTGGTTTCACCGACGCGCTGATATTCGCCGTTTTCCAGCACCCTCAACAGCTTGGTCTGGAGCTCCAACGGCAATTCGCCGATCTCGTCCAGAAACAGGGTTCCATCAGTCGCTTCTTCGAAGAAGCCGGAATGCGCTGCGGTTGCGCCGGTAAAGGCTCCCTTGCTGTAGCCGAACAGGGTGGGTTCGATCAGCGTGGGGGGGATTGCGGCACAGTTGAGCACCTTGAACGGAGCATCGGATTTGCTAGCCAGCTTTTGCAAAGCGGAAGCGACCAATTCTTTGCCGCAACCCGACTCTCCCTCAATCAACACCGGGAAAGGAATGGCCGCGTACATCACGATCTGGCTGCGCAGGGCTTGCATAGGCGGACTTTGTCCAATGAGACCGAGCAGTGAATCATCCTGGTCTCTGCTGATCGGCTCGCCATCCGGGACTTTGAGCGCATCGTCAAGGTATTTCCTGATTTTTTCCGGTGCGCAAGGCTTGGCGATGAAATCAATCGCGCCCAGTGCACGGGCATGGCGCGCGTTGCTTTGATCATCCTGTCCGGACAGGACGAATATTTTTATTTTGGCGGAATGCGCCAACAGTTCGGCAATCAGGTGGAAGCCTTCCTCAGGACGGTGGGGGACGGGCGGCAGCCCCAGATCAATCAGCGCCAGTTGCGGCGGGTTGGGCAATTTGCGCAGCAAATCGATCGCCGAAGCGCGTGATTCCGCTTGATAGATCTTGAAGTGATTGTCGAATGCAACCGCCAATCCATCGCGAATCAGCGGATCGTCGTCAACGATTATCAGGCTGGGTAGGGTCGGTGTGGCGTTCATCTGGTTTTCTGATACCTCTTGGATGCGGAGCATAACGGCAAGTGCACGCAAGCTCAATAGCTAAAACGCATGGATATTGATATTAGGGTCAATAAGTTGGGGATTATTGCTTCTGTGGTTTAGAATGCGCAATCTTGATTTTTTGGGTTTCAATTTTGTCCTTGCCAGCCCTGGTCGAAATTCGCGACCTCAATTTCGCCTACGACAAGCGCCCCGTTCTGGAGGGGATCAACATGACTTTCCCGAAAGGAAAGCTGATTGCCATCATGGGATTGAGCGGCTGCGGAAAGACCACGCTGTTGCGCCTTACCGGCGGTTCCCTCACACCGGCCAAGGGCTACGTCAAGGTCGATGGCCAGGTGATACACGAACTGGACCAGCGCGCGCTGTACCGGATGCGACGCAAGATGGGTATGCTATTCCAGTTCGGTGCATTGTTCACGGACATGTCGGTATATGACAACGTGGCATTTCAGATGAGGGAACATACCGACCTGCCGGAAGAGATCATTCATGACCTGGTTCTGATGAAACTGCACGCGGTTGGATTGCGCGGCACGCATGACCTGATGCCTTCCGAGCTTTCCGGCGGTATGTCGCGGCGCGTGGCTTTGGCTCGTGCCGTGGCGCTCGACCCGATGCTGATCATGTATGATGAACCGTTTGCCGGGCTGGATCCGATTTCACTGACCGTCGTGGGCGATCTGATCAGGCGCCTGAACGACGCGCTTGGCGCAACCTCGATCGTGGTGACGCACGATGTTCAGGAATCATTGAAGATCGTCGATTACGTATACTTCATGTCCAATGGGGTGATCGTGGCGGAAGGGACGCCCGATGAAATTCGCACTTCGGACAAAGCTTATGTCCGCCAGTTCGTGCACGGCGAGATGGATGGCCCGGTGCCATTCCATTATCCGGGCGGCGAATACCGGCAGTATTTGAATTTTCAGGCCTGATATCATGATGCCATTCTCAAAGTCGTTCAGATTGGTCGGGCATCGCACCATCAACGCGGTCTGGCGCATCGGAGTGGCGACGCGCTTTTTCATGCTCACCCTCATGTATTCGGGTAATGGCTTTCGCCGTTTTCATCTGATCATCAAGGAGCTGTTTTCCAGCGGTGTGTTGTCGCTGATCATCATCATCGTTGCAGGACTCTTTGTCGGCATGGTGCTGGGACTGCAGGGTTACGAAACGCTGAAGCGGTATGGTTCCGAATCTGCCCTGGGCACGATGGTGGCGCTGAGTCTGGTGCGCGAACTTGGCCCGGTAGTGGCCGCATTGCTGTTTGCCAGCCGGGCCGGATCGGCGATGACAGCCGAGATCGGATTGATGAAAGCCACCGAGCAGATCTCCGCGATGGAAATGATGGCGGTGAATCCGATCGCTCGCATCATTGCGCCGCGCTTCTGGGCGGGCGTGATTTCCATGCCGCTATTGGCCGCACTGTTCAGCGCGGTGGGCGTTTACGGCGGCTACTTCGTGGGGGTTGTGCAGATCGGCGTCGACGAAGGCTCGTTCTGGTCGCAAATGCAGGCCGCAGTGGATTTTCGCGATGACATATTGAACGGCGTGATCAAGAGTTTCGTTTTTGGCGTGGCGGTATCGGTCATCGCGCTGTTCGAAGGCTACGATGCTCCGCCCACCGCGGAAGGCGTCTCCGGGGCGACTACGCGCACCGTGGTGACTTCATCATTGGTAATCCTGATGCTGGACTTCGTACTGACTGCAATCATGTTTAGGGGAAATTGAATTATGGAACGCACGACACTGGATTTATGGGTGGGAACATTCGTGGTGGCGGGCATCGCGGCATTGGTGATGCTGGCGATGAAGGTCGGGAACCTGGGCACCTACAATATGTCGGATACCTATCAATTGCATGCCTATTTTTCCAATATCGGCGGTTTGAAAGTCAAGGCATCGATCAAGAGCGCGGGGGTGCTGGTGGGGCGCGTGAGTAACATCACCCTGGATACGGACCGCTACGAAGCCAACGTGGTGATGAGCCTGGACAAGCGCTATCAATTTCCCAAGGATACGTTCGCCAATATTCTGACTTCGGGTTTGCTGGGAGAGCAATATATCGGGCTGCTGCCGGGTGGCGACAGCGAGATGCTTAAGAACGGCGACCAGATCAAGAAGACCCAGTCCGCGGTTATCCTGGAGGACTTGATCGGAAAGTTCATATACAACAAGGCTACGGAGCCCGCCAACCCGAAATGATCGTGTTCGCATAAAAAGAGAGGCTACATGACAGCATTGCAGAAAATGATTCCGGCGGTTTTGACCTATTGTGCGCTTGGAGTGGCGCATGCAGGGGTGATCGCGCCCGATGCACTGATCAAGAACACCGTGGATGAGGTCATCGGGATCATCAAGCAGGACAAGGACATCCAGGCGGGCGACCCGAAAAAGATCAACGCGCTGGTGGATGCCAAGGTGTTGCCGCATTTTGATTTTACACGCATGACCCAATTGGCGGTCGGAAGATACTGGCGTACCGCTACCCCGGAGCAAAAACAGGCCTTGGTTACGGAATTCCGCGATATGCTGGTGCGCACGTATACCAAAGTCTTCACGGTGTACCGCGATCAGTCGGTAGAGATGAAACCGTTCAGGATGTCCGCAGACGACACGGAGGTGACCGTCAAGACCGTCATCATCAAGCCGGGCACGCAGCCCATCCCGGTAGATTATGAAATGAGGATTTCTCCGGATGGTTGGAAAGTGTTCGACATCTCCATAGAAGGGGTCAGTATGGTGATGAGCTATCGCGGTACGTTCGCATCGGAAATTCAGGCTGGCGGTATCGACGGTCTGATCAATACCCTTTCCAACAAGAACAGCAACGCGGAAAGCGATATGGTCAAGGCGGGGGTGAAATGACCGGGCAAGAGGGTGAATGGATGGTGGTGAGCGGAAACCTGAACATTGAAACAGTTCCGGCATTATTTGAAACCGGATTGCGGCATCTTGCCGGAGATAATCTTAATGTCGATTTCTCCCGGGTCACATCAGTCGATTCCGCGGCAGTCAGCATGTTGCTGGGCTGGGCCAGAGCAGCACAGCGAGTCAGGCAAGAGTTGCGCGTAAGAGCGCTCCCACAAGACTTGCTGAACCTGGCGCGCCTGTATGGAGTTGCCGAGCTGCTTCCTCAACAATCCGATTGATTCCGCGAGCGGACCTTTTGTTTATACGGCACGTCTCCATTCTCCTGTTTAGTGACATGCGCAACCCCGGTTTCATGCGGCGAGGTTTATCATTGCAACCTCGATTGACGAATTTCAACTAACGGCGGATATATCCATGGTTACCCCTGAAAGCATTCAACACAACATCGCGCAGGGCATGGCGACCGAACATTTGAGCGTGGTGGGGGATGGCACCCATTTTGAGGCAGTGATCGTCAGCGAGGCATTTGCGGGAAAGAACCGGGTGCAGCGTCACCAATTGGTCTACCAGACATTGGGCGACCGGATGCGTGAAGAAATTCATGCCTTGTCGATGAAAACATACACTCCCCAAGAGTGGCAGGACCAGAATTAAAAGCCAGCAATGCAAAAATTAGCGATACAGGGCGGCAATCGCCTCAAAGGCGAAGTACGCATTTCCGGCGCCAAGAATTCGGCGCTGCCCATCATGTGCGCCGGCCTGCTGACCGCGGACGCATTGCATCTGGATAACATGCCGGACTTGCACGATGTCACCACGATGCGCAGATTGCTGGTGCAGATGGGCGTAACCGCAGATGTCGCAACTGGAGCAGTGACGTTGAGCGGCGCGAAGGTGGACAAGCTGGAAGCGCCTTATGACATGGTGAAAACCATGCGCGCGGCGATCTTGGTACTGGGACCGCTGGTGGCGCGCTTCGGTGAAGCGCGCGTGTCCCTGCCGGGTGGCTGCGCCATCGGTTCGCGTCCGGTGGACTTGCATATCAAGGGCTTGCAGGCGATGGGGGCGGAGATTCATATCGAGCATGGCTATATCCACGCCCAGGCAAAGCGCTTGAGAGGCGCGCGGATATTTTTCGATCTGGTCAGTGTCACTGGTACGGAAAACCTGATGATGGCGGCGGCGCTTGCGGACGGCATGACCGTGCTTGAGAATGCCGCACGCGAACCGGAAGTCGTGGATCTGGCGAACTGCCTGCGCGCGATGGGCGCGAAGGTTTCCGGCGACGGCACCGATACCATCAGCATCATGGGCGTGGAAAGATTGCACGGTGCGCACCATCGCATCATGCCGGACCGTATCGAGAGCGGCACGTTCCTGGTGGCTGCGGCAGCGGCCGGCGGGGACATCACCCTGACCGATGCGCGCGCCGACATCCTGGAGAATATTCTTGAGAAGCTGCAGGAAGCCGGCGCGAAAATACAGGCGGCAGGCAGCACGATCAAACTGAAAATGAACCAGCGTCCCAATTCGGTGAATGTGCGCACCGCGCCTTACCCGGCATTTCCGACCGACATGCAGGCGCAATTCATGGCGATGAATTGTATCGCCGAGGGCAGCGCGATGGTCGTCGAAACGATATTCGAAAACCGCTTCATGCACGTGCAGGAATTGCGTCGTTTAGGCGCGCAGATCGAAGTCGAGGGCAATACCGCCATCATCAAAGGTTGTGCGCAACTCGACGGCGCGACGATAATGGCAACGGATTTGCGCGCCTCGGCGTGTCTGGTGATCGCCGGATTGGTCGCGCAGGGTGAGACCATCGTGGATCGCATCTACCATCTTGATCGCGGCTATGAACACATCGAAGCAAAGCTGTCGGCGCTGGGAGCGCAGATCAGCCGTGTCAGATAAACAGGGAATATTTGTATGATAACCATCGCACTGTCCAAGGGACGCATCTACGACGAAACGCTGCCGCTATTGAAAGCAGCAGGCATCATCGCGCTGGAAGACCCGGAGTCCTCGCGCAAGCTGATCTTGCCGACCAACCGCGCTGACGTGCGCCTGATCATCGTGCGCGCCAGCGATGTGCCGACCTACGTGCAATACGGCGCTGCGGATATCGGTGTGGCAGGCAAGGATGTGCTGGACGAACACGGCGGCACGGGGTTGTATCAGCCGGTGGATCTGGATATCGCGCGCTGCCGCATGATGGTCGCCGTGCGCGATGATTTCGATTACGAGTCTGCGGTGCGCCAGGGTGCGCGCCTGCGTGTGGCGACCAAATACGTGCAGACTGCCAGGGCGCACTTCGCCGAAAAAGGAGTGCATGTCGATTTGATCAAGCTGTACGGTTCGATGGAGCTGGCGCCGCTGGTCGGGTTGTCGGAGGCGATCGTGGATCTGGTGAGCAGCGGCAACACACTCAAGGCGAATCACCTCAAGGCGGTCGAGCATATCGCCGATATCTCTTCGCGTCTGGTGGTGAACCAGGCTGCGCTCAAACTGAAACATGATTTGATCCAGCCTATGCTGGATGCGTTTGCCCGAGCAATGAAGAAATGACCTGACTGGGAATCAGTAGAGCAAATTCATAATGAAGATCAGACAACTTTCCAGCCGCGCCGCGGGTTTCGAAGCAGAGTTAAGCGCGCTGCTGGCCTTCGAGGAAACCGCCGATGAAAAGCTCGAAGCGACCGTGGCGGCCATTCTGGCCGATGTGCGCAAACGCGGCGACACCGCGGTGCTGGAATATACGCGCAAGTTCGATCGCCTGCCGTTGGCCGATGCCGCGGCGATGGAGTTGCCGCGCGGTGAATTGCGCGCCGCATTCGAAGGGTTGCCCGCTGAGCAGCGCAGCGCGCTGAAACAGGCCGCGCAGCGCATCACCGATTATCACAGGAAGCAACTGCAAACTTCCTGGAACTACACCGATGCCTACGGCACGCTGCTCGGCCAGCAAATCACTCCGCTGGATCGGGTCGGCCTGTATGTGCCTGGGGGCAAGGCGGCCTATCCGTCCTCTGTGCTGATGAACGCGCTGCCTGCCAAGGTGGCCGGAGTCGCCGAACTGATCATGGTGGTGCCGACGCCGGGCGGCGCGAAGAATCAACTGGTACTGGCAGCGGCATTCCTGGCCGGGGTGGACCGCGTGTTCACGATGGGCGGCGCACAGGCGGTGGCGGCTTTGGCTTATGGAACGGCAACCATACCGAAGGTGGACAAGATCGTCGGCCCAGGCAACGCTTATGTGGCGGCCGCAAAACGGCGCGTGTTCGGAGTGTGCGGCATCGACATGATCGCGGGGCCGTCGGAGATCCTGGTGATCTGCGACGGGCAGACAGATCCGGACTGGATCGCGATGGATCTGTTTTCCCAAGCCGAGCACGACGAACTGGCGCAAGCGATCCTGCTGTCGCCGGACCTGAGATTCATTGGGGAGGTGGCGCAAAGCGCGGATCGATTGCTGGAGCAGATGTCACGCCGCGATATCATCAGGACCGCACTGGAAAATCGCGGCGCGCTGATCCATGTCGACGATCTGGACGAAGCATGCGTAATCAGCAACCGCATCGCGCCGGAGCATCTGGAATTGTCGGTTGCCGACCCGCAAGCATGGCTGCCCAAACTGAAACACGCCGGCGCGATCTTTCTGGGCCGCTATAGCTCCGAAGCGCTCGGAGATTACTGCGCCGGGCCGAACCATGTGCTGCCGACATCCGGTACCGCGCGTTTCTCATCTCCGCTGGGCGTGTACGACTTTCAGAAGCGCAGCAGCCTGATCCAGGTATCCGTGCAGGGAGCGAATAAGCTGGGCGATATTGCTTCCACCCTGGCGTTTGGTGAAGGCTTGCAGGCGCATGCGCAATCGGCGTTATACAGAAAGAAAACAGCGTCCTGACCGGACAGGAGCTCTAGCCAGACTGGAGACTTTTGTGATTTTCCAACAACTCGAAATTCGGCGAAATCATCCTATGCAATTCATGCTTAGCCACGTGAAATAATGATTTATACGGTATGCCGGCCATGAAACCTGGAAGAAACGACCCATGCAGTTGCGGCAGCGGGAAAAAATACAAGAACTGCTGCTTGGGGAAGGTCACGTTCAAATCATCGGTGACGCCCCCGGACAAAATTGAGGTTCTAGGGTCATTGTTTAATAGCGGGCGCTATGCGGAACTGGAGAACATGGCGCTCTCCTTGCTTGAGTCATACGCAGAGTCCGGGGTCGTATGGAAACTTTATGGTCTGTCACTTCAGATGCAAGGAAAAGACGCCTTGGCTGCAATGCAAAGGACGGTGCAACTATTACCTAATGATGCAGAGTCACATTGTAATCTGGCGGTTGTGTTACGGGACAGAGGACATTTAGATGCCTCCGTGGCAAGCTACCGCCGTGCGTTGCAAATCAGGCCAAGTTTCTCCGAAGCACATAACAATTTGGGTGTTGCTCTCCGAGCCCAAGGGCAACTGGAAGCTGCTGTGGCAAGCTACCGCAAAGCAGTGGAGCTTAAACCAGGTTTTTACGAAGCGCTAAATAATCTGGGAATAACACTGAAAGAACTCGGGCGAATCGATGACGCTATTGCAAGTTATCGAGAAGCGCTGAAAATTAAACAGGATTTCGCTGAAGTACATAACAATCTCGGTATTGCTTTGAATGAACTTGGACAATACGACGCTGCATTGGCCAGTTTTCGCAGGGCGCTGGAACTCAAACCCGATCTATCTTTGGCGCATAACAGTATGGGTATTGCTTTGAAAGAACTCGGACAATACGACGCTGCATTGTCCAGTTTTCGCAGGGCTCTGGAACACAATCCTGATTGGGAAATGGCGCAGAACAACCTGATAC
This sequence comes from Gallionella sp., assembly GCA_035498295.1. Lineage (GTDB taxonomy): Bacteria > Pseudomonadota > Gammaproteobacteria > Burkholderiales > Gallionellaceae > Gallionella. The sequence goes on along the minus strand of DATKAK010000124.1, from coordinate 23,319 downwards.
TCACGCTTAGCTATACCGACAGTATGCAGGAATACTGCTTGGAAGAAGCCAGAAAATATGGCCAGATGGTGGCTAAAAAGGTGACAGCGCGTTTCTCTGCCTGGAATTGCGAAGCGCAGCCCCAGCGCTTGCGGGTAGGACTGGTATCGGGCGATCTTTGTAAAGGCGTGTTGGGATATTTTATGGAGGGCATGCTGGCTCACATCGATCAGACTCGTATTGAATTGATTGCTTACCCGACACGCCACAAGGAAGATGAAGTTGCGGCACGCATCCGACCACATTTTTCTCTGTGGAAGCCGTTGTTCAACATGAGTGATGAAGCGGCCGCTCGGATGATTCACGCCGATGGCGTGCATGTTCTGGTGGACGTATCAGGCCATACTGCGAACAATCGATTGCCGGTATTCGCCTGGAAGCCGGCGCCAGTGCAGGCCACCTGGCTGGGGTATTTTGCTTCCACTGGGCTTGCGGAAATGGATTATATATTGGCGGACGAAACGGGCGTGCCGGAAGCGCAGTCCAACCAATTCATCGAGACCGCATGGATATTACCCGACACGCGCATGTGTTTCACCTCTCCCGAATTCGAATTGCCTGTTGCTTCCCTGCCCGCAATGAAGAACCGATTCGTCACTTTCGGTTGCTTCCAGATCTTGCCAAAATTGGTGGATGGCGTGTTAGCGGCATGGGGCAAGATTTTCAGCGGTTTGCCAAATGCACGGTTGCGCTTGCAGTGCAAGCAGCTTGGAGACCCATCCATTGCCGATCAACTGTCATTGCGCCTGCAACAATACGGGATCGAACCGGGTCGGGTTGCAATGCACGGTGGCGTGTCCCGCGAAGCTTATTTGGGCGCTCATGCGGAAGTGGACGTGATACTGGACACATTTCCATACCCGGGAGGCACAACCACCTGTGAAGCCCTTTGGATGGGCGTCCCGACCCTTACTTTGGCTGGGGATACGCTGCTTTCAAGACAAGGAGCGAGCCTTCTCAATGCGGCCGGTCTGGAAGATTGGGTCGCGGCCAACGTAGATGATTACGTCAAAAAGGCCATCGAGCTGGCAAGCGATTTGTCCAAACTAGGGGCGTTACGCGCGGGGCTGCGCGAGCAGGTAAGGGCATCGCCATTGTTTGACACGCGGCGCTTCGCACGAAATTTTGAGGACGCGCTGTGGGGAATGTGGCAGGCCAAAACTCGGGGTAATTCAACCTCAACATCACGAGTCACTGACCATGCTGTGTAATTGATACTCGCAAACATGGTTCAGCGATCGTCAGAGATTTTCGTTGTATGTATGTTGCAAATTTTTGATGGCCGGTTGCAGGTCCAACAGTCCAAAAGCATGTTTCTGCTTAACTTCAGCCGTTGCGAAGAAGTACACTCTGACAATGGTGATGTTTAGACCGAGGAACTCTATCTATCACAACATCCCGTTTCCGATCAGCCTGTAACCGGACTAGATTGAAATTCTTTCTGGCTTTCTAAATCTACAGAGCTTACTTGCCATCATATGGAGAAATAATGCGGGCAATAAAACCAAATTGGAGTGCCTGATCAACAGTGCTGCCGGACAGAATAGTGCCCAATATGTACTTCTTGTGTTCACCTAATATTGGATTCAGTAGTACCCAATAGAATCGATCCAGACGGCTATTAGCGAAATGCCCACCATAGAGTTTTGTCCCCAAAGCAGGACTTCTCCAAGGGCAGCTCCCGACACAATCGGAGCTCCGACACGAATTGCCACTTCGAATTGGATAGTGGCTATCAAAAACATGTTATGTTTTAGATTCTGAGTTCAACCGTGGATATATTGAGATGTTGTTGGGTGTAAAACTAAATTTCGCAAGACTGACAGGTGCAAGTAGCTGGCTTGGCATGATCATCTTATATGTCGTGATGCTGCTCTGGCATCGTATGGCTGCCGGCGATTTGTCCATTATCACTGTTGCATGGTTTTTTTCGCTGCTACTTGTTAGTTTGCTTGCCGGGGATCTATTTCTGAAATGGGGTTTGCGAGATAGCGAAAGATTCAATAACCTGCCAACCAAGTTGCTCACTGGTATGTTGTGCGCGAATGTCGCAATGTTCATCGCCAGCTTAGTTCTGCCATTCGGCCTAGCCATAGATTGGATGATTTTCCTGATCGTCGTCTTGATTCTGTGGATTCGCGCCAGGCGCACCAGCACTGGCAATCTTATGCCAGCTGCCCATATATCAGAAACCTTCTTCATAGTGGCAATCGCGATTGCCGTCACCGCTTGGTGCCTGGATGTTCTGCGTCCCATTGAATCAATCGGCGGTGTTATGGTCATCCGCGTATGGCCTGACATTTACTATCACGTCAGCGAAATTGCCGCTTTCGCCACATCGAAGGGAATTGGGACAATTTCAGACGTACATATGGTCGGCGAGGCGATGCGGCCTTATCACGTGGGGAGCTACGTACTTCCCGCAGTGTTCGTTGCCGTAACGGGGAGCTCGGCACTGATCGCATATAAAAGTCTTCTCGTGCCGCTCGGTATCCTGATTACAGCATTGGCGGCCTACTCGTTGGGTAATATTGCATTTGGGAAATGGCCAGCCATGGCTGCCGGACTGGCATTGATGCTGTTGCCAGACGCCTTTCAGCAAGGCTTCGGCAACGGATATCTTTCATACCAGTGGCTACAGCAGATTCAACCAGCTGCAGGCTACGGGATAGCTTGTGCAGCCGTCGCGTTTATGTTCATGCTGGAGGGATGCAGCACAAACCGATATAGACTGATTCTGTTGGGCTATTTTTTTGCATTAGTTACATTGTTGTTCAAAGCACACATTTTCGTCGCCATTTCTTTCCTTGCTTTCGTGTTCCCGGTTCTTTTCATGAAAGGACGAACGACGCAATATCGCTTTTTTATGTTGTTGGCGCTAACGTGCATATACGTTGGTGTTGCAGCGCTATCCCAGATGTCCCTCAGCGTGCCAATTTTGCGATTGGATGGATCAGGCCTTGAAACTTATGCATCAAATATATTGGAATTGCAGGCATCAGGAATCATCAAGAATGCATTTATCTTCCTTTTCGATAGCGCAGGGAATAACTGGCACCTGGAAGCTGGAACGTTTGCCTTGATGCTGGTCATTTGTACGTTTGGCGTTTTTCCAGTCTTGTATGCGGTTGTGCTCAGGCATCTGAAGCGCAGATTTGAGCCGATGATATGGTTGTTTCCCATGTTGGTAGTGGCTGTTTACTTAATAATGGCGACCGGATTGGCGCTAAATGATCGGCCTATCGGAACGCATAGTGAGTTGCTTCACCGGCCATTTGTCTGGGCGTACTTTGTCGTTGTGGTCTGGAGTGCCGGTGCAATTTACTATCGTCTGTTTGGTGATGCTTTGCCTGCCAACAAGCAAATTAGGTGGTCATTGGTGCTCCTCGCTCTTGCGCTGGAATTCGTACCCGTGAGCTACGGAAAAGGAGTTCAGACACTTACGAGTTATGTGCCGGGAACCAATATTTATGTTTCGTGGGGAAATGCTTACCAGGAGGTGCCAGCTTGCCTGGTAAAAATAGCCGGATTCATCCGTAAAAATGCCAAAGCGGATGACGTTGTTCAGGACTCAATGAATGATCCCCATTTCATACTATCCGCTTTCTCTGAACGTTACCCCTATGCCATCGCCATCGACAACCAGTTCCGTTCAGCGATAAATGTCCAACCCCGTCTCGATTCACTTCAGCGGTTGAAAGAAATCAAGGACAGTAACGAGGTCGAGTCATTTATGAAAGAGCATGCAATGAGATGGTACGTAGTCGATCCAACGGACAATGTCCAGTGGGCTGATGCTGCGAAGAGCCATCTTTTACTCACGTGCGGCGGATATAGAGCCTATCAATTCTGACTGATATACGTCCAGGCGGCCCTTTAAAACAACTCGCGGCATCAGCAAATGAATTGATTCCTGCTCAGGCGAGCCGAAAATGCTTCCCCATATTGTCATCAGATAAAAAAAGCTAGCGATGTTAGAGCAAAAGTGTATGAATTCGACCTCGGGTACCGCAACCCGGTTGGATAGCAGCGTTGCGCAAAGACTCCTGATAGACCGGAAATATCGGCTCGCGGCAACGAATGAATTTAAGCCCTATAGCCGCGAGTCCGTTGTGTCAATTCGTCAGGGCGCTTCCACTTTCCGGTATAGCCGGTAACGCTCATATTTGTCACCCTTGCGGTTCCCCTCCCAGATCTTTACCCAATGGGTTTCGTCTAGCAGCGGCCTCGACAATCTGTCACCCTGTATCAGGCGCAGATCACAACGATGTTTGTAGTCGCGCTGGGCGATGATATCGCCGAAATAATACAACATCGCGCGTTGACCATTGCCGAGGTGTTCCCCCGCCATACATTGGTAATGCTTCGGCATGGATTGCTTTAGAGCGGTTACCATGTTGCGGTAACTTTTGCCGCTGTCCAGCCAGGGCAGCCACAGTGTCATCGCAAGTATCCAGATCAATGTGACTCCCGCCGCCCAATTCAAAGTCGCGCGGCGCATGGAACGCCCGACCCGCCATACGATGATGACCCACAATACAGTGGCGATAATGGCGATGAAAAACGCGGTGGTGTGCAACTCCGGCTCGAAACCGGGCTGGTAATCCTTCAGCCAGTGCGTGATCTTCGCCTGGTTGTCCAGCAACAAACCCGCCCACCCCCACCACATCAGGATAGCGATCAGGGCGAAGGTCATGATGCCGAACCAGTCCAGGGCATTTGCGGCACCGCGTTTCAGCATCGACAGCGACGCGGTCGCCAAGAGCGTGATCGGCAGCAACATGGGCAGCGCAAACACTTCCTGTATGTCTGCTGCAAGGCTGAGGGTGATGAGCATCACCGCGAAAACCACCAGCGGCAGTTGCAAATCTTCGCGTTGTCTCAGACGTTTTCGGGATTTCCATACGATCCAGGCGGCCAACGGCCAGGCAGGCCACGCCATCCAGGGCAGATTCTCCAAGTAATACAACGAATCCTTGCCCGGCCCGTGTTTCGCATAGCTTATCCATTTCCCGATGTTGTTTGTCCATGCCCAGTCCGCGAACGATAGGGGGGAATGTTGGTACAAAAGCAACGGCCAGATGGTCAGCCATGGCAACGCGAACAGGAAGGCGATACCCACACTGAGATAGTATTGGCGCTTGCGCCAATTTTGAAAGAGCAGCGGCAAGCTTGCGGCGGACAGCACGAAAAATATCGGTGATATAAAACCCTTGGACATGAAACCGATGCCCATGCCCGTGCCGATCCACAGGCCGGGGCGAAAGGCGCGCTCCTGGCTCAAAGAAAAACCGTACAGCATCATCGCGCAACCGGCCAGGAGCGCGAGATCGGTGGTCATCTGGTGTGCGCTAATCAATATGCCAAGGCATCCGATCAGTATGATCGCTGCGGCCCAACCTCGATTTTCGCCGTATAACCTGCGTCCGGCCAGGCCTGTGAACAGCAGAGTCAATGCGGTGTAGAGGCCGCTGGCAAGGCGTGCACCGTCGTGCAACTGCAACAGCGGTGAAAACAGTTTGGCGAGCAGCGCGGCGGTCCAGTAGAACAGCGGGGGCTTGTCCATGAATGGTTCGCCGGCTATGGCGGGTGCCAACCAATCACCGTTTTGCAGCATCGAATAGATCACCCCGAAACCCGATATCTCATCCGGTTTCCACGGATCGTGACCGATCAGTCCCGTGCCCAGCCAGATCAGGCAGAGCGATCCGAGCAACGCAGCTTTAGCCGGGGTGATCGGGTTCGGGTCGGTGGGCTTTATAAAATACATGGGTCAGGGGTTCCCTGGATCCTTTGAAAAATACCCGGGGTAGTGTAGACGCTGCAAATAAAAAAGGCAGCAAACGCTGCCTTTTGATGGAACCGCTGCACAAAGGCCCGTCAAGCGATTACGCGGCAGACTTGTTGCCGTATTTCTGGCGGAACTTGTCAATGCGGCCAGCGGTGTCGACGATCTTCTGTGTGCCGGTGTAGAACGGGTGGCATTCCGAACAGACTTCGACGTGCAAGGCCGGCTTGCCCATCACGGACTTTGTCTTGAAGGTGTTCCCGCAACTGCAAGTCACGGTGATTTCTTTGTATTGGGGGTGGATATCTGCTTTCATTTTGTTTCCTTGCGAGTAGTTGAGTGCGGCGGGTGTACGCACTCGGGGGTTGCATAAGGGCGGGCATTATCCATAAAACGACCGGGCTGCGCAACTTTTTATGCTCGGGAAACGCGGACCGATCAGGCAACCCAGTGTCATATGGTTTCGAGCTAGTGCTGGCGGCCCGCTTCACATACACTCTGCACACTGAATCGGTATAACAGGAAACGGATCCTCATGCCTACACTGAGTCGCAGTGATTACCGGACGCTGGTGCTGGCCGCTTTGGGAGGCGCGCTGGAGTTCTACGATTTCATCATTTACATTTTTTTTGCAGTAGCCATTGGAAAAGTGTTCTTTCCGCCTGACATGCCGGACTGGTTGCGCCAATTGCAAACCTTTGGCGTTTTCGCAGTAGGTTATTTTGCCCGCCCGCTGGGCGGTATCGTGATGGCGCACTTCGGCGATTTGCTCGGGCGCAAGCGCATGTTCATGCTGAGCATCTTTCTGATGGCCGTGCCGACGCTGGCTATCGGCTTGTTGCCGACTTATGCCGTGATCGGCATCTGGGCGCCGCTGTCTTTGGTTGCTCTGCGTGTGCTGCAGGGCGCGGCGGTCGGCGGCGAGGTTCCGGGTGCGTGGGTGTTCGTCTCCGAGCATGTGCCGTCGCGCCACGTCGGCTTCGCCTGCGGCACGCTGACTGCCGGGCTGACCGGCGGGATCCTGCTCGGGTCGCTGGTGGCGACCGCGATCAACAAGCTGTATGCGCCCGCCGAATTGCTCACGCAAGGCTGGCGCGTGCCGTTCATCATCGGCGGGATGTTCGGTTTGCTGGCGGCGTGGCTGCGCCAGTGGCTGCATGAAACGCCGGTGTTCAAAGAGATGCAGGCGCGGCAGGCATTGGCTGACGAATTGCCGCTGAAGACGGTGATACGCGCACATCGCCCTGCGGTGATCCTGACCATGCTGATGACCTGGCTGCTTTCCGCGGCGATCGTGGTGATGATATTGATGACACCGGCGCTGCTACAGACTCTCTATGCCATTCCTGCCGCTACTGCTCTGCAGGCGAACAGCATCGCTATTTTGTTGCTGAGTCTGGGCTGCGTGACTTTCGGCGCGCTGGCCGATCGTTTTGGCGCAGGGAGAGTGTTGCTGGTTGGTTGTACGATACTGGGCGTCACCTCGTGGCTGTTCTATCAGCAGATGGCGGTCGCGCCGCAGAACATCAATGGCTTGTATGCCTTGTGCGGGTTCTTCGTAGGCGTGATCGGCGTGGTGCCGGCCGTTGCGGTCATGGCATTTCCCCCGGTGGTGCGTTATTCCGGATTGTCATTTTCCTATAACGTGGCTTACGCGGTGTTCGGCGGGCTGACCCCGGTGGCGGTGAGCAAACTGTTGCAGTTAGATCCCATGGCACCGGCGCATTATGTGGAGGTGTTGAGCGCGGTAGGCGTGATGATCGGGATATATTTGTGGCGGAAAGACCAGGCAGCGGAGCACGGCTAAAATATTTTGTGCGACAATGCGCGCCGCGCCGCGTCCCCACAACTCAGGATAGAAAGTGTTTATAGAAAACCACACGTTTTTGGAAGACCTCCGGCAATTACTCGCGGCGGATATGGCTGCGGTGGACCAGGTGATACGCACGCGGCTGCATTCGGAGGTGCTGCTGGTCAATCAGGTCGGCGAATATATCGTCAACGGCGGCGGCAAGCGTTTGCGGCCAGCGTTGGTGGTGTTATCTGCCGAGGCCTTCGGTTATCAGGGCCAGCAGCATCATGTCCTGGCTGCGGTGGTGGAATTCATCCATACCGCGACGCTACTGCATGACGATGTCGTGGATGAATCTGACTTGCGCCGCGGCCGTGCGACGGCCAGCGCGCTATTCGGCAATGCCGCCAGCGTGCTGGTCGGCGATTTTCTGTATTCGAGGGCCTTTCAGATGATGGTCGAGGTCGGAGAGATGCGCGTGATGCAGACGCTGGCCGATGCTACCAACATCATCGCGGAGGGTGAGGTGCTGCAATTGCTCAACTGCCACGACGCCAATGTGGATGCCGACAACTATATGCGCGTGATCCATTACAAAACAGCGAAACTGTTTGAGGCTGCAATGCGCCTCGGCGCGATCCTGGGCAAGGCAAGTGCCGGGGACGAGCAGGCGGTTGCCCGATACGGCATGCATCTCGGCACTGCATTCCAGTTGGTGGATGATGTGCTGGACTATACCGCTGACGAACTGCAGACGGGCAAACATCTCGGAGATGATCTCGCCGAAGGCAAGCCCACCCTGCCTTTGATATACGCGATGCAGCACGGTTCGGCCGAGCAGGCCTCCGTTGTGCGAAGCGCAATCGAGCAGGGAGATGTGGGAAAGTTCGTCGAAGTGCTGCAAATCATCCGTGCCACCGGCGCGCTGGATTTCACCCGCCAGCAGGCGAAACGTGAGGCAGAGTCAGCGTGCGCCGCGATCGCATCGCTATCTGATACTAAACACAAGCGTAGTTTGCTAGAATTGGCGCACTTTGCCGCTGCGCGGCAATTTTAATTATTGAAATTCGGGGTGTAGCTCAGCCTGGTAGAGTACTGCGTTCGGGACGCAGGAGTCGGAGGTTCGAATCCTCTCACCCCGACCAGATCAGTCACAAGGTCAATAGCAGTGCCCGATATACCAGAGGCCGGTTCCCTCCCCGGCTCGGCGCCTTGAGGGATGCAAACGGCTGCTAGAAGGGCGCCTGGCCGGCAATAATCCCCGGCTTTATCAGCGTGGACCGCATCACTCGTTATCCTTGCGCAGACCCTCGATGAACTCGTATATCGCCATGCCCGCACCGATCATCGCTACTGCGATCAAAGGGATTTTATGCAGCTTGATCACCGGTGCGGCAAGGAAGGCCAGAACTGCCACAAGGCCTATCAGACCTGCAATCGTTTTGAATTTCATCACTTCCTCGCTTTCCTTTTGCGTTACCTGACTGATTCGACCAGCCAGCGCGCGGTGCGCAGCAATCGTGCATCATCACCAACGCGTCCGACCAGCTGTATGCCCACCGGCAGGCCGTTGCCGGCTTGCAGCAGAGGCAAGCTGAGCGCGGGCATGCCGCAGAAGGTCCACAGGGTGCAGAACATCGGGTTACCCGTGGATTCCAGGCCGTGCGGCGCGGCGCCCGCAACCGCGGGTGTCAGGATCGCATCGTAACGGTCGAAGATCTCGTCAAGCGCCTCGGTCACCACCGGAATGCGCGCCAGTGCCTTGAGGTAGTCGACCGCCTTCACACTGCGGCCGCGCTCGATCTGCCCTTTCAGCGAAGCGGACAGCTTGTCCGCGCCGCGTTCGTATTCGGCCTCATAATTGGCTGCAATATCCGCTTCATTGACAGACTTGTGCCAGTCAAGCACGGCTGCGGCCGATTCGGGCAGGATGAACTCGCCGACCTGGCCGCTCAGATGTTCGACGAGTTCGTTGAAGCCTTCCCGCGTATCGGCATCCAGCTGCGGCCACCAGGGCGTCTTGATCAAAGCCAGCTTGGGCGGGAACGGCGGTTCCTCTTTGCAGACCCGCAGCATGGGCAAGGTCGCGCGAGGGATCATGCCGGGTTCGTCCGGGTCATAGGCCGATATGACCTCGCCCAGCAGCGCGAGATCCTCGACGCTGCGGGCAAAGCCGCCCAACTGGTCCAGGCGCTCCGACTGGCGCAGGACGCCCTGGCGCGAGACCAGGCCGCGGCTGGGCTTGAAACCGAACACGCCGCAAAAGGCCGCGGGCCGGATCAGCGAACCGTTGGTCTGCGTGCCCAGCGCGAGCGGCACCATGCCCGCGGCCACTGCCGCGGCAGAGCCGCTCGAAGAACCGCCGGGCGTGTGCGCCGGGTTATGCGGGTTGCGTGTCTTGCCGGGCGCGAAGGCGGCCATTTCGGTGGTCACCGTCTTGCCCATGATGATCGCGCCGGCACTGCGCAGCAGTTCGACCGCCTTGGCGTCATGCCAGGGGTTGCGTCCGGCATGCAACGGCGTGCCGTCTTCGGTCGGCATATCTCCGGTATCGATGATGTCCTTGATCCCGACCGGCACGCCGTGCAGCGGGCCGAGCGGTTTGCCCGAGGCACGCCATTCATCGGCCCTTGTTGCCTGCGACAAGGCATGTTCAGCATCGAAATAAGCCCAGGCCTGCACGTCCGGCTCGCGGGACTGGATCTGTTGTATGCAGGCGTGAACCATGTCTTGGCATGAGAACCATCCATCGCGGATTCCCTGAGCCGCCTGGTTGGCGGTGAGCCAGTTCAATTTCTCCATACCATCCTCGTGTCGTGGTGCGTCAGTAGTCATAAAGCAAGCCGGATAGGTTTGCCGGGTTGTTTGGAGGTATCTGCCCATCCGTCATCTACATTATCCGTACTTGCCAGTGGTTATTTTTCCGGCAAAAAATATTAGGCCTCAAAGACCACTTAAATCATAATGGTTGTAAGTTCCACTTACGAGGAGTAGCATTCATTTCACATTTCACGGAAAAATTCAGATTCATATTTTGGTCATTATTGAAGTAGCCGCAGAGCTATCGCTTAAAGTGAGTAGGATATTAATATTAATATTAATATTGATTTGGTATTAATCACTCGTATTTTACCTTTGCATAAACTTGAGGAGATTCATGATGAGCGAAAAAAACAAGAAGCAGGTCGAAACATCCCCAACCACCACTTCCCGACGCAAATTTTTGACCGGAGCAGCTGCCGCGGCAGGAGGCGTAGCGGCGCTGGGTTTCCCCGCGATCAGCAGGGCAGCCGAACCCATTACATTGCGGTTCCAGAGCACGTGGCCGGCGAAGGATATCTTCCACGAATATGCGCAAGACTACGCGCGGCGCGTGAACGAGATGGGTGGCGGTCGTCTCAAACTCGACGTGCTGCCCGCGGGCGCGGTGGTGGGCGCGCTGCAGATGCAGGATGCCGTCAATAGCGGCGCGCTCGACGGCGGCCACGGCGTCTGCGCCTACTGGTACGGCAAGAACAAGGCCTATTCGCTGTTCGGCACGGCGCCGGCCTTTGGCTGGAGAGCGAACGATCTGCTCGCCTGGTTCTACTACGGCGGCGGCGACGTACTCTACAAGGAACTGTCCCAAAATATTCTCAAACTCAACGTCGTTGGCTGGCTCACAGGCCCCATGCCGACCCAGCCCTTGGGGTGGTTCAAGAAGCCACTCAACACGGTCGCCGAGTTTCAAAAACTAAAGTATCGCACTGTCGGCCTGGCGGCAGACCTGATGAAGGAAATGGGCGTCAGCGTCACAATCATGGGCGGTGGCGACATCGTTCCATCGATGGATCGCGGCGTGCTCGATGCCGCCGAATTCAACAATCCTTCTTCGGATATGGCGCTCGGTTTCCCGGACGTGGCCAAGGACTATTATCTGCAGAGCTTCCATCAGGACATGGAATGTTTCGAGATCATCTTCAACAAAGCGAAGTACGACGCCCTACCGCCGGATCTGCAGGCGGTGCTCAAGTACGCGGCGGAAGCCGCTTCGGCCGACATGTCCTGGAAATGGGAAAAGCGTTATCCCGACGACTTGGCCGAACTCGAGAAAAAGGGCGTCAAGGTGCACGAAACGCCCAAGGCGATTCTCGAGGCCCAGCTGGCGGCATGGGACAAGGTTCTTGCTCGGCTTTCCCAGGACCCGTTCTTTGCCAAGGTCGTTGACTCGCAGAAGGCCTGGGCGAAGCGGATTGTCGACTTCCGCAATATATGGGATTCGCCTCGCGAATTGGCAGTCAAACATTTTTTCGGGGGGGCGAAAAAGGCCTGATTTATAGATTTCCATAGGAAGTCGCCTTCGCCAGCGCGGCCGGTGATCCCGGAAGAATCACCGGCCCGCCCGAAGGTTTTTTTTGGCCTGCCTCTTCCCCGCGGTGTGCGGGCGGGAGACGTTAAGTTGGGGTGAGCAATATGCAGAAGCTCTTATTGTCTGTCGATAAGCTAAGCACCTGGGTCGGCAAGACCTTTGCCTGGAGTGTCTTGATTCTGACCTTTGTCACGGTATACGACGTGACCGCGCGCTACGTTTTCGACTCGCCCACGGGTTGGGCCTACGATACCGAATACATTTGTTATGGCACGATGTTCATGATGGCGGGGGCCTATGCCGTATCGAGGAACGCGCACGTGCGGGGTGATTTTGTTTCCCGCCGGTTGCCGATACGGGTTCAGGCCAGCATCGAATTGGTTCTTTATTTTCTGTTCTTCTTTCCCGGGATGCTGGCGTTGCTTTATTCCGGGTTCGATTTTTTCCACATGTCGTATCTCGCCGATGAGCATAGTGCGTCCAGCCCGAACGGTCCTCCGATCTGGCCGTTCAAGGGCATTATTCCGCTGGCCGCGTTTTTCCTGATACTGCAGGGAATCGTCGAGGTGGTCCGCTGCGTGATCACCATTCGGGACGGCAAGCTGCCACAGCGCCAGCACGACGTCGAGGAGCTGGAGAAAGTGATCCTCGAAGATGCCAAGGCGGGTATGACCGGAAAACAGATCCTCGAAGAAATCGAGGGCAAACCGCATCATGGGGGAGCGCATAAATGACCGATCCGCAAGTTGGCATGCTGATGATGGCGGGGTTCATCGCCATCATTTTCCTTGGTTTCCCCATTGCATTCACGCTGATCGCGCTCGGCGTGGGATTCGGCTATTACGCCATGGGCGACAATATCTTTCCGCTGGTGGTGCAGCGCGCCTTCGGCGTGATGTCCAACGACGTGCTGATCGCGGTGCCGCTGTTCCTGTTCATGGGCTACATGGTGGAGCGTTCCAACCTCCTGGACCGGCTGTTTCACAGCCTGCAGGTCTCCATGAAGCACGTTCCCGGTTCGCTGGCCGTGGCCACACTGGCAACCTGCGCACTGTTCGCGACCGCCACCGGTATCGTGGGCGCGGTGGTGACACTGATGGGGCTGCTTGCCTTTCCGGCGATGCTCAAGGCCGGGTACGACACCAAGCTCTCGGCTGGGGTAGTGGCGGCGGGCGGTTGCCTGGGGATACTAATTCCGCCCAGCATCATGCTGATCCTTTACGGCGCCATGGCCAGCGTGTCCGTGGTGCGGCTATATGCTGCAGCGTTTCTTCCCGGGTTCCTCCTTGCCGGCCTGTATATGGTTTATGTCATCGGACGATCCTCGCTTAACCCCAAGCTCGCGCCCAAGCTGCCCAAGGAGCAAACCGACATTCCGTGGCTGCAAGTCGTTTGGCTGCTGGCGACATCATTTTTCCCACTGGCGTTCCTGATCCTCGGCGTGCTTGGGGCGATCCTGTTCGGTCTGGCAACGCCCAACGAGGCGGCATCGCTCGGCGCCGCGGGATCGATCGTCCTCGCGATCGGTTATCGGCAGTTCACCTGGCAGCGCCTGAAAGAAGCGGTGTTTCTGACTGCCCGTACGGCAGCGATGGTGTGTTGGCTGTTCGTGGGATCGTGGACGTTTTCTTCGGTGTTCTCCTACCTTGGTGGGCAGTCCGTCGTGGAGAACTTCGTGCTGGGGCTGCATTTGACCCCGGTCACCTTCATGCTGCTCACCCAGTTCATCATCTTTTTGCTGGGCTGGCCCCTGGAGTGGACCGAAATCATCATCATTTTCGTGCCCATCTTTCTGCCGTTGCTCCATCACTTCAACATCGACCCGGTGTTTTTCGGTGTGATCGTGGCGCTCAATATCCAGACCTCGTTCCTGACGCCGCCGATGGCGATGTCGTGTTATTACCTCAAAGGCGTGGCACCGAAGCATGTGACGCTGAACCAGATCTTCGCGGGAGCGTTTCCGTTCCTCGTGATGGTATTTATCTCGATGGCGATTGTGTATACCTTCCCGCAGATCGCCATGTGGTTACCCGACTATATCTATCGTTAAATCCATAAATGATCAAAAATTGACGCTGGCCAGCAGGCGGAGCTACGTTAGCACGACTGCTCATTTCTTGTTGACAGACCTTTGGCAAAAGGTGGCAACGATCACGGCGCCGCGATCTGCTATGTAGCTTCTGCATAACCAGCGCAGTCTTGAGGAAATCGACATGTCACAGCCCACCTTACAACTATGGATAAACGGCCAGCGTACCATCAGCAGCAGCGCTCGCTTCGGCGACGTGTACAACCCGGCTATCGGGGTGGTCATCCGCCAGGTGCCGCTGGCCAGTAGCGCGGATGTGGAAAGCGCAGTTGCCGCTGCCCAGACCGCTTTTCCTGCCTGGCGCGACACCACTCCGCTGCGCCGCAGCCGTATCCTGAACAAGTTCCGCGAACTGCTCGAAACGCATCGAGCCGAACTGGCGCAATTGGCCAGCGAAGAACATGGCAAGACGCTGGAAGACGCATCCGGTTCGGTGCAGCGCGGCATCGAGGTGGTGGAATTCGCGGTCGGCGCGCCGCATCTGCTCAAAGGCGAACACGCGGAAAATGTCGGCCGCGGCGTCGACTGTCACTCGATGCTGCAGCCGATCGGCGTGTGTGCCGGCATCACCCCGTTCAATTTTCCCGCGATGGTGCCGATGTGGATGTTCCCGATCGCGATCGCCTGCGGCAACACCTTCGTGCTCAAGCCATCCGAGAAAGTACCTTCCTGCAGCCTGCGCATGGCCGAACTGTTCAAGGAAGCCGGATTGCCGGATGGCGTGTTCAACGTCGTGCCGGGCGACAAAGAGGCGGTGGACGCGCTGCTGTCCCATCCCGACGTGCGTGCCATCTCATTTGTCGGTTCGACACCGGTCGCGAAATACATCTACGAGACCGCAGCCCACCACGGCAAGCGTGTGCAGGCGCTGGGCGGCGCGAAGAACCACGCCGTCGTTTTGTCCGATGCCGCACTGGATTTCACCGCCGATGCGATCATGGGCGCCGCGTACGGATCCGCCGGCGAGCGCTGCATGGCGATCTCCACGGTGGTCGCGGTGGGAGATATCGCAGATGCACTCGTGGCCAAGCTGAAACAACGAGCCGAGAAACTGGTGGTCGGTCCCGGTGACAAGAAAGGGGTCGACATGGGCCCGGTGATCTCCGCGCAGCATAGAGACAAGATCGTCGGCTACATCGACAGCGGCGTGCAGCAGGGCGCCAGGCTGGTGACGGACGGGCGCGGCATCAGGGTGCCGGGCTACGAGAAAGGTTTCTACGTCGGGCCTACGCTGTTTGACCATGTTTCCACCGATATGAAGATTTACAAGGAGGAGATCTTCGGCCCGGTGCTGATCGTGCTGCGTGTCGCCACCTTTGACGCGGCGATCAGCATGGTTAACAACAATCCCTACGCGAACGGCACCGCTGTCTTCACTTCTTCCGGTGCGGCTGCAAGGCGTTTCCAGAACGAGATCGAAGTCGGCATGGTCGGCATCAACGTGCCCATTCCGGTGCCGATGGCGTTCTTCTCGTTCGGCGGCTGGAAATCCTCGCTGTTTGGAGACCTGCATATGCACGGTATGGAAGGAATCTATTTCTACACCCGCACCAAGGCGATCACGACACGCTGGCCGGAGGTGGAGGCGAGGAGTGCTGCTTCGTTGAGCATGCCCACGCTGGGCTGATATTGCAGAACAAGCCGGAGTAAAGGCACATGGATCTGCATCATCTGTTGAAGCTGATGATAGAGGTCATGCTGCCGATCTCTCTGCTGGGTCGGCATCGGTTCGTTGCTGTCAGGAGGACTGCTGTATCTGTTGCTCTACCGGTCGCCCTTTGGACGCGGGATGCATAGCGGCACGCGTGCCGCCCTGATGGCGAGCGGCATGTTCGGCAACACGTTTTATGTTGGCGTGCCGGTGCTGACGTTTCTCTATGGCCCCGATGCGCCGCGTTATGCCGCGTTCAACGATATGCTGATGACGATGCCCTGGTATGGAGTCTGGGTGTATGGATCTGTACGAAGCCGGGCCCTCCCGAATCCGCCAGCCTGCATCCGCCGATCTGGCGATTGATGCTGGGTATAGCGCCGATCTGGGCGTTTATCGCCGGGGCTCTGCTGCACATGAGCGGCGTCGTGTTCGAGCCGCCGATCCATGCGGGACGCATGATCGGGCAAGCGACCGTTCCGGTGATGATGTTTGTGCTCGGTTTGTCCATTCCCTGGCGCGACCTGCAGCCCCGCGCACCGATTCTGGGCGTGGCTGCGGTGAAAACCGCGCTGATGCCGCTGGCAGTGGCGGGTGTCGCGTCGGTGATTTACGCGCATAATACGGAACCACAACATGCGGCAATGATAGAAGCGGGGATGCCGACCATGATGTCGGCGCTGATCTTGTCCGACCGCTTTCATCTGGATACCGACGCGGCTGCATTGCTGATCGGTTGGACCACCGTACTGTATTAGCTTACGCTGCCCGTCACAGTCTGGTTGATGAATTAACGAATTAACGCTTGATACTCAGGAGAACGGATATGGCAGTCAACATCGGATTTATCGGCCCCGGCATCATGGGCGGCCCCATGGCGCAGAACTTGATGAAGGGCGGGCACAGGCTGTGGGTCTATGCGCGCCGTCCCGAAGCGACGAAGAAGCTGGTGGAGTCGGGCGCGACCGCCTGCTCGTCCGCAGCGGAAGTGGCAAAACATGCCGACGTGATCTTTCTGATCGTTTCCGACACGCCGGATGTCGAAAGCGTGATCTTCGGTGAAAACGGTGCTGCTAAACAGGCGCGCAGCGGGAGCGTGATCGTCGACATGAGCACCATCTCGCCGACCGCAACCAAGGTATTTGCCGAACGGCTCGCGAAACAGGGCGTCGACATGCTGGATGCGCCCGTTTCCGGCGGAGAGACCGGCGCGATCAACGCCACACTGTCCATCATGGTGGGTGGAAAAGCCAACGTATTCGAGCGCGTCAAGCCGCTGCTCGAATTGATGGGGAAGAACATCGTCCACATCGGTGACAACGGCGCTGGCCAGGTGGCCAAGGCATGCAACCAGATCGTGGTGGCGGTGACGATAGAGGCGGTGGCCGAAGCGCTGACCTTCGCGCGCAAGAACGGCGCCGACGCCGCCAAGGTACGCGAGGCCTTGATGGGCGGATTCGCCGGCAGCAAGGTGATGGAAGTGCATGGAAAGCGCATGCTGGACAACGAATTCAAACCCGGCTTCAAGGTCGGTTTGCACCAGAAGGACATGCGCATCGTGATGGAGACCGCGCACCAGCTGGGCGTGGCGCTGCCCGCAGCCGCCCTGGTCACGCAGCATCTGAACGCGCTGATGGGCACCGGCGACTCCAATCTGGATTCCGCGGCGGTGGTAAAGGTCGTCAAACGCATGTCGGGCATGGGCGAATGACATGATGGAAGAGATCGTGTTCCTCGACGCATCGACCTGCATCGCCGATTTCCGCCGCCCGAAATTCGACCACCACTGGAAAGAGTACCCAGTAACCGGACCTGAACAGACCCTTGAGCGGCTCAAGGACGCCAGCATCGCAATCACCAACAAGGTGGTGCTGAGCAGGCAGGTACTGCAACAATTGCCCGGTCTCAAGATGGTGGCGGTCGCCGCCACCGGCACGGACAACGTCGATATCGAATACTGCCGCGAACGCGGCATCGTCGTATCCAATATACGCAACTACTCGGTGCATACCGTGCCCGAGCATGTCTTCATGCTGATCTTGGCGCTGCGCCGCAACCTGCTGGCGTTCCACGCCGATGTGCGCAACGACGCATGGCAGGCGGCGACGCAATTCTGTCTGTTCACCCATCCGGTCAACGACCTGTATGGCAGCACGCTGGGCATCATCGGACATGGCGCGATCGGCAAGGCGGTGGAGCAGATCGCCCTGGCATTCGGCATGAAAGTTCTGTATGCGGAACGGAAAGGGGCCAGCGAGACCAGGCCGGGTTATGCCGCCTTCGACACGGTGCTGCAGGACAGCGATGTGATCACGCTGCATCTGCCGCTCAATGCCGAGACGCGCAACCTGATCGGCGCGGCCGAGTTCGCGCGCATGCGCAAGCACGTATTGCTGATCAATACCGCACGCGGCGGTCTGGTGGATGAATCCGCCCTGCTGGATGCGCTGCGTGCCGGGCGGATCGGCGGAGCAGGTTTCGACGTTCTGACCAGGGAACCGCCTGCGGGCGGGAATCCGCTGTTGGAACTTAATCTGCCCAATTTCATTCTGACTCCTCATATCGCATGGTCGGGAAGATCGGCGATGCAGGTTTTGGCCGATCAACTCGTCGACAATATCGAGGCCTTCGTCGCGGGTTCGCCCCGAAACCGCGTGGCGTAATGCGATCCCATCGAGGAGCCGGACATGTCATATCCCGCAGGAATATCCATCAGCGCTTCGGTCACGCCGGAGCAAGCGAGCATCCTCACCCCGGAGGCGCTGGCGTTCATTGGCGAACTGGAGCGCAAGTTCGGACCGGAGCGCCTGAACTTGCTGGAACGGCGGGCCCAGCGTCAGACCGAACTGGAATCCGGCAGGTTGTTCGATTTTCTGGCGGAGACCGCTTCCGTTCGAAATAGCGACTGGTCCATCGCGCCGGTGCCCGCCGAGCTGATGGACCGGCGCGTCGAGATCACCGGCCCGGCGGAACGCAAGATGCTGATCAACGGCTTGAATGCCGGAGCCAGGGTGTACATGGCGGACCTGGAAGATTCCATGACCCCGAACTGGCACAACGTGATCGAAGGGCAGATCAACCTGCGCGATGCGGTCAACCGCACGATCAGGCATGTCAACCCGGACGGCAGAACCTACCAGTTGAACAAAGAGACCGCGATCCTGTTCGTGCGCCCGCGCGGCTGGCACATGGTGGAGAAGCACGTGACCGTGGACGGCAAGCCGGTGTCTGCAAGCCTGTTCGATTTCGGCCTGTATCTGTTTCACAATGCAAAGGCTTTGCTGGCCCGCGGCACTGCGCCGTATTTCTACCTGCCCAAGATGGAGAGTCATCTTGAGGCCAGGTTGTGGAACGGGGTTTTCATCCATGCCCAGGACTGGATCGGCATCCGCCGCGGCACCATCAAGGCGACGGTGCTGATCGAGACCCTGCCCGCGGCATTCGAGATGGACGAGATCCTCTACGAATTGCGCGAGCATTCGGCCGGGCTGAACTGCGGGCGCTGGGATTACATCTTCAGCTGCATCAAGAAATTCGGCCGCAACCCGGATTTCATCCTCGCCGACCGCGGCCTGGTGACCATGACATCCGCTTTCATGCATGCCTATTCGCTGCTGCTGATCAAGACCTGCCACCGCCGCAATGCGCACGCGATGGGCGGCATGGCGGCGCAGATCC
The DNA here is from genome assembly GCA_035498295.1 of Gallionella sp. Classification (GTDB taxonomy): domain Bacteria; phylum Pseudomonadota; class Gammaproteobacteria; order Burkholderiales; family Gallionellaceae; genus Gallionella. The sequence goes on along the minus strand of DATKAK010000124.1, from coordinate 3,934 downwards.
CGATCAAGGATGATGCCGCGGCAAACCAGGCGGCGTTGGACAACGTGCGTATCGACAAGGAGCGGGAAGCCAGCGACGGCCACGACGGGACCTGGGTCGCGCACCCCGGGCTGGTGCCGCTGGCGATGGAGGTGTTCGACCGGCTGATGCCCGCTGCAAACCAGCTCGACCGGAAACGCGAGGATGTGAAAGCCACGGCGGCCGACCTGCTGAGATTCGAACCGCAAAGCCCGATCACCGAAGCGGGATTGCATTTCAATATCGAGGTGGCGATCGCCTATATCGGCGCATGGCTGTCCGGCACCGGATGCGTGCCGATCCACCACCTGATGGAGGATGCGGCCACCGCGGAGATCTCCCGGTCGCAGGTGTGGCAGTGGGTCCACAGCCCGCGCGGCGTGCTCGATGACGGGCGCAAGGTGACGCTGGAGATGGTGCGGTCCATGATACCCGCGGCGCTGGAGATCGTCACCCACGGGGCGGCACAAGACCGCTTCATTCCAGGCGACTACGCTCAGGCGGCAGCCGTGTTCGAGCAACTGGTCGCCAAGGAACCCATCGTCGATTTTCTCACCAACTATTGCTACGGGGTCATGGAATGATGGATCGCGGCGACGGCATGCGCAGCGACGCGCCGGCGATTGCCGATACCTTGCAGCGACCGCTGCGCGACCTGCGCATTTCCGTCACTGACCGCTGCAACCTGCGCTGCACCTACTGCATGCCGCGCGAATTTTTCGATACCCATCACGCGTTCCTGCCGCGCGCCGAATTGCTCAATTTCGAGGAGATCACACGGCTGGCCCAATCGTTCGTCGCGCTGGGCGTGCAAAAGATACGGCTGACGGGTGGCGAACCGCTGCTGCGCCGCGACCTCGAACAGCTTGTCGCTATGCTCGCCGCGCTGCGCACGCCGGCGGGGAAACCGCTGGAGATCACGCTGACCACCAATGGCGTGTTGCTGTCCCGTAGCGCTCAGCAACTCAGGGATGCGGGGTTGTCGCGGGTATCCGTCAGCCTGGACGGGCTGAGCGACGAGATATTCGGCCGCATGAGCGATTCCCGGGTTCCGGTCGGCACCGTGCTCGGGGGCATCGCGGCGGCGCAGCGTGCCGGGTTCGCCCCCGTCAAGGTCAACATGGTGGTCAGGCGCGGCGTCAACGATCACGAGATCGTCCCCATGGCGGCGCATTTTCGGGCCGAGAATTCTTCCGGGCGCGCGGTCGTGCTGCGTTTCATCGAATACATGGACGTGGGCAACACCAACGGATGGCGCATGGACGACGTGGTCACGGCGCGGGAGATCCTGGACCAGATCGGCAGGCAGTTCCCGATCCATCCAATCGAAGCCGATCGCATCGGCGATGTGGCGGAACGCTGGGCGTATGCGGATGGCGGCGGCGAGATCGGCGTCATCGCCTCGATCTCCCGAGCGTTTTGCCGCGACTGCTGCCGCGCCCGCCTCTCGACCGACGGCAAGCTGTACACCTGTCTGTTCGCCGGCTCAGGACTGGATCTGCGCGGTCCTTTGCGCGCGGGTGCAACCGATGTCGAATTGACGGCTTTGATCACCGGGTGCTGGCAGCAGCGCGCAGACCGTTATTCGGAATTGCGCTCGGCCGCGACGGACGCCTTGGCGGCAGGCGCGAACGGAACAAAGAAGATCGAGATGTCCTATATCGGGGGATGACTGCAGAATCAAGATGCAAGCTTCAAGACCTCTATCAGGGATAGATTGCAATTTTATGAATTTCCGGCCCGATTTTTCGCTTGTTGCAAAAAAGCAACATAAACCACGCTTTTCCTTGCCCTGCCTGATTCGATGTGGATAATGCGCCATTGAATTCTCTGCATTTTGGGGGGTTTTCAAAAGGTCGCCGGGGCCCCGGTGGCTATATAACCTAAAAACTTATGAGGAGTTTCATAACATGCAAAAGAAAATCATTGCACTGGCAATCGCTTCTGCTCTGGCCGTTCCAGCTATGGCTTTTGCCGAAGCGACGGTGACCGGCCAGGTCAACATGTCTTATGACAGCTATAACAATGGCGTCGAAGCGGGTTCTCAAACCGACAACCAACTGAACAGCAACAACACGCGCCTGATCGTCAAGGGTGCCGAAGACCTGGGCGGCGGCACGTCTGCGATCTGGCAATTGGATGCACGTGTACAGGCGGATACTGGTGTCAACACTTCCACCACTGCAAACCAGCTGTTCGCAGGCAACAACTACCTTGGCTTGAAGAGCGACTCCATGGGTTCTCTGATGGCCGGCCGCATGGACGCTCCCTACAAGGTGGCAAGGCGCGGCCTGGACGTGTTCTATGACGTCGCAGGCGACAACCGTGCCAGCAACGGCGCCGGTATCGCCGGCCTGCTGTATGAAGACCTGCGTCTGAGCAACGCGCTCGCCTACATGAGCCCGGACATGAGCGGCTTCACGATCGCGTTGGCGACCCCGTTCGGCGCTGAATCCGCTGTTTCCGGCGATACCAAGGGTTCGGCTTATTCGCTGGCCGCCATGTACAATGCGGGCCCGATCTTCGCGGAACTGGGCTGGCAGGATATCAAGTATGGTACGTTAGGCAGCGGAGATCTGGCTGAGAACGGTACTACGATACTTGTTGACGACAAGAACAACGCGATGAACCTGGGCGGCGGCTACAAGACCGATCAGTTCACGGTGAATGCGATGGTTGAGCAGACCAAGTACACACACGCTGCTGCCGCTACGGAAGACAAGCGGACCAATTACTACATCGGTGCCCTGTTCAATGTCACCCCCAACGACGGGATCCGCGCCGCTTACACCAAAGTTGGTTCGACTTCCGGTGCTACCAACGATGCAAACCAGTACGCGATCGGTTATGCGCGCACGATGAGCAAGACCACTTCGGCGTATGTCACCTACGTGAAGACGACCAACAACACTACAGGTGCAGCCGATCCTTCGGATATCTCGATCGGTGTGAAGCACTCGTTCTAAGCATGATTGCGTTCTGCGGCTATCCGGTCGCAGCACGTAAGCAACAAACTGACGGGCATCGAAAGATGCCCGTTTTTTTCGCCTATATGTTTGACGCGCGCGACAAAGGCGTTGTCTTCGCCGTTGCAATGACCAATAATCAGCGTTCTCCAGTTTTCTGCATGAAGGTCTGGGCATGAACGACCGGCAACTGCTGCGCTACAGCCGCCACATCCTGCTGAACGAGATCGGCATCGAGGGGCAGCAGCACCTGCTGGACGCCAGCGCGCTTATCGTCGGGCTGGGCGGGCTGGGTTCTCCCGCCGCGCTGTATCTGGCCGCCAGCGGTGTCGGGCGATTGACCTTGTGCGACCACGACAAGGTCGAGCTCGGCAACCTGCAGCGGCAGATCATCCACCGCACGTCCACCGTGGAACAGCCCAAAGTGAGGTCTGCGCAATCTGTGCTGCAGGATGTCAATCCCGAGGTGGAATGCATCGCGCTGCAGATCCGCGCAGACGGCGAGCAATTGCTCGAGCTTGCCGCAAAGGCCGACGTGGTGCTGGATTGCAGCGACAATTTTGCCACGCGCTATGCGGTCAACCATGCCTGTTTGATGCGGCGCAAGCCGCTGGTGTCGGGCGCGGCGATCCGCTTCGACGGGCAGATCGCGGTATTCGATTTTCGCGATGAAGATTCCCCATGCTACAACTGCCTGTTCCCGGAAGACAGCCAGGCCGAGGAGTTGCGCTGCGCGACCTCTGGCATATTCGCGCCGCTGACGGGTATCATCGGCACGATGCAGGCGGGCGAAGCGCTCAAGCTGCTGGCCGGCGTCGGCCGCGGCCTGAGCGGCAAGCTGCTGACGCTGAACGCGCTGGACATGAGCATCACGCGCAGCAGGCTCAGCAGGGATCCCGCCTGCACGGTTTGCGGAATTATCTCCTCCCCCTTGCAGGGGGAGGGCTAGG
>DATKAK010000123.1:0-15900 GCA_035498295.1 Gallionella sp. | reverse complement strand
TTGGCTTCCCCGCCGAACTTCTTGGCCAGCACGGTCGTGATCGCCGCCGTCAGCGTGGTCTTGCCGTGGTCCACGTGCCCGATCGTGCCTACGTTCACGTGCGGTTTCGTGCGTTCAAATTTGCTCTTTGCCATGATGATTGCCCCTTGATCAAAATTATTTCTTGCTCATGATTGCTTCGGCGACGCTCTTCGGCGCTTCGGAATAATGCTTGAACTCCATCGTATAGGTCGCGCGGCCCTGGGTCGCTGAACGCAACGCGGTGGAATAACCGAACATTTCCGCGAGCGGCACCTCGGCCTTGACCACTTTGCTGCCGCCGGCCATGTCGTCCATGCCCTGCACCATGCCGCGGCGCGACGACAGATCGCCCATCACCGTTCCGGTGTAGTCTTCCGGTGTTTCCACCTCGACCGCCATCATCGGCTCCAGCAGAACCGGACTGGCCTTGCGCATCCCATCCTTGAACGCCATCGAAGCCGCCATCTTGAACGCGTTTTCGTTGGAATCCACATCGTGGTAAGAACCGTCGAACAAGGTGCATTTCACATCGACCACCGGGAAGCCCGCCAGTACGCCGTTCGGCAACGTTTCGCGCAACCCCTTCTCGACCGCCGGGATGTATTCGCGGGGAACCGTGCCGCCCTTGATCGCGTCGATAAATTCAAAGCCCTTGCCGGCCTCGTTCGGCTCCATCTTGAGCCACACATGGCCATACTGGCCGCGGCCGCCCGACTGCTTGACGAACTTGCCCTCGATCTCGACCGGTTTGCGGATCGCTTCGCGGTAGGCCACTTGCGGCGCGCCCACGTTGGCTTCGACGCCGAACTCGCGCTTCATGCGGTCGACCAGGATCTCCAGGTGCAATTCGCCCATGCCGGATATGATGGTCTGGCCGGATTCCTCATCGGTGCGCACGCGGAAAGACGGATCTTCCTGCGCCAGACGATTCAGCGCCAGCCCCATCTTTTCCTGGTCGGCCTTGGTCTTGGGCTCGACCGCCACATGGATCACCGGCTCAGGGAACACCATGCGCTCCAGCACAATGATCTTGTTCGGGTCGCACAAGGTATCTCCGGTGGTCGCCTCTTTCAGACCGACCGCCGCGGCGATGTCGCCCGCGCGCACTTCCTTGATCTCTTCGCGCTGATTCGCATGCATTTGCAGCAGGCGCCCGATGCGCTCCTTCTTGCCCTTGACCGAGTTGTAGATCGTGTCGCCGGAATTCACCACGCCGGAATAGACGCGGAAGAAGATCAATTGGCCGACGAACGGATCGGTCATGATCTTGAAAGCCAGGCCGGAGAAGGGTTCATCATCGGACGCCATGCGATGATCCTCGGTCTTTTCGTCTTCCTTCAATCCCTTTACCGGCGGAATATCGGTCGGTGCCGGCAGGTAGTCGATCACCGCATCCAGCATGGCCTGCACGCCTTTGTTCTTGAACGCGCTGCCGCACAGCATCGGCACGATCTCGCTGGCGATGGCGCGGGTACGCAAACCCAGCTTGATTTCGGCTTCGGACAGCTCGCCGCTTTCAAGGTACTTGTCCATCATTTCTTCATTGGACTCGGCCGCTGCCTCGACCATCTTCTCGCGCCACTCTTCGGCGGTCTTTTGCAACTCTGCCGGAATGTCGCGCAGCTCGTAGTTCATGCCTTGGGTAGCCTCGTCCCAATAGATCGCCTTCATGCGGACCAGATCGACCACACCTTCGAATTTCTCTTCGGCACCGATCGGAATCTGGATGGGCACCGGGTTGGCCTTCAGGCGGGTGCGCATCTGTTCGTAGACCTTGAAGAAGTTCGCGCCCTGGCGGTCCATCTTGTTGACGAACGCCAAACGCGGCACGCGGTATTTGTTGGCCTGGCGCCACACGGTCTCCGATTGCGGCTGCACGCCGCCCACGGCGCAATACACCATGCAGGCTCCATCCAGCACGCGCATGGAACGCTCCACCTCGATCGTGAAATCGACGTGACCCGGGGTATCGATGATGTTGATGCGGTGCTCGGGGAGGGATTTGTCCATTCCTTTCCAGAAGCAGGTGGTCGCTGCGGATGTGATGGTGATGCCGCGCTCCTGCTCCTGCTCCATCCAGTCCATGATGGCCGCGCCGTCATGGACTTCGCCGATCTTGTGGCTTACACCGGTATAGAACAGCACACGTTCTGTGGTCGTGGTCTTGCCTGCGTCGATATGCGCGCTGATACCGATATTGCGATATCGCTCAATGGGGGTTTTACGTGCCACGGTAGTTGCCTAACTATATTATTGTGTTCGGTTAAACTGCGGGTTGACTCCACTGCGGTCTGATCGGAGCAGAGATCCGGTCAGAAACGGAAATGTGAAAATGCCTTGTTCGCCTCGGCCATGCGGTGCACTTCCTCGCGCTTCTTCACCGCGCCGCCGCGTCCTTCGGACGCATCGATCAGTTCGCCCGCCAAACGCATGCCCATGGATTTCTCGCCGCGCTTGCGCGCAGCTTCGCGCAGCCAGCGCATCGCCAGCGCAACGCGGCGTGAAGGACGCACTTCGACCGGGACCTGATAGTTCGCACCGCCGACACGGCGGCTTTTCACTTCGACTTGCGGCTTGGCATTGTTCAAGGCCAGATTGAACACCTCGATCGCATCCTTCCCGCTCTTCTTGCCCACCTGTTCCAGCGCGCCGTACAAGATGCGCTCGGCGACCGATTTCTTGCCGGCGGTCATCAGCACGTTCACGAACTTGGACAGATCCTGATTGCCGAATTTCGGATCCGGCAGGATATCGCGTTTGGGGACTTCTCTGCGTCTTGGCATATCAACCTCAATCTATCATTTATGCAAAAAATCAAGCCTTCTTGGCGCGCTTCGCACCGTACTTGGAACGGCCCTGCTTGCGGTCTTTCACGCCGGCCGTGTCCAGACTTCCGCGCACCATGTGGTAACGCACGCCCGGCAGATCCTTCACGCGCCCGCCGCGCAGCAGCACCACCGAGTGTTCCTGCAGATTGTGCCCCTCGCCGCCGATGTAGCTGATCACCTCGAAGCCGTTGGTCAAACGCACCTTGGCGACCTTGCGCAGCGCCGAGTTTGGCTTTTTCGGCGTCGTGGTATAAACCCGCGTGCATACGCCGCGCTTTTGCGGTGAACCCGCCAGAGCCGGTACCTTGCTCTTTTCCACGGTCGCAACACGGGGCTTGCGGATCAACTGGTTGATGGTTGGCATTCTCTACACACCTATAAAATATTCGTAATAAACAATCAAAAAATCATCCACTGAAAAACGTCGTCGCAGCCAGACCATTGAATGCATCCGCTGCGACGGGAAAAAAGGTTGCGAATTCTAGAGAGAAACCCCGGAGGTGTCAAGCAATTCGCCCAACCCGACCTCGTCTCCCTCTTGTATCTCGCGCCCTTCGGCGATATCGATCCCCAGACGCTGTTTGCGCCGCGTGACGTGATACGCCAAACCGGTACCGGCCGGGATCAGACGGCCGACGATGACGTTTTCCTTCAGTCCGCGCAGATCGTCACGCTTGCCCATGATGGCCGCTTCGGTCAGCACGCGCGTGGTCTCCTGGAAGGATGCGGCGGAAATGAACGAATCGGTCGACAACGATGCCTTGGTGATGCCGAGCAGCACATAGTCGTAGGTCGCCGGATTCTTGCCTTCGGCAAGCACGCGCTCATTTTCCGCCAGCAGATCGGCGCGTTCGACTTGCTCTCCGGTGATGAAATGGGTGTCGCCCACCTCCTTGATCTGCACGCGGCGCAGCATCTGGCGCACGATCACCTCGATATGCTTGTCGCTGATCTTCACACCCTGCAGGCGGTAAACTTCCTGTACTTCATCGGTGATGTACCGCGCCAGCGCCGCCACACCGAGCAGGCGCAGGATGTCATGCGGATCGGCCGGACCATCCACGATCATCTCGCCCTGATTGACCACCTGGCCGTCGTGGGCCAGCACATGTTTCTCCTTGGGGATCAGGAACTCGTGCGCAACACCATCCACGTCGGTGATCACCAGACGCTGCTTGCCCTTGGTGTCCTTGCCGAACGAAACGGTGCCAGTCACCTCGGCCAGCATGCCCGCATCCTTGGGCACGCGGGCTTCGAACAGCTCAGCCACGCGCGGCAGGCCACCGGTGATATCGCGGGTCTTGCTGCTTTCCTGCGGAATACGCGCCAACACATCACCCACCCCGACGTGCTGGCCATCCTCGACCGTAATGATCGAACCGGTCTGGAAAGTCACGCTGACCGCAGTATCGGTGCCCGCCAGCTTGATTTCATTGCCGGCCTTGTCGTGCAAGCGCACCATCGGGCGGACACCCTTGCTTTGTGCGGTTGTCCGTTTCGGATCGATCACCACCAGTGTGGACAGGCCGGTCACTTCGTCGATCTGCTTGGCGACCGTTGAACCCTCTTCGATATTCTGGAAATTCACCGTACCTGCATATTCCGTGATGATCGGGCGGGTATGCGGATCCCAGGTCGCCAGCACCACGCCGGCGCGCACTGCGTCGCCTTCCTTGACTGCAAGTGTCGCGCCATAGGGAAGCTTGTGGCGCTCGCGTTCGCGGCCATGGTCGTCGGCAATGATCACCTCCGCGCTGCGCGCGACCACGATCACTTCGCCGCGTCCGGTTGTTACCACGCGCATGTTGGCGCTGTATTTGAGCACGCCGTTGGATTTGCTTTCCACCTGGCTGGCCACCACGGTACGGGAAGCCGCGCCGCCGATATGGAAGGTGCGCATGGTCAGCTGGGTGCCCGGTTCGCCGATGGACTGCGCGGCGATCACGCCGACCGCCTCGCCGACATTCACCATGCCGCCTCGTCCCAGATCGCGGCCATAGCACTTGGCGCACAAACCAAAGCGCGTTTCGCAACTCAGCGGGGTGCGCACTCTCACTTCATCGACACCGAGCGCCTCGATGCGTTCTACAGCCGTTTCATCCAGCAGCGAGCCGGCGAGGTAAAGTGTCTCGCCGCTTTCAGGATTGGCCACGTCGGCGCTCAACACTCGGCCGAGGATGCGTTCGCTCAATGCTTCGATGACTTCACAGCCCTCCACCATGGCTTTCATCGCCGTGCCGTTTGCCGTGCCGCAATCTTCTTCGATCACCACCAGATCCTGCGTGACATCCACCAGGCGGCGGGTCAAATAGCCTGAATTCGCGGTCTTCAGCGCGGTATCGGCCAAGCCCTTGCGCGCGCCATGCGTGGAGATGAAGTACTGCAGCATGTTCAGCCCCTCGCGGAAGTTCGCGGTGATCGGGGTCTCGATGATGGAACCGTCCGGTTTGGCCATCAGGCCGCGCATCCCGGCCAGCTGGCGGATTTGCGCGGCAGAACCGCGCGCACCGGAGTCAGCCATCATGTAGATGGAATTGAACGATTCCTGCATGACGGGTTTCCCTTTCGCCATGCGCGGCTGGCCGGTAGCGCGATCGATCACCGGCTCGCTACCCAGCTGCTCCATCATCGCCTTGGCCACCACATCGCCGGTGCGTCCCCAGATGTCCACCACCTTGTTGTAACGCTCCCCGTCGGTGACCAGTCCGGAGGTGTATTGGGTGTAGATTTCCTTGACTTCCTTTTCGGCGGTACCGATCAGTTCGTTTTTCTGCAACGGCATCAGCATGTCGTCGACCGCGATGGAAATACCCGCTCGCGTTGCGTAGCTGAAACCCGTATACATCAATTTATCCGCCATGATCACGGTGTCGCGCAACCCGCACTGCCTGAAGCTGGCATTGATCAGGCGCGAGATCTCTTTCTTCTTCAGCGCCTTGTTGACCAGCGCGAAAGGCAGTCCCGCCGGCAGCACTTCGGACAGCAAGGCGCGGCCGACTGTGGTCTCATAGCGAACCATTTTCTCGAGGGGTTGGCCCGCTTCGTCTTTATGGATTTCCTTGAGACGCACGATCACCCTGGCTTGCAATTCAACTTCGCGTGTCTCGTACGCGCGGGATACTTCCGCGATATTGGCGAAAATCGACCCTTCGCCCAATGCGCCTACTTTTTCGCGCGTCATGTAATAGAGACCCAGCACGATATCCTGCGAAGGAACAATGATCGGTTCGCCGTTGGCGGGCGACAGCACATTGTTGGAAGCCAGCATCAACGTGCGCGCTTCCATCTGCGCTTCCAAAGACAGCGGCACATGCACCGCCATCTGGTCGCCGTCGAAGTCGGCATTGAAAGCCGAACAGACCAGCGGATGCAACTGGATCGCCTTGCCCTCGATCAGGATGGGCTCGAACGCCTGGATACCCAAACGGTGCAGCGTAGGCGCACGATTCAGCATCACCGGATGCTCGCGTATCACCTCTTCGAGGATATCCCACACGATCGGCTCTTCGGCTTCAACCATGCGCTTGCTGGCCTTGATGGTCGTCGCCAGTCCCATCGCCTCGAGGCGGCTGAAGATGAACGGCTTGAACAATTCCAGCGCCATTTTCTTGGGCAGTCCGCATTGATGCAGCTTGAGCTGGGGCCCGACCACGATCACGGAACGGCCCGAATAATCGACGCGCTTGCCCAGCAGGTTCTGGCGGAAGCGGCCGCTCTTGCCCTTGATCATGTCGGCCAGCGATTTCAACTGGCGCTTGTTCGCGCCGGTCATCGCCTTGCCGCGGCGGCCATTGTCCAGCAACGAATCCACCGCTTCCTGCAGCATGCGCTTCTCGTTGCGCACGATGATGTCCGGCGCCTTCAGTTCCAGCAGACGGCGCAGACGGTTGTTGCGGTTGATCACCCTCCGATACAGATCGTTCAGATCGGACGTCGCGAAACGGCCGCCATCCAGCGGCACCAGTGGACGCAATTCGGGCGGCAAGACCGGCAGCACGGTCATCACCATCCATTGCGGTTTGATGCCGGACGCGTTGAACGCTTCCAGTATCTTCAATCGCTTCGCGTACTTCTTGATCTTGGTTTCGGAGCCGGTTGCCGCGAGATCGGCGCGTATGTTTTCGATCTCGGCAGCAACATCCAGGCTGCTCAGCAAGGCGCGTATGCCTTCCGCGCCCATCATCGCGGTGAATTCATCGCCATACTCTTCAGTCTTGGTGAGATAGTCATCTTCGGACAACAGCTGGCCGCGGTTCAACGGGGTCATGCCGGGTTCGGTCACCACATAGGCCTCGAAATACAGCACGCGCTCGATATCGCGCAACGTCATATCCAGCACCATGCCCAGGCGGGACGGCAACGACTTCAGAAACCAGATGTGCGCGACCGGGCTGGCCAGTTCGATATGGCCCATGCGCTCGCGGCGCACCTTGGACAAGGTCACTTCGACGCCGCATTTTTCGCAGATCACACCGCGATGCTTCAGGCGCTTGTATTTGCCGCACAGGCACTCGTAATCCTTGACCGGCCCGAAAATCTTCGCGCAGAACAGTCCGTCGCGCTCCGGCTTGAAGGTACGGTAGTTGATGGTTTCCGGCTTCTTGACCTCGCCGTAGGACCAGGAACGGATCTTTTCCGGCGACGCAAGGCCGATCTTGATCGCGTCAAACTCTTCCTTCTGTGTGACCTGCTTGAACAAATCCAGCAATGATTTCATTTGAGACTCCTCAATAATTCAAGATGCAAGGTGAAAGGTGCAAGGCGCAAGAATCTTCCTTGCCCCCTGTCCCTTGCTTCTGTTTTAGTGACGCATCAGATCCATATCGATCGCCAAAGAGCGGATTTCCTTGATGACCACGTTGAACGATTCCGGCATGCCGGCATCGATCTTGTGCTCGCCCTTGACAATGCTTTCATAGACCTTGGTGCGCCCGGCCACGTCATCCGATTTGACCGTGAGCATTTCCTGCAACGTGTACGCGGCGCCATAAGCTTCCAGCGCCCACACTTCCATCTCGCCGAAGCGTTGACCGCCGAACTGCGCCTTGCCGCCCAACGGCTGTTGCGTCACCAGACTGTACGGCCCGGTGGAACGCGCGTGCATCTTGTCGTCGACCAGGTGGTGCAGCTTCAGGATGTGCTTGTAGCCGACCGTCACCTTGCGATCGAATGCCTCGCCGGTGCGGCCGTCGTAAAGCGTGGTCTGACCAGAAAGCGGCAGATCCGCCAATTCCAGCATGTACTTGATCTCTTCCTCGCTGGCACCGTCGAACACCGGCGTCGCAAACGGAACACCCACCGTCAGGTTGCGGCACAACTCGATGACCTCGTCGTCGCTGAATGCGTCCAGATCGACGTTCTGACCGTTGTGGTGGTTGTAGATCTTGTTCAGGAAGCGGCGCACCTCGGTGATCTTCGCGTTGGTTTGCAGCATCTCGTCGATCTTCTTGCCCAGGCCCTTGGCGGCCCAGCCCAGGTGGGTCTCCAAGATCTGGCCGATATTCATCCGCGACGGCACGCCGAGCGGGTTCAATACCACATCCACCGGAGTGCCGTCCGCCATGTATGGCATGTCTTCGACCGGCACGATGCGCGACACCACGCCCTTGTTGCCGTGGCGGCCGGCCATCTTGTCGCCTGGCTGCAGACGGCGCTTTACCGCCACATACACCTTGACCATCTTCTGCACGCCGGCCTGCAGTTCGTCGCCCTGCGTCAACTTCTTTTTCTTCAACTCGAACGCGGCGTCGAATTCGGCGCGTTTCTGCGCCAACCCTTCCTTGACCTGTTCCATCTGTGCGGCCACTTCGTCGTTGGCAACGCGGATATCGAACCACTGGTGGGGCTCGACGCTGTGCAGGTATTCCCTGCTCAGCTTGGTGCCCTTGGCCAACTTCTTCGGACCGCCATTGGCCACTTTACCGTGCAGCAGCTTTTCCAGACGCGCGAACACATCGTCTTCGACGATGCGCATCTGGTCGACCAGATCCTTCTTGTAGCGATTCAGCTCGTCATCGATGATCTGCTGGGCGCGCTTGTCGCGCTGCAAACCTTCGCGCGTGAACACCTGCACATCGATCACCGTTCCGGAACTTCCGGTCGGCACGCGCAGACTGGTATCCTTCACGTCCGAGGCCTTCTCGCCAAAGATCGCGCGCAGCAGTTTTTCTTCCGGGGTCAACTGGGTCTCGCCCTTCGGCGTCACCTTGCCGACCAGCACGTCGCCCACCGCCACTTCCGCTCCGATATGCACGATGCCGCATTCGTCCAGGCGCGCCAGCTGCGCTTCAGCCAGATTCGGGATGTCGCGCGTGATTTCTTCCGCGCCGAGCTTGGTATCGCGGGCCGCGATGGTCAGCTCTTCGATATGGATGGACGTGAAGCGGTCGTTCGCCAGCACGCGCTCGGAAATCAGGATCGAATCCTCGTAGTTGTATCCGTTCCACGGCATGAATGCGACCAGCATGTTCTGGCCGAGCGCCAGCTCGCCCATGTCGGTGGACGCGCCATCCGCCACCACGTCGCCGCGGTTGATCACATCGCCCACCTTGACCAGCGGACGCTGGTTGATGTTGGTGTTCTGGTTGGAACGCGTGTATTTGGTCAGATTGTAGATATCCACGCCGACTTCACCGGCAGTGGTTTCTTCGTCATTGACGCGCACCACGATGCGGGCCGCATCCACGTAATCGATGCGTCCGCCGCGCCAAGCCTGCACGGTGGTGCCGGAGTCCACCGCCACGGTGCGTTCAAGGCCGGTTCCCACCAGCGGTTTTTCCGCACGCAGGCAAGGAACCGCCTGGCGCTGCATGTTGGCGCCCATCAAGGCGCGGTTGGCGTCATCATGCTCCAGGAACGGGATCAGCGAAGCGGCCACCGACACCACCTGCGAAGGGGACACGTCCATGTATTCCATCTGGTCCGGGGCTGACAACACGAACTCGTTGTGATGGCGCGCCGACACGATATCGTTGGTGAAGTGGCCGCGCTTGTCCAGCTCGGCATTCGCCTGTGCGATGGTGAACTTGCCCTCCTCGATCGCAGACAGGTAATCGACCTCGTCCGATACCTTGCCTTTGGACACCTTGCGGTACGGCGTTTCGATGAAGCCGTACTCGTTGGTGCGCGCATACAGCGCCAGCGAGTTGATCAGGCCGATGTTCGGACCTTCCGGGGTTTCGATCGGACATACCCTGCCATAGTGGGTCGGATGCACGTCGCGCACCTCGAATCCGGCGCGTTCGCGGGTCAGCCCGCCCGGGCCCAGCGCGGAGATGCGGCGCTTGTGGGTGATCTCCGACAAGGGATTGGTCTGGTCCATGAACTGCGACAACTGGCTGGACCCGAAGAATTCCTTGACCGCCGCAGAGATCGGCTTGGCGTTGATCAGGTCATGCGGCATCAGATTATCGGTTTCCGCCTGGCCGAGACGTTCCTTGACGGCGCGCTCCACGCGCGCCAAGCCGGCACGGAACTGGTTCTCGGCCAACTCGCCCACAGCGCGGACGCGCCGATTCCCGAGGTGATCGATATCGTCGATCTCGCCGTGTCCGTTGCGCAGATCGACCAGGATCTTTACCACTTCGACGATATCTTCGTTGGACAGGATCGTCGCCCCGGTCAGCTCTTCGCGCCCGACACGGCGGTTGAATTTCATGCGGCCGACAGCGGAAAGATCATAGCGTTCCTCGTTGAAGAACAAGCCATTGAACAGGTTCTCCACCGCATCTTCGGTGGGCGGCTCGCCGGGACGCATCATGCGGTAGATCGCCACGCGCGCGGTCCACTGGTCGGTGGTTTCATCGGTACGCAGGGTTTGCGAAATGAAGGCGCCATGGTCCAGATCATTGGTATACAGCGTGTTGATCTTCTTGATACCCGCTGCCTGCAGATTGTGCAGCAAGGCTTCCGTGATCTCGTCATTGGCATTGGCGATGATCTCGCCGCTGTCCCTGTCAACCACATTTTCCGCAATCACCCGGCCGATCAGAAAATCTTCGGTCACATCCAGCTTGGTGATGCCGGCCTCCTCCATTTCCCGGATATGGCGCACGGTGATGCGCTTGTCTTTGGCGACGATGACCTTGCCGGATTTGCCCAATATATCGAAACGAGCCGTGTCGCCGCGCAGGCGTTCCGGCACCACCTCGAACTGGATCCCCTTCTTGCTCAGATGGAATGCGTCGAACTCGAAGAACATCTTGAGCATGTCTTCGTTGCTGTAACCCAGCGAGCGCAACAGGATGGTGACCGGCATCTTGCGGCGGCGGTCGATCCGGAAATACACGTAGTCCTTCGCGTCAAATTCGAAGTCCAGCCATGATCCGCGATACGGGATGATGCGCGCGGAAAACAACAACTTGCCGGAAGAATGCGTCTTGCCGCGGTCATGTTCGAAAAACACGCCGGGCGATCGGTGCAACTGCGAAACGATCACGCGCTCGGTGCCGTTGATCACGAACGAGCCGGTGTGTGTCATCAGGGGGATCTCGCCCATGTACACTTCCTGTTCCTTGACTTCCTTGACCGTGGGTTTGGACGCTTCCTTGTCCATGATGGTCAGGCGCACGCGGGCACGCAACGGGGAGGCGTAGGTCAGACCGCGTTGACGGCATTCCTTCACGTCGAACGGAGGCATGCCCAACTGGTAGCTGACAAAATCGAGACGGGCGTTCCTGGAATGGCTGTGGATCGGGAAGATGCCGTTAAAGGCAGCCTGCAAACCACTGTTCTTGCGCTGTTCCGGTGGCGTGTAAGCCTGCAAAAATGCTGCAAAGGACTCCAATTGGGTGGACAACAGGAAAGGAACCGGCAAAGCACCGACTCGCTTTGCAAAACTTTTACGGATACGCTTTTTTTCGGTAAAAGAATAGTTCATATAATCTCCGCGATAATGGGAAAACAAAATTTGCGGGCTATAGACCTTGCGGCGATAGGCCTGCTTACATCTCTTCAAACCGGCATGAACACAAAGTTACGCCTGGTCTAAAAGACAGTGGACAGGAACCCCATTTAGCCTCCTGGCCGCTGCCTTCTACAAGCGGCAAAAGGCTGACGGTGAACCGCCAGCCTTTCGACATCGTAGGTTGTTACTTGATTTCAGCGACGGCGCCGGCTTCCACCAGTTGCTTCAATGCAGCATCGGCATCTGCCTTGGAAACACCTTCCTTGATGTTCTTCGGCGCGCCGTCAACCAGGTCCTTGGCTTCTTTCAAGCCCAGGCCGGTAATGGTGCGGACCGCCTTGATCGTGTTGACCTTGTTGTCCCCGGCGCCTTTGAGCACAACGGTAAACTCCGTTTGTTCAGCCGCAGCCGCGCCCCCCGCAGCCGCACCCCCCGCAGCGGGTCCCGCCACGGCAACTGCGGCAGCAGACACGCCGAATTTTTCTTCCATTTGCTTGATGAGGTCGGAGAGTTCCAGAACCGTCATCTTGGCGATTGCATCCATCACTTCTACGTTCGTTGCAGACATATTGTTCTCCTAATTTTGATCATCCAAGATTCAGTAAATTCAAAAATTTCTATGCAGCAGTTGCGGCTTCGTTCCCTTCGACGTTGCTCAGGGCATGCTTGTCGCGAATTGCAGCCAGCGTGCGCACGAACTTCGCGGTCGTCGCATTCATGGTTGCCATCAGGCGCGCGATCAACTCCTCGCGGCTCGGGGTCGCAGCCAGCACGGCAACCTGTTCCGCGGACATCAGGGAACCGCTCATCGCACCGGCCTTGATCACCAGCTTGTCGTTGGTTTTGGCAAAATCGAACACCACTTTCGCCGCTGCGACCGCGTCGGCGCTCATGCTATACACAAGAGGTCCGATCATTTTTTCAGCCAAAACTTCAAAAGGTGTTCCTTGTACCGCGCGCCTTGCCAAGGTGTTTTTCAACACATGGAAATACACACCCGACTTGCGCGCATTGGAACGCAGCTGGGTAATGTCGGCGACCTGGATACCACGGTATTCTGCCAGAACGATGGTTTGGGCCTGCGCCACCTGGGCGCCCACCTCCGCCACTACAGCTTGCTTTTCTTGCAGATTGAGACTCAAGTCTTCCTCCAGTTTCCGGAATGCACTCTCGGGAATTTCATAAGATCCAGATTCCATCCCAACGACTGCGTCGCGCTAAAAATTTTTTGCTTATATATAAAAATATACAGCGCTGCAAAATTTCTATCGCGCCTAAGTAGCTGGGCGAATTATAAATTCTCCGAAAATCCCTTATGCACATCCCATCGTTTAAAACAGCGACCATGAGTCAGGAGAACAATCATTCCTGCTCGCGGGCACACCATCTGCGTGGGTCGCCGAAAACGTCCGGCATTTAAGTCTCCGGCCAACTGCGCCTTTGACACCTACGGTCTCGGATGCTGCTAGCACGCCAGCATTCCAAAACAGATGTTGGTAAGACATCGGGTCTTGCCAACAAATTCAATTACTCCAAAACAATCAACCTGCCACCAGGCTGGTCTGTTCCACGCGTATCCCGGCCCCCATGGTGCTGGAGAGCGATACTTTCTTCAGGTACACGCCCTTGGATGCGGCGGGTTTGGCCTTGTTCAACGCATCGATCAACGCCAGCATGTTCTCGCGCAGCGCTTCCGGCGCGAATGAGGCGCGCCCGATGGTGCATTGCACGATACCGTTCTTGTCGGTGCGATATTGCACCTGGCCCGCCTTGGAATTCTTTACCGCGCCGGCGACGTCGGCCGATACTGTCCCCACCTTGGGATTCGGCATCAATCCGCGCGGCCCGAGGATCTGGCCCAACTGACCGACCAGACGCATCGCGTCCGGGCTGGCGATCAGCACATCAAAGTTCAGATTGCCGCCCTTGATGGACTCGGCCAGATCCTCGAACCCCACGATGTCCGCTCCGGCGGCCTTGGCTTCTTCAGCCTTTGCGCCCTGGGCGAAAACCGCGACCCGCACCGTCTTGCCGGTGCCCTTGGGCAGCACGACCGAGCCGCGCACCAATTGGTCGGATTTCTTTGCATCGATACCGAGATTGATCGCGACATCGATGGATTCATCAAACTTGGCTACCGCAGTTTCCTTGACCAATTTGAGCGCATCATTCAGAGGGTAATGCTTGTTGCGGTCGACTTTCGCGGCAATCGCCTTATATCGTTTGGACATGTTATACGCCCTCCACGGTGATGCCCATGCTGCGCGCGCTGCCGGCGATGGTGCGCACCGCCGCGTCCATGTCGGCAGCGGTCAGATCGGGCATCTTGGTCGTTGCGATCTGTTCCGCTTGCTTGCGGGTCAGCTTGCCAACCTTGTCGGTGTGCGGTGTCTTGCTGCCCTTTTCCACATTGGCGGCCTTCTTGATCAGAATGCTCGCGGGCGGGGTCTTCATGATGAAAGTGAAACTCTTGTCCGCGAACGCGGTGATCACCACCGGAATCGGCAGGCCCGGTTCCACGCCCTGGGTTTGCGCGTTGAACGCCTTGCAGAACTCCATGATGTTCAGGCCGCGCTGGCCCAATGCCGGGCCGATCGGTGGGCTTGGATTTGCCTTGCCTGCGGGCACTTGCAGCTTGATGTAGCCGACGACTTTCTTTGCCACGTTGATACTCCTTTTCAGTGGGTTAAACGCATACCGCAAAGAACATTCCAAAACCTGCTGCGCGGCTCGATTGCTGTGTTGCCCGGTACTCGCTTCCTCGCCTACCAATCAGGTAGGTCTCGGTCGCTGCGTTCCGTGCGCCTTGCACTCAAGCCGCTCGCTACGGTTTTGAGAACGTTCTTTCGATACGCTCCCCGTTAAAAAAACCTACTACACTTCCACTCAGTCCTGAATCCTCAGTCCTGTATCTATCAGGCCTTTTCCACCTGGCCGAAATCCAGTTCCACCGGTGTCGACCGGCCAAAGATGGTCACCGCCACGCGGATCTTGTTCTTGTCGTAATTGACATCTTCGACCGAACCGTTGAAATCGGTGAACGGGCCTTCCTTGACCCGCACCAGCTCGCCCACTTCGAACAATACCTTGGGTCTCGGTTTTTCAACACCCGCCCGCATCTGCTGCATGATGTTCTGCACTTCCTTCTCGCTGATCGGCGTAGGCTTCATCGCCGAACCCCCAAGAAAACCGGTCACCTTGGGAGTGCTCTTCACCAGGTGCCAGGTATCGTCGGTCATTTCCATCTCGACCAGCACATAACCGGGGAAGAACTTGCGCTCGGTGATGCTCTTCTGTCCGGATTTCAGTTCCACCACTTCCTCGACTGGAACCAGAATCTGGCCGAATTTATCCTGCATGCCCTCGCGCTGGATGCGCTCGGTCAATGCTCTCTGCACGCTTTTCTCAAACTGCGAGTAAGTATGAACGACATACCAATGCATGGCCATCACTCGCCCCGCCCCATCAACTTGTTCACCAGGACCATCAGACTAGCGTCCACCGCCCACAGGAACAAAGCCATGGTGACCGCAAACGCGATCACCACCGCAGTGGTCTGCAAGGTCTCCTTGCGCGTCGGCCATACCACACGCTTCGCCTCGGCGACAGAATCGCGTCCGAAAGAAAAAAAGCGTTTTCCGGGCTCGCTGGTCCATGCCACTCCCGCTGCGAGCAGCAAACCGGCCAGTATCGAAACCAGCTTCACCACTGCGGGGCTATCGTGCAAATTGTAATAGCCCGCGATGCCCGCCGATGCAACCAAAAATGCAACGAACAACTTAATTTTGTCTGCCATGCGCAATCATTCCAATCAATCGTTACTTGCCATTGTTGGCAGGCCAGGAGGGTCTCGAACCCCCAACCCTCGGTTTTGGAGACCGATACTCTACCAATTGAGCTACTGGCCTAAATACAGTTGTCAGTTTCTGGCCGCCAGCCGGTCTTGTCCGCTGCGCGGATGCTGCATCAAGCAACGGCCAACTTCGAATGGCTAACGGCTACGGTTACTCGATAATCTTTGCAACCACCCCGGCGCCGACGGTGCGGCCGCCTTCGCGGATCGCGAAACGCAGGCCCTCTTCCATCGCGATCGGCGCGATCAGGTTCACCGTGATGCTCACGTTGTCCCCCGGCATCACCATCTCG
>DATKAK010000122.1:0-9369 GCA_035498295.1 Gallionella sp. | reverse complement strand
CTGCACCGACAGAAAGTGCGCAAAGAACAGCATCAGCCCGATGATCAGTATGGTCGTGGACATTTTTGCTTCCGGATATTTGACAGGAGCGGATTATACATACCAATCTTCATGTTCAAGTTACCCGGTCGCGCGGCGGCCTGGCGG
Organism: Gallionella sp.; assembly: GCA_035498295.1. Taxonomy (GTDB): domain Bacteria; phylum Pseudomonadota; class Gammaproteobacteria; order Burkholderiales; family Gallionellaceae; genus Gallionella. The sequence goes on along the minus strand of DATKAK010000122.1, from coordinate 9,222 downwards.
GCATATTTGACTATCCTTAGGGGACAATCAAAGCACCGCGCTAACCCTTGATCCCCGCCAGCATCTTCTCCAGCCGTTTTACCGACACGATCACCGGCGTCTTCAGCTCCTGGGCGAACAGCGACACCCGCAATTCCTGCATCAGCCAGGCGAACTCGTCCACGCGCGGGTCGTTGTTGCCCTGCTGCGCCACGCGCAGCTTTTGCCATGCCTGGGTCAGCGGCTGCATCTGCGCCATGCATTGCGCATCGCGCGCGGGATTGTGGCGCAGTTTTTCGATGCGCATATTGATCGCCTTGAGATAGCGCGGCACATGCTGCAGCCGTTCATAGGGCGTATCCGCGATGAAGCGCCCGTGCAGCAGCCATTCCAGCTGCGCGCGCACATCCTGATTCGCATGATTATGCGTCTTGAGTTGCGGCAGATTCTTTTGCACTACCTGGTATTCGGCCAGCACATTGCCGACCAGCCTGGCGAGTTCCTGCGCGACCAGCAACAGGCGGCTCTTCGCCTCCTTGCCGCGCGCGATGAATTCCGCCTCGTTGTTTGGTAGCGGATCATTCAGGCAGCAGCGCTCGAAGGTGATCGCCAGGATCTGCTCCTGCAAATCCTGCAGGGTTCCAAAAGGCATGAACAACATACCCAGCTGCTGCGCATCGGGCAGGTTCTTTTCCAGATATTTCACCTGTTCCTTGAGCAGCAGCATGAACAATCTGCGCAACCCGCCGCGATGCGCGGCCTGCGCGGCATCGCGGGTATCGAATGCGCGCAGCACCACTGCATCCCCTTGGTCCACCAGCGCGTTGTACAGCGCGACCTTCTGTCCGGCGCGCTTCACCTCGCGTGTCTCTACGAAATCTCCGAAACTCCACGAGGTATAGCGCTGCTCGGAAACGGACTCGCCAATTTCCTCCTCCGCCGCAACGTTCACCGGCGCGGTGCGCGGCGCCAGCTCGGCGTGGAGTTGGGAAAAGTTGCGCGACATACCGAGTTGCCGCCCGTGCTCATCCACGACGCGAAAAATCATCAGCAGGTGCGGCGGCAACTGCTCGAGGCGAAACGCGTCCAGCGTTACGTCGACCTGTTTCTGCTCGCGGATGTAGCGCGCCAATGCCTGTAGCAGCGGCGTGTTGGATGGCTGGACCTCGCGGCAAAAGGCTGCGGCGAATTCCGGCACCGGCACCAGATGGCGGCGCAATTTTTGCGGCAGCGTCTTGATCAATTGTATAACCTTCTCGGCCAGGATTCCCGGGATCAGCCATTCGCAACGCGCGGCGGAGACCTGGTTGACCAGCGCCACCGGCACGGTGAGCGTGATGCCGTCGTTGTTCCTGCCCGGCGAAAAGTTGTAGCTCAGCGCAAAGTTGACGTTGTCGATCTTCAAATTCGGCGGAAACTGGTCGGTGGTGATGCCCGCCGCTTCGTGCCTCATCAGGTCGTCTTTTTTCAGATACAGCAGTCTCGCGTCATCGCGTTCTGCCTCCTTGCGCCAATGCTCGAATGCCGCGCCGTTGTGGATATCGGCAGGGATGCGGCTGTCGTAAAACGCAAAGATCAGCTCGTCGTCCACCAGCACGTCGGGACGGCGCGCCTTGTGTTCCAGCGCCTCGATGTCGGCGATCAGCTTGCGGTTGTGCGCAAAGAACGGCGCGCGCGTCTCGAACTCGCCGCCGACCAGCGCCTGGCGGATAAAGACCCCGCGCGATTCCTGCACATTCATCGGGCCGTAATGGACTCGTTTCTTCGGGTTCAGTACCAACCCGAACAACGTGCTGCGCTCCCATGCAGCAACCTGCGATGCCTTCTTCTCCCAGTGCGGGTCGTAATAATGCCGCTTGATCAGGTGATCGCCGACTTCCTCCAGCCATTCCGGCTCGATGCGCGCGACGATGCGCGCGTACAATCGATGCGTTTCGACCAGTTCGCCCGCCATCACCCACTTCGCGCCCTTTTTCGCCAGCACTGAATTCGACGCGACGACGAACTTGATGCCGCGCGCACCCAGGTATTCATTGCTTTCCAGGCTCTTGATGCCGATATTGCCGAGCAAACCGCACAGCAGGGCCTTGTGGATCTGTTCGTAGGTAGCCGGCCGCTCGTTTTCGCGCATGCCCATTTCGGCGACCTGCGCGTGCAACTGCTGGTGCAGCTCGCGCCACTCGCGCAGGCGCAGCGGAGAAAGAAAATGCCTGCGGCATTCTTCCGCCAGCAGGCGGTTGGATTGCTTGTGCGCGACCGCCTGCTCGTACCACGCCCAGATCTTCAGATAAGCGAGGAAGTCGGAGCGCTCGTCGGCAAACCTCTTGTGCGCCGTGTCCGCGGCCTCCTGGCGATCCAGCGGGCGTTCACGCGGGTCTTGCACCGACAGCGCTCCGGCAATGACCAGGATTTCTGTCAGGCAGCGATATTGCCGCCCCGCCAGCAGCAGTCGTGCGATCTTCGGGTCCAGCGGCAATCTGGCGATTTCATGGCCAAGTTTGGTGAGTTGTTTTGTTTCGTCGATCGCACCGAGTTCTGAGAGTAGCTGGTAACCATCGGCAATCATGCGCGGGGAGGGCGGTTCGATGAACGGAAACTCGCTGACCTCGCCGAGTTCCAGCGCGCTCATGCGCAGAATCGCCGTCGCCAGCGACACACGGAATATCTCCGGATCGGTATATTCCGCGCGCTGCTGGAAATCCTGTTCTTCGTAAAGGCGTATGCACACCCCGCTCATCACGCGCCCGCAGCGTCCGGCACGCTGGTTCGCGGCGGCACGCGAGATCTTCTCGATGTGCAACTGCTCGACCTTTTGGCGGATGCTGTAGCGGTTCACGCGCGCCTGCCCGCTGTCGATCACGTAGCCGATGTTGGGCACGGTCAGCGACGTTTCCGCGACATTGGTCGCCAGCACCACGCGCCGTTGCCCGCCGGTCTTGAACACCCGGTCCTGTTCCGCCACTGACAGCCGCGAGAACAGCGGCAGCACTTCAATCCCTTTCGGGTGATGCTTGCGCAACACTTCCGCCGTGTCTCGTATCTCGCGCTCGCCGGGGAGGAACACCAACACGTCGCCCTTGAGTCCGCCGGCCGCGAGTTCGTCCAGCGCGATACTGACACCCCGCGGCACGTCCAGGGCTTCGCCCTCCACATTTGCTTCCAACGGCCGGTAGCGAATCTCAACCGGATAACTGCGTCCGGACACTTCGACGATCTGCGCGCCGAAATGCCTGGCAAAACGATCCGCATCCAGCGTGGCGGAGGTGATGATGAGCTTGAGATCGGGTCGGCGAGGCAACAGCTGTTTGAGATAACCGAGCAGGAAATCGATGTTCAGGCTGCGCTCGTGCGCCTCGTCGACAATGATCGTGTCGTATTGGTTTAGCAGCGGGTCGCTGTGTATCTCTGCCAGCAGGATGCCGTCGGTCATCAATTTGATTGCCGAATCCGGCGACACCTTGTCGTGAAAACGCACCTTGTAGCCGACCACACCGCCGATCTCGGTCTTCAATTCGAACGCGATGCGAGAGGCCACGGAACGCGCCGCCACCCGCCGTGGCTGGGTGTGACCGATGACGCCCAGCACGCCGCGCCCCAGCGCCAGGCAGATCTTCGGCAATTGTGTGGTCTTGCCCGAACCGGTCTCGCCGCACACGATCACCGCCTGGTTTCCCACAATGGCGTGCGCCAGATCTTCGCGTTTTTGCACCACCGGCAGATCGGCCGGATATTCTATTGCAGCCAGCGTATCCAGCCGCGCCTTGCGGCGTATCGCGCTTGCAGGCAATACGGTATCGACAGTCAAAAAAGCCTCGCAAATGTAAAGGGGTGAATGTCCGGCTTATAATGGCAACCGGCGCGAATGTCTATATACTTTGCAAAGTCGATACCTATTCTATCCGGAGCTGCATATGCCCTACGTGAACATCCGCATCGCGGGAACCCTGTCCCGCGAACAGAAAGCCGAAATCGCTGCCGAGATCACCGACACGCTGGAACGCATCGCATTAAAGCCCAAAAGCTATACCTATGTGGCTTTTGACGAATTGCCAGACGAGAACTGGGCCATTGCGGGCAAACTGCTCGATGAAGACTAGCGTAATCAAGCGCACACATTAGATCAGGGAGTCCCCCAATGCCGATTACTACCTCCGCCGAATTCGTCGCCTGGTTCCGTTCTGTTGCGCCGTATATCAACGCGTTCCGCGGGCGCACTTTCGTCATCGCCTTTGGCGGAGAAGTTGTCGCGGACGGCAAGTTCGTCGAACTGACGCACGATTTCAATCTGCTTGCGAGCCTGGGCATAAGGCTGGTGCTGGTGCATGGCGCGCGCCCGCAGATCGAGCAGCATCTGGCGAAGAACAATCTAGAAGGCACGTATCATCATGGTATCCGCCTCACCGATGCCGAGACCATGCAGTGCGTAAAGGAAGCGGTCGGCCGCGTGCGCGTCGAAATCGAGGCGCTGCTGTCGATGGGCCTGCCGAATTCACCGATGGCGAATGCCGATATCCGCATCGCGGGCGGCAACTTCATCACCGCGCAGCCGATCGGGGTGATCAACGGCATGGACATGCAGCACACCGGCAGCGTGCGCAAGGTGGATGTCGCGGCGCTTAAGGACAGGATGGAATTCGGCGAAGTGGTGCTGCTCTCGCCGCTAGGCTATTCGCCCACCGGCGAAGTGTTCAACGTCACGCTGGAAGATGTCGCGACCTCCACCGCGATCGCGCTGGACGCCGACAAACTGGTGTTCCTGATGGATACCGACGGCGTGCAGGACAAGAACGGCGAGTTGCTCAAGGAACTCACCGTCGCCGGTGCACAGAAGATTCTTGGCGGAAAGCACAAGCTGCCGGATGACGTGTCGATGTTCCTGCCCTGCGCGATACGCGCCTGCGAGGCCGGTGTCGCGCGCACCCACTTGATCAGCCGTCATACCGACGGTGCGGTGTTGCAGGAACTGTTCAGCGATGAAGGCATCGGCACGATGATCGTCGAGAGCACGCTGAACACCCTGCGCGATGCCACGATCAAGGAAGTCGGAGGGATATTGAAATTGCTGCGCCCGCTGGAACAGGAAGGCATCCTGGTGCGGCGCAACCGCGAATTGCTGGAACAGGAGATCGACCGCTTCGTGGTGCTGGAACACGACCATCGCATCGTGGGCTGCGCCGCGCTGTATCCATTTCCGGACGAAGCCGCCGCCGAACTTGCCGCGCTGGCGGTGGAAAAACAGAACCGCGACCGCGGCTACGGCGAGGCCATCCTCAACCACATGATCTCGGTCGCCAAGTCGCAGGGCATCAGGAGGCTCTTCGTGCTCACCACGCGCACCGCGCACTGGTTCCTCGAGCGCGGCTTTGTCGAGAGCGACGTCTCCGCGTTGCCCGCGCAGAAGAAGTCGTTGTATAACTATCAGCGGAAATCGAAGGTATTCGTACGCAAGATCTAGCGCGCGGCATGTATAATTACCACGGCAAGGTCAATTCGGGCAAAAATTTGGATGCCATGATGATTGATGTGTCCTGATTCGGGACAAACACATTCGCCAATGTCACCATGTGAGATATAAATAATTGAAAAAAGTATTGAACGTCGGGGGCAATAACAAGCAAATTCCACTCCCCCCTCATTTCGCCGAATTTGAGCATTTTCTGCTCGATATTGACCCAAAGGGCGAACCTGACATCGTGTGCGATGCACGCGATCTCACATCTCTGGAAAGCGGACTATTTGATGCGGTTTATTGCTCTCACAATCTTGAACACTATTACCGGCATGATGTAGCAAAGGTGCTAGCCGGTTTCCTGCATGTGCTAAAGGATGACGGGTTCGCGCATATTCGGGTGCCGGACATCAACGAGGTGATGCGAGTCACCGTTGCGCGCGGCTTGGACATTGACGACGTGCTTTACCAATCGGCTGCCGGGCCGATCATGGTGCTGGACGTATTGTATGGTTATGGCGTTGAAATCGAGGAAAGCGGGCAGGATTTTTACGCCCATAAAACGGGTTTTACCCAGAAATCCCTATTGGCCGCACTACGAAGGTCCGGGTTCAAGATTATTTTCAGTGCGACTTTGGTGGATCTATTCGAAGTAAGTGCCTTTGCATTCAAGAAGGCGCCTGACCAGGCAACGCTCACACTTTTGGATCTGCCGAGTATCTAAACTGATACTCTGATTATGCTAATACCGGTTATGTGCGGCATAGCGATTCGGCCGGTCTAGGGCCTACCGCGCATTACCGTCAGGTGGCAATTCCGCAACATGTTGTGTTTCACCCCACGGTGCGACCTTCAGCAGCAGCAACATTCCCGGTATCGCCAACACCGCACACAACAGATAGAAATTGGCCCAGCCCAATTGTTCTGCAAGCCAGCCAGCCGAGGCGTTGACGAAGGTGCGCGGCACGGCGGAAAGGCTGGTGAACAGGGCGAACTGGGTGGCGGTGTAGGCGGGGTGGGTGGTGTGCGCGATATAGGCGACGAAGGCTGCCGTGCCCAGCCCGACACCGAATGCTTCCAGACCGATCACTAATGCAAGCTGGGTAAGATGCAGCGCGGTCGCTTCGGCCTGCGCACCCTGCAGCGCCAGCCAGTAAAAGCCGAAGATGCTGATCACTTGCACCGCGCCGAACAACCACAGCGCCCGGTTGATCCCGATCTTCAGCATCCAGATGCCGCCGAGCAGCGCGCCGATCACCGCAGGCCACAGCCCTGCATTCTTCGCGATCAGCCCGATCTCCGATTTTGAAAATCCCATGTCGATATAGAACGGCGTAGCCAGAGCGGTGCACAAACTGTCGCCAAGTTTGTAGAAGAACAGGAATGCCAGGATCAGCAGTGCGTTTTGCCAGCCGCGCCGGGTGATGAATTCATGGAACGGTTCGACCACCGCTTCGCGCAATGTCCTGGGCGGCTCGGCGCGGTGCGGCTCCTGCACCAGCAGCGTCATCAACATTCCCGGAAGGATGAACAGCGCGGTGATCATGAACACCATGCCCCACTGCAGATAATCGGCAAGGATCAGCGCCAGTGAGCCGGGGATCAGTCCGGAAAGGCGGTAGGCATTGACATGCACCGCGTTGCCCAAACCGAGTTCATTGTCGAACAGCAATTCGCGGCGATAGGCATCCAGCGCGATATCCAGCGTGGCGCTCAAAAACGCCAGCATCGTGGTCAGCACCACGATCATCCGCAAGTCTTTCTGTGGCGACATCCCGCCCAGCATCACGATCACGACCAGCAGCGCGGCTTGCGTGATCAGCATCCATCCGCGCCGCCGCCCCAGCACCGGCACCGCATAGCGATCCAGCAACGGCGACCAGAGGAATTTCCAGGTATAGGGAAACTGGATCAGCGCCAACGCGCCGATCACCTTGAGATCGATGTGCTCTGTGCGCAGCCAGGCGGGAACCAGATTGAGCAGCAGGTACAAAGGCAGGCCGGAGGCAAATCCGGTGAACACGCAGATCAGCATGCGGCGGGTGAAAAGTTGTTGCCAGATAGTCACGACTACCCTCTCCCCTGACCCCTCTCCCACAAGTGGGAGAGGGGAAGGGTTGGCTCCCTCCCACGCACACGGGGGAGGGTTGTGGAGAGGGTGCTTGTAGATCTATATCCCACGCTGAAAACGGTACACTGCCGTGCTGCCCAGCAGGTTTGGCAGCAGATTGACTTCGCCGTTGCCCGTCATCACGCGGCGTTCGAGCACGGTTACATCAAAGTCGCGGCAGAAATCCTCGAAATCATGCAGGGTGCACAAATGCACGTTCGGTGTGTCGTACCACTGATACGGCAGTTCTTTTGAAACCGGCATCTTGCCGCGCAGCACGCTCAGACGATTGCGCCAATAGCCGAAATTCGGAAAACTGACGATCCCCTCGCGCCCGACGCGCAGCATCTCCTGCACCAGCGGCTCGGTATGGCGCGTGGCCTGCAGCGTCTGCGACAGCAGCACGAAATCAAAGGCGTTGTCCTCAAAACCCGACAGCCCGGATTCCATATCGCCCTGGATCACGTTCACGCCGTTGCGGATGCATGCCACGATGTTTGCGTCGTTGATCTCGATGCCGTAACCGCGTACCTTGCGGGTGTCCTTCAGAAAGCGCAACAGGCTGCCGTCGCCGCAGCCGAGATCGAGCACCGATGCTCCCTGCGCGATCCACTCCGCGATTGCGGCAAAATCCGGGCGGGCGGCGGCGAGTTCCACTGGATCATGCGCGCTCATCCTGTTACTTCTCCCGCGACCCGGTTCAGATAGGTGCGTATTACGTCGTGGTAATGATCGTGCTTCATCAGAAAAGAGTCGTGTCCGTGGGTCGAGGTGATCTCGGCGTAGCTGACGTTGCGGCGGTTATGCAACAGCGCATTTACGATCTCGCGCGAGCGTTCAGGCGCAAAGCGCCAGTCTGTCGTGAATGACACCACCAGAAAATCCGCGCGCGCGGACGAGAACGCCTTGTCCAGATCACCCCCGTACACGCGTGCCGGATCGAAATAATCCAGCGCCTTGGTCATCAGCAAATAAGTGTTCGCGTCGAAAAATGAGGCGAACTTGTCGCCCTGGTAGCGCAGGTAGGACTCGATCTCGAACTCGATGTCGTAGTTGTATCCCAGTTTGCCGGAGCGCAGGCTGCGCCCGAACTTGTCCGCCATCGCATCGTCGGATAGATAGGTGATATGGCCCAGCATCCGCGCCAGCCGCAGGCCGCGCCTGGGCACGACGCCATGTTCATAGAAGTTTCCGCCGTGAAAGTCCGGGTCGGTAAGGATTGCGTTGCGCGCCACATCGTTGAAAGCGATATTCTCGGCCGTCAGGTGCGGGGCAGCTGCGATCACCAGTGCGTGGCGGACGCGTTCGGGAAATGAAAATGTCCACTGCATGGCCTGCATCCCGCCCAGGCTGCCGCCTATCACACCGGCAAATTGCTTGATGCCAAGCTGATCGGCGAGGCGCGCCTGCGATTCCACCCAGTCTTCCACCGTGACCACCGGAAAGCTTGAACCGTAAGGCTTGCCGGTTTGCGGAGCAATGCTGGAGGGCCCGGTGGAGCCGTTACAACCTCCCAGATTGTTCACCCCGATGACGAAAAATTGGTCGGTATCGACCGGTTTGCCCGGACCGATCATGTTGTCCCACCAGCCGATGTTCTTGGGATCATCAGCGTAGTGACCTGCGACATGATGATGGCCGGACAAAGCATGGCACACAAGGATGGCATTTGATTTGTCCGAAT
>DATKAK010000121.1:0-9599 GCA_035498295.1 Gallionella sp. | reverse complement strand
TTCGTGGCGCGCCTCAGCGGCCCGCTGTCCTGGGTGATGCCCGCCATGGCCGGCATGTTCCGCCTGAACTACGCCACCTTCCTCAGTTTCAACACCCTAGGGGTCGTGGTCGGAATCGGGCAGTTCATCATTGTGGGCTACTTCTTCGGCGAGTATCTGTCGTCGCTTCTCGAGTGGATAGACCGTTTCGGCAGCGTCATCCTTGCGTTGATTTTGACGCTGATCCCAGCCTGTGCCTGGTACGTGTGGAAAAGGAGAGGGCATGCGATTCCATGAACGCGCTTCCCCGCCCGGGGCGTACCTGCGAGATGAAGAGCGGCGGGTTCGCTGCTGCAACACTCGAACCGCGGGTTTTCGGCCGCCTCAGTCGCCATGACCAAGTGTCGAAGAGCTCGCAAAACGGCAAATAATGACTCGCAAAAAAACTCGGATGCCTCTTGCGAAATGAGCTCCGGATCGGCAAAGGCCAGACACGGACATTTGCCAGCTATAAGCTGCATGCAGAAATATTGCTCATAACCCGGTCTGTGCAGAAGATCCGGCAATTGCCGATTCCCAGTCCGAGCGGGATTTCGGCCGTGACACATAGTCGCAGAATTGATGTGCCTGAATTTCCCGTCAGGCCATCGATGCAATCGCTCTCGAAGACCAGCAAAACGGTGGAGGGATCATCTGTTCACCCGAGGCGGCCATCGGCTTTCACCAATCTGTAACCTATTATTGAGAGTATATCTTCGATTGATGCCCGCCTCGCGAAGCATGAGCAGTGCACTCAATGTGATCACACCCAAGAGAATGCAAGGCAGAAAATCCCATTCGGATTCGACGCCAGTCAAAGAGGGCCGGACAAACAACCGATGAACGCTAGAAGACTCTTGCTGAAAAGGCTGCCGGCTTTGGTCGGGGGTATTTTCTTTCTTGTGCTGGTGGCGGGCATCGTGCTGATGATCAGGCATTTTCTGGACAAATCCGACCAGCCCAGAAGGCGGGTGCAGCAGATTGCCGTGATCAGGCCGGCCGATACGACACCTCCGCCCCCCCCGCCGCTGGTCGCACCGGAAGAAAAACCTTCCGCATCGAAGCAGGATATGGTTCTGGACGAACCAACTCCGCAACAAAGGGAACCCGGCGAAAATCTCGGGCTGGATACGGAAGGCAACGGCGCGGGTGACGTATTCGGCCTGGTTGGCATCAAGGGAGGGCGCGAACTCGTTCTGGGGGGAAAAGCCGGCGATGGAAGCGGTTATGTCGGCTACCTGAACGGGCTGAAAAAGAACATCCAGGATGAGCTAGCTCGCGACGAAGCCTTGCGCACCGATGAATACCGGGTCGATGTGGCGATCTGGATCGCCCGGGATGGAAAGATCTACCGTTACGAACTGCTGGGTACTACCGGTTTGCCTGGCGTGGATGCGGCGATGAAGAAAGCCATGGGTGGCATCAGGCAGTTGAATGAACCACCCGGCGACATGCCGCAACCGGTGAAGCTCCGGATCACATCGCACTGATGCTTCCGTTCCGGCCAATTATTCCGGTAACTGTTCCCGATTTCCCTGAATCGGCGCGGGCCGTGAATCTACCCAGTCACCCGGGAAGATCGTGTAGTGCACCAGCGGCTGACTCCGCCGCAAGATCCCGCCACTCTCGAACTTCCCGGTTCAGCAACGAGTCAATCTTCGCAATCCTCGGGAGTTGCGCATTCGGACCAGCCGTGGAAGTCTTTCAGAAAATCGTCTGTTTGAGTGTAGTGCCGGCCGGTATCCGGCTGGGGCGGCAGCTTCAACAGGAAAGCCGGCACAAAGAAATCGTCGCTTTGCAGTTCTTGCATCAGTATTCTCCCAATATCAAACGGTACTGTTTATCAAGATAGCGCAAAGATGTTGCAGGAAATTGAATTATTTGTTTCAGGCAGTTGAATTGGACTAGGCCATGATCAGGCGAAGCGGAACCGGGATTTCCATCTGCGCAGTACCGAAGCCCCAGCAATCACGCCGAATCCGGTCAGCATCAGTATCCACGCATCCGGCTCCGGAACTGCAGGCGTAATCGAGCAGTTGAAAAATCCTGCAGAGCCGCCGAAATCGCCCATGTTGTCGTCGAGCTGATTGGCGAAGGATCCGTCCGTATCCCCGAATACGGTGTCGCCCTGCCGGCCGCCTTTTTCCTCATCGCTTTTTCCGGTACCACCAAGGCCGGCGCCATCAATCGCATCGTCTGAACCCCTGTTATTCCAGGTTTCAACGATGGAATAGGCGTTTGGCAATGCAGTGTCAGCAACGGGCATTTCAAATATGTGCGTGGATTTGTTCTCGCTTGCGACAAAGCCGATGACAAGCGATTTGTTTTCATATGCCAGGGCATGGCCAGCCAGGGTCAATGCAATCCCGCCGGCGAGGAAGGAGAGGTTCATGCGCATATCGTTGCTCACTTTTTGAATTCCACGTTGAAATATTCTTTTGCATCTTGGATTGTGGCGCCGGTCCATAAGGCACACGCCGGGGGCCCGAATCGTAATTAGTCATTGTTACAATTGTTCGCGTGCCATCGCTTCCATGAATGATCCGTTCGGACTACCAAGGCAGGATCATTGCAGCAAAAGTTTCACATTTCGCGTTGCGCCCGGGTGGCAGCCACGGTTAGCAACAGCGCCAACATTATCATTCCCCACTGCGGCAAGGTGGGCACGTCATTGTCGTTAGCGGGATTGCTTCCGGCGCCGACCATTACCTGGATGGAAGATGCGTTGTCGGGCAGGCTGGGGTCCGGTACATCGGATGCAACAGCGGTCGAAATGACTGCGGCCGCGTCTGGTGTGTTCCATATGAGCTGTATCGGCAACGATATCAGCGCGCCATTTCCCAGGCTGCCGGCGCGACAAGTGACGGTTGTTCCTGCAGCACTGCATGCGGAAGGACCCGATGAGAAGCTTGAGTTGGCCGGCAACGTTATGGTCGAGACGACGTTGGTGGCAGTCTGTGGACCTGCGTTGGTGACCGCGACCATATAGGTCGACGCGGTTCCGCTTGCGCCGGTGGACGGGCCGGTGATTGCGACAGACAGATCGGCCGTGGCGGAAGTGTTCAGGCTCCAGTTGAGTGTGGTGGTTCCGGCGGTCCCGTTGGCGCCATCCGCGGCGATCTCGTATTCCGTTCCAGCATGGACCTGCAGAAACATGCCGCTCGTGCCGTTTGCAGAGCCATCGTTGTCATTCGATGCGATTGCCGTCAATGCGCTCACGCTGCTTCCGGTATACGCGGCCAGCAGGGTATCAAAACTGCTGCCGTGCGTATTCAAGCTCAATTGTCCGGTTGCGGTGGCGGCATACTTCCACCAGATCGAATGCCCGCCGGGGTTGCCTGCGTGAGCGGGCTCCCCGGATTCCTTGGTTGCAAGCAAGCTGACACCATTGACGCTGCCGTTGTTGCCGCCCAGCGCGATGCGATTGGAAAACTCGTCATTGGCCGGGGCCGCGGCGGCGAGCAGGTTGAGGCGCGGCTTGGTGATGTTGATCCCGTTTCGCGTGTCGGTGATCATGACTCCGCTGCCGGTCAGGCGCGCCAAGGTCTGGCCTAGCGGATCCTGCGGAAACGCGGCACGGAGCACCGCAACCGCACCGGCGACATGAGGCGAGGCCTGCGAGGTCCCCCCGTCTGTGATGCCGGCAGCCGTGATCATTGCGCCGGGCGCCAGCATGGTCAGAAAACTGGCGGTGTCCGAAAAGCAGACGATCTTGTCCGCGGCAGTGGTGCTGTCGGTGCAAAGGCTGCCCCAGGTGACTCCGTTGGGATAACCCTGGTTGCTGAGATCACTGTCGTAGACCGCTCCCACGGATATGACTCCGGGTGTGCAAGCCGGCTTGTTGAGCGCATTGGTATAGGCGTCGTTTCCGGCGGCCGCAACCACGGAGATGCCTGCATTGATCGCACTGGTCACCGGCGTGTAGAAAGCATTGCCTCCCTGGCAGGTTTGGGTATTTTTTCCGCCATCTCCCAGACTCATATTGATCGCGACAATGTTGTAGGCCGTTCTGTGGGCGACGGCCCAGTTGATCGCAGAAATGATGTCGGAGGTCAGCGCGGAAGTTCCGGAGAACGCATTGAGCATCGCAATCTGCGCCGCGGACGCGACGCCCAGCACGATGGCGGAGACATTGGTACCATGGCTGGTATCCGTGGTGCCGCTGCCGAAATCCATGTCAACGATAACATGACAGCCGGCCGGCGTCCCCGGCGCGGTGCATGAGCCGAAGGCGGCCCTGGCGTAGTCGATCCCGTCATCGATCACCGCAACCGTGCTGCCTGAGCCTGTATATCCTGCACCAGCCACCGCAGGCTGATTGATCAGCGGCAGGCTTTGTGCCAGAACGGCATGCAATGCATCGTTCCAATAGACGTCCTTGACCTCCGGCCTCGCAAGCAGCGCGTTCAGTGCCGCCAGTGAGCGGAAGCGCCTGAAGGACATCGGCAAGTGACTGTAGTCGGTAACCAGCTCGTTATCCGGGCGCGCTACGGCACGGTCGACCTCATCCTTGAGAGTCTTGTAACGGCCTGCCTTGAAGGCAAGGACGCTGTCGTCGTCGACGTGACGTTTGTTTTGCTGGCGCATCGCCGCCGCTTCCTGTTCGATGGTCGCGGCTTCGTACTCGACAATCAGTTCAACCGGCTGCCCGGCGGACAGGCGATCCAGGGCTCGTGCCGGAGCCTGGGCGCAGAACGCGGCATCGATCCGCAGAGCGGCAAACAGCGCGAGGGCAATTCGAAAATGGGACAGCATTGTCGGGCGGCGCCGCAATGCAAGGAAATTATTTGAAAAATTTTCCATGCTGATTCCAGGTATGGGCCAGACTCTTCCGGTTGATTCGTCAATACCACCCCACCAGCAAGTGCGTATGGCCCTGGCTGGATGTTCGTCGGTGGCGGCGGAGAAGCTAACTCGTGGATATGACAGTGTGAGGAAAAAAATTCGGAAAAATATAGACCGTATGGCCTATTGCCGCGAAAGCCTCAGATCGTATACCCGAAAAAAGACACCGCCGCAGCAGACCGCCATCATTCCGGCAAACAGCGAAAGGGCAGGGCGGCCCCCTCCGTTCAGGAAGTTCATCCAGCCGACCAACAAAGAAGCGCCATCGGAAGCCAGGTTGGCTGCCACCAGGTCTTGAGCGCTTCCGAGGAGCACCAGCGGAATGTCGAGCATTTCCACGACCAGTACAAAGGGCAGAGTGCAGCAGAGGCGAGCGATCCTTTGCGCCGGTGAGCTAGCGGGCCACGCAACAGCGAGACTCAACGCCAGCATGGGATGTTGCAGCGCGTGCCCGACCAGGGTTGAACACGAGATACGGATGCCCGGCGGGAAGACATGCTCGCCCATGACGATGTGTCGGGTGAGCAGATTCAGGATGACTACTTTCTCGCCGTGGCTGTCCCCGATGACAAGACCCTGGATATCGTAATCCTGCACAATGTGTACGAGTTCCCAGCGATAAAGCGGAAGCAGGAGCCCTGCGTATTCGCCGCCGAAATAGAGCGACAACATGAGCAGCCCCAGGTATGCGGCGATGAACAAGCCGGCCGATTCAAGCAGCTTGCGCCGGTTCATCTGCTGTTGCCGTATTGGCCCACCACAGGAAAAACAGCGCGCTCAGCACGATGATCAGGCTGGGCGCGATATAGCCGTGCAGCATGTCGAACCAGTGCCGGCTCTGCTGGGAAGCGAAAAACAAGGCGACTATGCGCGCCTGGTTGAGACAATAAACCAGGCTTGTGCCCAGCAACAACCCTTTGAGCTTGTCCTTCCATGGTGCCCGAAATGCGGCGATCGCTGCGGCCAGCAGGAACAGGGTTTCTGTCCCTTCGCAACCTTTGAGTATCGAAAGCGATCCCTGCGGAGAGAGGATGCGCTGGCCGCTGGCCGTGGCTTGCTTGTCGGGATCGATGATGTTGATCAGCGCGGCACTTGGGTAAACTGTGGCAACGTCGATGACAAGATGCTCCACCGGGCCGCCCCGGCCGGACTGATATGAGAATTGCAGGATGCAGAAAACAAGCATGAATACCAGCGCAAAGCGCAATTCCTTGCCGGACGCCACCGGGATTTTGGTCTTGGGTATCAGCATCACTTGTTTATCGCGGTCACTGCATCATGCGTTCCTGGGCATGCACGAATATGTCATGTTCCGGTCTTGCGATAGCATTTGTTCATTGCCAGCGCTTCCAGATAGGTTGCAAAGCCGGCGCCTATTTCCGGGTGGCGCAGTCCGAACGCGACAGTCGCCTCCAGATAGCCGAGCTTGGAACCGCAGTCATAACGCACCCCGTCGTATCTATAAGCGAGCACCTGCTCTTCCGCCAGCAGCGAAGCGATCCCGTCCGTGAGCTGGATCTCGCCGCCCGCGCCGGGTTTGATTTTTTCCAGGTGATGAAAAATGCGCGGTGTCAGGATATACCGGCCGACTACGGCCAGTGTCGAGGGTGCGTTTTCCGGGGCCGGCTTCTCGACGATCGCGCTGATCTGGTCCACCCGTTCCGCCACCGGACGGCTCGCCACGATGCCGTAGCTCTTGGTCTCATCGCGCGGAACATCCTGCACGCCCAGTACCGAACAGCGGTAATAATCGTAGGTGTCCACCATCTGCCGCATCACCGGCGGATTCCCGTCCAGCAGATCGTCCGCGAGTATCACGGCAAAAGGCTCGTCTTCCAGAACCGGGCGGGCGCACAGCACCGCATGCCCGAGGCCGAGTGCCTCCGGCTGGCGGATATAGATGCAGTTCACGTTCCTGGGCAGCAGGTTTTGCAGCAACTCGAGCATCTTGGTGTTGTTCTTGATCTTCAACTGCTCTTCCAGCTCGGAACTCTTGTCGAAGTGATCCTCGATGGCGCGCTTGCTGCGGCCGGTAACGAAGATCATGTCGGTGATACCGGCGGCCACCGCTTCCTCGACCGCATACTGGATAAGGGGCTTGTCCACGATGGGCAGCATTTCTTTCGGGCTTGCCTTGGTTGCAGGCAGAAAGCGCGATCCCAGCCCGGCAACGGGGAAAACCGCCTTGCGTATCTTTTTCATGACTGGCTCCGTGTTCATATCAAATTATTGCCCGAACAGACATCACTATCTCGAGCATTTGCATGCTAGCGGCAAAATATGACAGGAATAAGTTACTTGCATAGGCAACTCTAAAGTCTCGTTTCATTTAACTTCTCGCAGATCTGTTCAAGGAACATATTCCACAGTTAACTTTCAGTTAGGGGCAGATGCATTATGAAATTGGATGAATCTGACAGAATATCGAAAAACGGATTGAGTCGATTCCAATCCTCAATGTTTGAATGCAGGGTGCGATAACCTCCATTCACGTGTCGACGGGGACTATCGGAATGTTACTAAGCAAGCCGGTTTCATTTTTTTGCAATCAGCCTGTACCATGATGCATAAACTGAAATGGTATTCTGTTGAATGACTATCGGGTGCTGATCATGCGTTTCAAACAAATCGCAGTTGCACTGGCGCTGATCGTGATAGGTGTCGTGTGCGGCGGCTACCTCTTTTCAGCAAGCCTGCCGAGGAACTTTCTACCCTTCACGGACTGCCGGGAAAGATGCTACAAGCCCGCCGAGATCGCCGGCCTGGTCGCTTCGGCGAGCATCCTGCGCGCGCCATTTTTGGTGCCGGGTGTCGTACTCGAGTCGGACACCTGTCTGGCGATCCGGAATCCCAGGCCCGAGGCGAAAACCCACTACGTGCTCTTTCCCAAGCACGACACACGCAACATCACCACCCTCACGCCGGAAGATACCCCTTATGTCCTCGGCTGCTTTGCGCTGGCCCGCGAACTGGTCGCGCGGGATCATCTGCAAGCCTATCGCCTGTACACGAATGGACCGGGCAAGCAGGAAATTTCCTATTTGCACTTTCATCTGATTTCGGAAGAGGCTGGCCTTCCAGTTCCTGAACCGCGTCCAAAGAACTAAAGAGGCCATCCATCGTTATCTTTGATAGTAATTTATGGCTTTGTATCACTGTGCCATTACCATCCGAAATATTCGATGATCTTCCTGGCCCAGGTTTCTTCAGTCGGCAGTTCAGGCAGGGGCTGCTCAAAGAATCCCGGCTTTTCCACCCTGGTCAGCATGTCCTTCATGGCGCGGGTAAAACCATCCTTCCCGCCCTTAGCAATCGCGACCCAATTCGTCTTTTCCAGAATCTCGATCACCCCGGACTCTTCGCTGACCACTACGGCCTGTTTCTGATACAGTGCCTCGATGGCTGGCAGACCGTACCCTTGTTTGGCCGGCATCAGAAAGACATGGAACCTTCATACAGATCTTTCAACTGTCCGTCGCTGACAAAACCGTGGAATACAACGTCATTTCCAAGGCCGAGCGATTGGCTCAGGTTTTGCAGCGCTTTACCGTCAGGCCCCGATCCTGCAATGTGCAGACGCCATTGTGGAACTCGGGTGACATCCTGCCGGATTTCTGCCAAGGCATTCAATATCCAGTCGATGCGCTTGCTGGACTGAAGTCGCGACACGGTCAGCAATTCGATTGGCGAAGATGCACGTCGCGGAAGATCGTTGCGGGGTCCACCAAAACCACCGAGATAAATGACTTCGGCGTTGCGTCCATACAGCCGCTGCATTTCGTCGCGAAGCGCGGCGGTGTTGGTGACAAAACGATCAGAACGTCGAATGCCTCGCCGGGTAGCGAAATGGCAGACAGTTTGCGTGACGCGTGATCGAAGCGACTTTGCAAATGATTGTTTGGCTTGTTCAGTTCCTTCCGGTTTAAAGCCGAGCAAACTGTAAGTATCCGGAATGCGCAGATGATAAGGTGCCTTCACGGCCAGTCCAGCGTGATAGGCCGACTGGATATTGAATAGCACCGGGACAGGGCTTCCAGTCTTATGGATATACTGGAGGCACCGTCTCAACGATAAAACCTTGTTGAAAGGATTTCTGGTTGGGTTGAGTTGGTGGATTGTCAGTGGCCATGAAGCGTAGGAAGCCAAATTGATTTTGTTCCAATAGCACAACACAGAATGCGGTTGCCCTTGGGCATGCAGCTCTCTCGACAATGAAAGTATGACCCGCTCTTCACCTCCAAACTCAACGAATTCCGGCTGGAAGATGACAATCTCTCCAGCCTTGGGGTATTTAGTTTGATGCTGCTGCACCTGGTTCTCCTAATAGAATTCACTGCATGCGTTCTCCATCCAGCCTTGCAATGCTTTATGTTGTGCGGCTTTGCCGGATGCTGCATGCTCGCCTGGCATCGGCAACTAAAGGCCGTGATTCTTGCCCATAGTCAGGCAACCACCGCCGGATTTAATTGCCGCAGGACAAACACAAATTTCTTGTCGAGATAATACTTGATGACATATCCGGCGGTCAGGCCGATTACTCCGCCTGCATAGCGCATTTCATGGGTGCCGAAGATCCAAAAGAAAGCATATTCGGTTCCCCAAAACAATGCCGTAGTAAAAACACCCGTGGCGGTGTAAAGCAAGAAAAGCTTGCCATCATGTACCGGATTGTCCACTTCAAAACCAAACACATGCCGTTTTTCCAATACGTATTTGATGGGCAAGCCTATGGCTGT
>DATKAK010000120.1:0-10270 GCA_035498295.1 Gallionella sp. | reverse complement strand
ATGTCCTTATAGATGACGCGGCCGGTCATCACGTAGACCGACTCCATGATGACCAGCAGGAACGAAAGGCCGAGCGTGAGCGGCACGAACAGAAAATGGTACAGGGCGGTCGCGGCGAATTGCAGCCGCGAGATGTCAACGAGTTCCGGGGTAGGCATAATGGTTGGGTTCCTTGTGTATTTGCTGGGATAGTATCTTGGTGGCGACTGCCTGGTCGTCGAGGCGATCCTGTTCGGGCGCGGAGAACCACACTGCCCATATGACGAACAGCACGATGACCTTCAGCGCAAGGGTCAGGGAGACCTCCTGCCACAAACGAACGGGTTTGGCTTTTTCGGGCATCGCATCTCTCCGTAATAGGGTATGGGTCGAGTATTCGTATATTAACCAATACTAATATACAGTCAAGCTAAAATTTCATTTCCAACCGATAAAGTATTCATTTTTTAAAAATATAGCTACGCGCCTCATGAGTCTGTGATGAAGGTTACAAACTCGCAAACCGGCTATTCGATGATTTGGCTTTGCAGTCGTTCCATCGAATTCAACATTATTCGAATGTAAATACCGGAGTAGAATGGTGGGCGATTGCTTTTCCCCGTGGCGGGAGTCACTGCGATGCACACTGCTCAGAACTGGCTCGACAAGATCAAAGCGCTGCCGATCGAACATCGCACGCGCATCATGAACGTGTGCGGCGGGCATGAGCGCACCATCACGATGGCGGGAATGCGCGGTGCGTTGCCGGAGACCGTCGAGCTGATCCCCGGCCCGGGCTGCCCGGTGTGCGTGTGCCCCGAGGAAGATGTCTATCTCGCGATCCAGCTGGCATTGCATGCGGGTGTGATCCTGGTCGCGTTCGGCGATATGCTGCGAGTGCCGGTCAACGTGCCGAAATCGGAACCGCGCTCACTGGAACAGGCCAAGGCCGCCGGCGCCGACATCCGTCCGGTGGCCAGCCCGCAGGAAGCGGTGAGGATCGCACGAGAATATCCCGAGCGGAAAGTGGTGTTCTTCGTTGCCGGATTCGAGACGACCACCGCGCCGGTTGCCGCGATGCTGCTCGAGGGTGTTCCGGAAAATCTTTCACTATTGTTGTCGTGCCGGCTGACCTGGCCCGCGGTCGCGATGCTCCTGAATTCCGGAAAGCCGGGCTTCGATGCGCTGATCGCGCCCGGCCATGTCGCCACGGTGATGGGAGCCGAGGAATGGGCGTTCGTCACCGAGCAGCATGCGATCCCGGCCGCGGTCGCGGGCTTTTCGCCGGTGTCGCTGCTGGCGGCGACCTATTCGGTGCTGCGCCAGTTGATCGAAGGCGAATGCTTCCTCGACAACTGCTATCCCGAAGTAGTGCGTCCAGGCGGCAACGCAACCGCGCAGGCACAGCTCAGTCAGGCGATGCAGGTTGTCGATGCGAACTGGCGCGGCATCGGCATCATCCCGGCGTCGGGATTCGCGCTCGCGCCACGCTTCGAACAGTACGATGCGCGCAAACAGTTCACGGGATTCGAGAAGGAAGGGCGCAAACGCGTCGGCGAAATGCCGCCCGGATGCGATTGCGCTCGCGTGGTACTGGGCAAGATTTATCCGGACGAATGCAAACTGTTCGGCACCGCCTGCACGCCGCGTACACCCATCGGCCCATGCATGGTATCGGATGAAGGTGCCTGCCGCATTTGGCGTGCAGGCGGAGTGAAGTCTCCTGCTACTGTTAAGTAGCAATCCCGCCGCTAGCCGTTCACTTGAAGTGTTGGGAATTTTGTCACGGCAATCCTGAAGGTGGGCGTTATAAAGACTGCGATGACTGACCGCTATTGGGCAAAATATCTACTATTATGATGTTCTGGTTTAGTGCCCTTAGCAGTCACCCGTAACAATTATTAAGTGTAAATATTGTTCAATGTGTTTTTCTGCATCTGTTAGCTATAGTGCTGCTGCTGTATTGCTGAGTACTGGTGTGTATGCCGTTCAGCAGGCCAAGCGGCTGCTTCAACCATACTGGATGTGGGCGCTAATACCTATCTTATTTGGCTTACAGCAAGCTTTTGAGGGACGGGTATGGCAGGAGCTCGACGCAGGGAATGGCAGTGCAGCGGTGCCATTTGCGCTGGGGTTTCACTTCTTCTCGCATTTTCTATGGCTGTGGTGGTTCCCGCTCTGCAGTTACCTTGTCGAACCCGTCCAGACCAGCAAGACTGGGAAGATACGCAAGAGGGTCATTGGTGGCTGTGCCATTTTTGGTGCTTTCGCAGGCACACTGGTCTATTCGGTGATGCTCATCCATCCAAAATGGATGTCGGTTGCGGTGAGTGAACAGTCCGTCACCTACGATTTCTCCTTTCCCTGGCACAGCTCTACTTACTTGCCGATCACGCCAGCCGCGCTCTATGCCCTGACTATTCTTGTGCCGCTGTTCTTCTCCAGCCACAGGCTGATCTGGATCTTTGGGGGACTGGTTGTATTGTCCATGGTGCTGGCATCAACGGCCTATAGTTATGCCTACGTCTCTGTCTGGTGCTTCTTTGCTGCCATGCTCTCGCTCTATCTCGTCTACATGATTAGACATCTTGTTGCAGAGTCAAAATCAACTATGGTTAGGCCATACATTTGACAAGCTAAATGCTCTAAGGCTATGTGTCGTGGGCTGCTAATTCCGAATGACTCATATCGGGTAATGAGTTAGTGTAGCTCTAAGACTGTTTTGGGTCGTTTGGAGAAGTTGATTCCACGAATTGATTGCCCCGGATTACGGGCATTCGTCTATGGCGGCAATGCGTCGAAAACAGACTGTCACCAAGTTTTGGTTACAGGCAGCACATCAAGATGAAGGAATATCGTAAACGGGATGGCGATTTATCAATATCTATCCCAACACTTCAGGTAAGCGGCTAGATCCCGCTTACCTTTAATTTTTCCCGCAACCGGAACGACGGACTTGCTGTGGAACAAAATTCAACAATCAGCTTCGTTGCTGCTTCCAGATTGACCGTTGCTTTATGGCTCAACGCATCACCCAACTGAAATCCGTAACCGCGTATGCGCAGCAAAAATGCGGGCGGGGCATCTCTGCCGTACACCCGGCGATAGGCATGCAACAATGCTGACGGGCTCATCGCGTGGCTGGTGTAGCTGCCGTCCTTTTCGGCACTGATCTCGGAAAACTCGAACGGCTCGGTGCAGGACATGTCGGCATCGACGAATAGCACCCGATCGCAACCGTTCAGATCGGTGACGTGTTCGACCTGCAATTGCATGTCGTTCTGGCATTCGACATCTTCAAGATGCAATTGCGCAATGCGTGCGACCAGTTCGGGACCGAGCGCATCGTCGCCGCGCCCGGGATTGCCGTATCCAAACAATAATATTTTCACGATCCCTTAAGTACTCTTTTAAAAATTCATCAGCATCATTCCCGAGCCCTCTCCTCAATCCTCTCCCGCAAGCGGGAGAGGAAGCGATCGCCCCAACTCTCTGTAATAAAAGGTTGGGATGAAGGTTGGCGGGAATGAGGGATCATTTGAGTTTTCATCAAACAGAATGTTTGAATTCGCCGTTGGCACTTTTGCTCAACCGGTCGAGCAGCACGCCGTCCGCATCGAGCAACTCAACCTGCAACGGCATCTTGCCCAGCGCGTGAGTGGCACAAGACAGGCAGGGGTCGTAGGCGCGCACCGCGACTTCCAGATGGTTGAGCAAGCTCTCGGTGATCTCATGGCCGTCGAGATACTCGTTGGCGACCGAGCGCACTGATTCGTTCATGGCCTGGTTGTTGCTGGTGGTGGAGACGATCAGGTTGGCTTTCGTGATCAGTCCTTCCCCGTCGATCCGGTAATGGTGGAACAAGGTGCCGCGCGGTGCCTCGATCACGCCGATGCCCTCGCTCCGCTTGTCGCCCGGGTCCGCGACCAGATCGCTGCCGGTGATGTCTGCATCGTGCAGCAATTCATTGATGGACTCTGCGCAATGCAATGCTTCTATCATGCGTGCCCAGTGATAGGCGAGGGTATCCTGCACGAAGCCGCCGTCGCCGAATTCCCTGAAACGTTTGCGCGCCGCTTCCGCCAGTGGTGTTGCAATGAGATCGCAGTTGTTCACGCGCGCCAGCGGACCGACACGATACCAGCCCTGCTGCCTGCCCAACTCGATCAGATAGGGGAATTTCATGTAGCTCCACGGGCGTACTTCTTCGCGGATGATCTGCTGGTAATTGCGGTAATCGAACTGATCGAAAATCTTTGCGCCGTCCGCCGAACGCGCGCGCAAGCCGCCGTGATACAGCTCCAGTTCCCCGCCGCTGCCGGTCAGGCTGAGGAAGTTGCTGTTGATCGCAGCGAAGCCGCGGTGCTCGGCATTCGCGGTATGGATCTGCTCGTTGAGCGCGACCGCGTCCTGGCACCATGCCAGGATATCCTCGATGTCTGCCAGCAGGATCTCGCGCTCGGCGATGCTCAGCGTTTTGTTCATGCCGCCCGGCACCGTCGCCGTGCCATGGATGCGCTTGCCGGCGATGGCCGCGATGACCTGCTGTCCGTACTTGCGCAACTTCACGCCCTTCAGCGCGAGTTCGGGATATTTGTCCAGCACGCCGATGATGTTACGCTGTTTCGGATCGCTGCCGAAGCCGAACAGCAGGTCGGGCGACGACAGATGAAAGAAGTGCAATGCATGCGATTGCAGGACCTGGCCGAAATGCAGCAGGCGGCGCAGCCTGGTTGCCGTCGGCGTAAGATTCTCCACGCCGACCAGCTGGTCCACCGCCTTGGCCGCCGCAAGCTGGTGACTGACCGGGCAGATGCCGCACAGGCGCTGCACGAAGAACGGCACTTCCCAGTAGGGACGACCCTGGATGAATTTCTCGAAGCCGCGGAATTCGACGATGTGAAAACGCGCCTCGTGGATATGATTATCCGCATCGAGCATCAGCGTGATCTTGCCGTGCCCCTCGACGCGCGAGACCGGATCGATCGCGATGCGCCTGAGATTGGGCCGTTCATCCTTATTGGAAGCTGAATCTTTGCCTTGTTCCATGACAATACGCTAATCGAAGTGGATGAGTTTCTTCGGCAGCACCGGTTCGCGACCTGCCAGCAGGTCCCCGAGCACGCTGAGGAATTCGTCAGCAGACGGCGGGCAGCCTGGCAGGTAATAATCGATATGCACCGCTTCATGGACGGGGCGCACCTTGTCGAGCAGCAAAGGCAATTCGACATCATTCGGGATCTGCGGGTTCTCGATGCCGACGCCGTTCAGAAAGGATTCCTCCAGGCAGGAACGGAGATCGAAATGGTTGCGCATCGCGGGCACGCCGCCGTTGATCGCACAGGCGCCGACCGCGATCAGGATCTTGCAGTTGGCGCGGAACTCGTGCAGCACATGCACGTTGTCCGCGTTGCACAGACCTCCCTCGATCAGGCCGATATCGCACGGTCCGCAATGCTTGATGTCGGTCAGCGGCGAGCGGTCGAACTCGACATGCTCCAGCAATTCCACCAGCCGTTCGTCCATGTCGAGGAAGGACATGTGGCAGCCGAAGCAACCGGCCAGCGAAGTCGTCGCGATTCTTATCTTACTCATCGGTATGCCTCGCAGTACCATTAAGCTCGCCAAGCGATTCGTCTGCTCCCTCGCCCGCAGGGATTGTAGAGGGCTTTTCACGTTCGTCTCCTCGCCCGCTTGCGGGAGAGGATTGAGGAGAGGGAGTTAACGGAAGAGGGTTGGGGAGAGGGAAACGAGCATGGCGGGTTTCATCATCAAAGGATACAGTGCTCGTTTTGGCCAGCACGACCTTTTCCAGGCCGATCTCGCCGACATGATGCAGGTCGAAGGTGCGCCGGCCGATCGGCACTTCATAACCGTGTTCCTTGATCAGGATCGCGCCGACCGGGCAAATGTGTACCGCCATGTCGCCGGTGTCGAGATCACTATCCGCAAGATTGCCGCTGGGCGAATTTACGATCAGGTGCGAGTTCGTGCCGCGTCCGGCGATCGCGAACACGTCCTTGCCATCCACTTCACGGCTGGCGCGCACGCACAGTTCGCAGAGTATGCAGCGGTCGCGGTCCAGCATCACGGTCGGATGCGACGCATCCACTTCGCGGCGCGGAAAGAACTGCGGGAAATGCCCGTCCAGCATGCCGAGATGATACGCCACGGCCTGCAGCGTACAGTTACCGGATTTTTCGCAGGACGGGCACAGGTGGTTGCCCTCGATGAACAGCATCTGCGTGATGGTCTTGCGTACTTCGTTCAGCGCCGGCGTGTCGCTGCTGATCTGCTGCCCTGCGGCGGCCGGAGTGGTGCAGGCGGACACACTACGGCTGTCGGTATCGACCGAGAATTTTGTCTGCGTCCGGCGATCCGATGCGCTCGACGCCGCGATCCGGTTGTGGATGTCGACCGTGCACAGCTTGCAACTGCCATGCGGCGTCAGTCCGGGACGATGGCACAAATGCGGGATATAAACGCCGGCCGCGAATGCCGCATCCATGATGGTCTGCCCCTCGGAGAACGGGATTTCCTGGCCGTCTATATTAATGGTATTGAGAGTGGCCGGATCGGCGCTTTTGCTCATATCATCTCCGCTATTCCAGATGCGCTGCCGCATCGTCGCGACCGGTGACTTGGCGCGCTTCTTCGAGTGCCGCATCCAGATCGAAATACGGCTCAAAATCGCTGCGGGCCAGTCGTTGTTCCAGGATGTGCGGAAAACGATGCAGAACATCCAGAACAGGATTCGCTGCAGTCTGCCCGAGACCGCAATGCGAACGGCGCCTGACCAGTGCTGCCATGCGTTTCATTTCGTCGAGATCATATCGCGTACCACGACCAGCGGCGATCTTGTTCAGGCTTTTCTTCAGCAGCGTCGTGCCGACCCGGCAGGGCGTGCAGAAGCCGCAGCTCTCATGGGCGAAGAAGTGCGCAAAATTCCGGATGACCGCCAACAGGTCACGTCCCGCGCCGAATACCATGAACGATCCGCCGGTGGGCAGATCCTCGAAACAGAGTTTGCGATGGAATTCCGCGCTGCCGATCAACGTGCCGGAAGGACCGCCGATCTGTACTGCCTGGACATCTTGTGCGCCGCAGTCGTCCAGCACCTGCCGGACACTGACACCGAAGGGGTATTCATAGATGCCAGGCGAGGCGCAGTCGCCGCTGACGCTCAGGATCTTGCTGCCCGCCGATTTTTCGGTGCCGGTAGTCCTGAACCATGCGCTGCCATGCAAAGCGATATGCGCGGCGACAGCAAACGTTTCCACATTGTTGACCACGGTAGGCTGACCGAGATAGCCGTGTGTCACCGGAAACGGCGGCCGGTTGCGCGGGATGCCGCGCTTGCCTTCCAGTGATTCGATCAGCGCTGATTCCTCGCCGCAGATATATGCGCCCGCACCAACGACGATCTCGATGTCAAAATTGAATTCCGGGTCGAGATCGAATCCATGCTGGCTGAGAATGTTGTTGCCAAGCAAGCCCAGTTGGCGCCGCTTCGCCAGCACCGCCAGCAAGTGCGGCAGCAGGTAGCGGTACTCGCCGCGCAAATACAGGAAACCCAGTTTTGCGCCGATCACGCGAGCGCACACCGTCATCCCTTCGAACATCGCATCGGCATGACTGCTCAGCAGGACGCGGTCCTTGAATGTACCGGGCTCGCCTTCATCGGCATTGCACACCACATAGCGAGCATCCCCGCGCGCCTCGCGGCAGAATTTCCATTTCATGCCCGCGTTGAATCCTGCGCCGCCCCTTCCGCGCAGCCCTGATTCGGAGATTTCTGCCAGCGTGCGATCGTCTCCGCGCGCCAGCGCCGCATACAATCCATCGCCTGAATTGAAATCATCGTTGAACAATATTCCTGCCTTGCGGAGATTGTCGTCGATGCTGAACCATTCCCCGGGCCAGTTCTCGAGCGGGGTTCCCGCTTCGACCAAGTCGGCGATGCGCATTAATTTTGCGGTATCAAGACCAGCGATCGGAATTCCGTTTATCAGCATGGCTGCGCCGTGATCGCACATGCCGGTACAGGACGTCTGGTTCACGCTGACCAGGCCGTCGCCGCGCGTCTTGCCGGCAACCAGGTTCAGTCGATTGCAGAGCGCCTGCATCAAATCTGTGCCGCGGGTCCTGTACCCGCAACTGGTGCAATTGCTGAGCAGGATGTCATACCTCCCGCGCGGGGTTAAGGAAAAAAAGGAATAGAATTCAGCCACGGATTGCACTTGGCTGATCGGCAAACCAAGGAACTTGGCAACTTCAATTATGGCTTCATGCGGTAGATGCAGAAATCTCAACTGCAACGCATGCAATACGTGCAGCAAATGAACGTTTTGGGAGCAAGAGTCCGCGATGAACTCACGGATCTGCTTTGCGGTGACGGTACGGTTCGGCGGTTTCATGGCCTATCGTCCTTTCGATGTTCCCTCATTCCATTCATCAACACAGATTGGATGGACGCTGATCAAATCAAACCGATGATTTGCCCAACAAAAATGGTCAACATATATTGATCGAAGAATCTGGTCGGACTCATAAATTGCCGCCGGCATGAAGTATCAATATATACTGTTCCCCGATAAGCGTTCATTCTACTCCGGTATTCCGGATATCAGCGCGGCACAGGCTCAATCGGCCGTGCGGGGCGGTATGCATGCGAGCGGAACCGAGATTGCGCGGCCGGAATATCGAATGGCAATAGACGAGACGGAGCGCGGCCTTGATTGGCGAACATTAGAATATTTGCGTTTGGTTACATTTAATAGGAATTTGTTCGGCCAATTCCCTTGACAAGGTGGGGGAATGCTCATTAACATGCGCGCGAATCCAGCCCGATAACAAAAAAGCAAAGCTGGAAATCATAAAAATTTGGGTGGGGTCGATTCGTTCTGGTAATCCCGAGTCTGCTTCGGATGACGTCTTGAATTTCAATAACTGTAGGGGGGTTTTACATGAGTACAAAGTCGATTACATCTCGATCCTTTTGGACTATCATCATAGGCGGGATGTTGACTGGTATGGGAAATGGCAGCGTGTTCGGTGCGACTTTGATGTGCTTGTTGGGACGCGGGGGATTTGGAAACTGGGGCGGCGCGGGACTGTCCGCCTATAATCCGGCAACCTTCACCGGATTCATCGATTGGGCGATGATCGTCTTCGGAATCGCATTCTGCGGGATTATGGTCGTTGGTTTGACTCGCCATGATGCATTGGAAAAGGCGGCTGGCTGACCGGCATGCCGTTGTTGTGCAACTTGTTCGATTATAATTTTTTATTCTTTAAGGGGAAGCAGCTATGGCTTTAATTGCGGGGTCACTTGGGGTGTTGCTGGCATTTTCGAGCATGTTGCTATCGTGGTATGTTCTAATTCCACATGAAAAAACCAATCAGCCAGGCCATCACTAAAGTATTCATTTGAATTGAGGGAGGGGTAGCACATGCTTAAATATCTGTTAGCCAAGAACGAAGACATTCCGTCTGGTTCCGCGGCGGTCTTCTTCGGCTTTTCTTCTATCGTCTGGTTCGTGATAGGCACGGGGTTGGGTTCGTTCAATGCGGCGAAGCTCGCATTTCCGGATTTTGTGACCGGGAACGAATGGTTTGCGTTTGGTCACATGCGCCAGGTGCATGTGATGGCCGTGATCTTCGGCTGGATCTCGATGGCTTTCGCGATGGCCTTCATGTATATCACGCCCGCGCTCGGGAACACCAAATTGTGGTCTGAAAAACTGGGCTTGTGGAACTGTTTGCTGTGGAACCTGGGGTTGGTGCTTGGTCTGACGGTTTTGTGGGCGGGCGTTACATCGGGCCGCGAATATTCCGATTTCCCATGGCCCATCGATTTGTATCTGGCCACCTTCGTCTTCATCCCTCTCGGCATCAACGTGTGGATGACGATCCTGAACCGCCGCACCCAGGGTATCTACACCACCAACTGGTTCTTCGCTGCCGCCATCTTCATGGTGATCATCGTGTTCCTGGTGGGCAATTCGCCGGAATTCTTCCATTTGACCGGCCTGACCGAGGCATATCTGACATGGTGGTTCGCGCATAACGTGCTGGGACTATGGATCACCCCGGTGGCCGCCGCGATCGCGTATTACACCATACCAAAGGTAACCGGCAATCCGCTGTATTCACACCGCATCGGCCACTTGCACTTCTGGTCCGTGGTGGTGTTCTACTCCACACCTGCAGCCCACCACCTGATGTCCGCACCGCTGCCCGAGTGGCTGAAGTCGTTCGCGTCTGTTGAAGGCGTGCTGATTCTGGTGCC
>DATKAK010000119.1:0-5915 GCA_035498295.1 Gallionella sp. | reverse complement strand
TAAAATCCTGCAGCTCGGCGGCAGTCTCAGCGAACTGATTCATGCCGCGCAGCGCGAGGCGAGTTACAGCCTCACGATAATCCCATGGACATAATGGGGAGAGGATGCCGCCCCCCGCCCAGGACGCCTCTCGCCCGACCGTGCCTCGCTCGACCAGCGTGACACGATACCCCGATTGCAGCAATGCTCGAGCGCTGGTCAGACCCACCACCCCGCCGCCGACTATCAGGAAATCCGATTGCATGGGGTAAGGTACGTCAGGGCTGCAAATTCAGGGTTGCGCGGTGATCGGAATCAATTTCTTCGGCAATGGAAACACCACGTTCTCGACGATCCCCTGCAACTCGATGACTTTTTTGCCGCCGAATTCCTGCATGCGCGCAACCACGCCCTGTACCAAGACCTCGGGAGCGGACGCACCGGCGGTGATGCCCACACGGGATTTTCCGATGAACCACCGCTGTTGCAATTCATCGGCATCGTTCACCAGATAGGCGGGAACCCCGACATTTGCGGCGACTTCGCGCAAGCGGTTTGAATTCGAACTGTTCGGCGAACCCACAACGACCACAGCATCACATTGTTTGACCAGAAGTTTTACCGCGTCCTGGCGGTTTTGCGTGGCATAGCAGATGTCGTCTTTCTTGGGGCCGGTAATGAACGGAAAACGCGTCTTCAGCGCCGCGATGATCGCGCTGGCATCGTCCACCGACAGTGTGGTTTGCGTGACATAGGCAAGATTATGCTCATCACGCACGTTGAGTCCTGCGACCTGTTCCGGCGATTCCACCAGATACATGCCGCCATTTTCCCCATCTTCGCTTTGGCCCATCGTACCTTCGACTTCAGGGTGTCCGGCATGGCCGATCATCACAATCTCCTTGCCCTGTTCGCGCATCCGCGACACCTCGATATGCACCTTGGTCACCAGCGGGCAGGTCGCATCGAACACGGTCAGCCCGCGCGCCTCGGCTTCATGACGCACCGCTTTCGATACGCCATGCGCGCTGAAGATCAGGATGCTGCCGCGCGGCACATCCGCCAGATCCTCGATGAAGATCGCGCCTTTCCTGCGCAAACCGTCCACCACAAACTGGTTGTGCACCACCTCATGGCGCACGTAGATCGGCGCACCGTGCAATTCCAGCGCGCGCTCGACGATCTCGATGGCCCGATCCACCCCGGCGCAAAATCCGCGCGGGTTAGCCAGCAACAGTTCCATGTTCTTTCTCCTTGAAGCTGTCGACGATCAACAGAAATGCGCCGCATGTAATGGCAGAATCGGCAAGATTGAACGCCGGAAAAAAATGCTGATCCCAATGGAACGACAAAAAATCCACCACGTAGCCGTATACAAGCCGGTCGATCAGATTGCCCAATGCGCCGCCGAGTATCATGCTCAGCGCGAAAGCAAACAACAACTGTTTACCGTGCTTGCGCAACAAGAACAGGATCCATGCCGATGCGACGATCGCGATGATGCTGAACAACCAGCGCTGTATCCCGCCGGCATCGTTCAGGAAACTGAACGCCGCGCCGGTATTGTGCGTCACCACCAGATCGAATACGCTGAGCACGGCAAGACTTTCGCCAAACGCAAAGTGATGCGTGATCCACGCCTTGCTCAACTGGTCGAGCAGGATCACAAGCGCGCTCAATGATAACCATTTATAGATCATGCGCAATCCCTGAATCGACTGGCAAAGAGCACTGTAAGCAAAATCAGCGGTTCTTCAAGCATATTTGCGCGTCTCGCCGCTACCATACAGATTGCTCACACAGCGCCCACATAAGGTTGGATGCCGGGCATCCGCCCCGACATCTTCGCGGTAATGCCAACAGCGCTCGCACTTGTCGTGCAGGCTTGCAGAGACATCGATGTGCGCTTCCGCTTCGGTCGTGGCGCGATGAACGGTCGCGCGCGAAGTGATGAACACCAGCCGCAGATCTTCGCCGAGCCGCGATAAAACTTCATAATCCTCCCCCGCGGCATATATGTCCACTTCCGCTGCCAGTGCCGATCCGATAACCCCCAATTCACGCGCTTCCTCGAGTTGTTTGTTCACCTTGCCGCGCCAAGTATTGATCTTCAGCCATGCGGCAACGGCTTCCCCATCCATTCTTGGATCGGGCAGCAGGTGCCACTCGCCCAGGAAAACGCTTTTTTCCTGGCTGCCGCACAAAACTTCCCAAACTTCCTCGGCGGTAAAACTCAGTATGGGCGCGACCAGTCTCGCAAGACTGTGAGCGATCTGATACAGCGCATTCTGGGCGGAACGGCGGGCAGCAGAGTCTGGAGCTGCGGTATATAGACGATCTTTCAGGATGTCCAGATAGAAACCGCCCAAGTCTTCGGAGCAGAAAGTCTGGAATCTCTGAACGGCCTGATGAAACTCATATCGCGCATAGTCCTGCCGGACTTCGATCTGCAAGGCATTCACGAGAGTCAGCGCATACCGGTCGATTTCCAGCCACTCTTCCACGGGCAGAGTGTGCTTTTGGGGATCGAAATCGGCAACATTGGCCAGCAGGAAGCGCAGCGTATTGCGGATGCGCCGGTAGCTTTCCACCACGCGCCTGAGAATCTCGTCCGAGATCGACAGTTCGCCGGAATAATCGGTAGCCGCCACCCACAGGCGCAGAATGTCGGCGCCAAGCGTGTCCAGGATCTTTTGCGGCGCGATCACGTTTCCCCTGGATTTGGACATCTTGTGCCCGCTGCCGTCCACCACAAATCCGTGCGTCAGCAAGGCATCGTAAGGCGCGCGGCCGTTGATCGCGCACGAAGTAAGCAGCGAAGACTGGAACCAGCCGCGGTGTTGGTCGGAGCCCTCCAGATACAGATCGGCGGGAAAGCGCAGGTCGGCGCGTTTCGCCAGTACTGCAGCATGGGTAGTGCCGGAGTCGAACCATACATCCAAAGTATCGCCGAGTTTCCTGTAGTGCTCTGCGTCGGCTCCCAGCAATTCCACCGAGTCCAGACTGAACCATGCTTCGATACCATCGCGTTCGACCCGCCGGGCGACCTGCTCCAGCAACTCCATCGTGCGCGGATGCAATTGGCCGGTCTCCTTGTGCACGAAGAACGGCATCGGCACACCCCAGCTGCGCTGGCGCGACACGCACCAGTCGGGACGGTTCTTGATCATTCCCTCGAGACGGGCGCGTCCCCATGATGGAAAAAATTCTGTGGCTTCGACAGCGCGATCGGCAATATCACGCAAACTCGATCCGTCGTGAAGCGGTGTCGGCGCCATACCATGTTCGCGCTTCTCCCGCACCAGTTCGTCGATAGCCGAATTCAGTCCTCTGTCCTCTGTCCCGTGTCCTCTGCTCTCCATCCCGATGAACCACTGTGGAGTGGAACGGAAGATGATCGGCGTCTTATGCCGCCAGCAATGCGGATAGCTGTGTTTCATCTTTTCGATGTGCAACAGATGGCCGCTGCCTTGCAGCGCGGCTATCACCACATCATTGGCTTTCCACACGAACAAGCCGCCGACCAAGGGCAGCTCGGCGACGAACTTGCCATCATCACCCACCGGATTATCGGTCGGCAAATTGTATTTCTTGCCGATGAAATAATCGTCCAGGCCGTGCGCCGGTGCGGTATGCACCAGTCCGGTACCCGCTTCCAGCGTGACATGCTCGCCGCAGATGATCGGCACGCCGCGATCGTAGAACGGGTGCTGCAACAACAATCCTTCCAGAGCAGTTCCCTTGCAACTGGCTGCCATGCCATCGCCGCGGTCATTGCTGCCGCCCAATTGGTACCGCTGCAGGCATTGCGTCGCAAGATCATAGGCAAGGATCAAATAGCCTTTTTCGGTCCTGATCAGGTCGTATTCAATATCAGGATGCACGCACACCGCCTGGTTCGCGGGCAGCGTCCACGGGGTGGTGGTCCAGATCACCGCATACACTTTCGCGTCGCCGGGCAGTGAGACACCGAATGCCTTTCCCAGCCCAGTCTTGTCCTTCACCTCGAAACCCACGTCGATCGCCGGCGAGGTCTTATCCTCGTATTCCACTTCCGCCTCGGCCAGCGCCGACTGGCAATCCAGGCACCAGTTCACGGGCTTGTAGCCCTGGTACAGATAACCGCGCTGGTAAATGCTGCCGAGCGAGCGGATGATGTCGGCCTCGGTCTTGTAGTCCATCGTCAGGTAGGGATGTTCCCAGTCTCCGAGCACGCCGAGCCGGATGAAATCCTTCTTCTGCCGTTCGATCTGCTCGGCCGCGAAGGCGCGGCACAACGCGCGGAACTGGGCGGGCGGGATCGCCTTGCCATGCTTCTTCTCCACCTGCAATTCGATCGGCAGTCCGTGGCAGTCCCAGCCCGGCACGTATGGCGCATCGAAACCCGCCAGGGTCTTCGATTTGACGATGATGTCCTTGAGTATCTTGTTCACCGCATGGCCGATATGGATGTCGCCGTTGGCATAGGGCGGACCGTCGTGCAATATGAATTTCGGCTTCCCCTGTTTTGCCACGCGGATCTTTTGATAGCGCTGCTGCGCCTGCCAGCGCGCAACCATTTGAGGTTCGCGTTTGGCAAGATCACCGCGCATCGGGAACGGAGTGTCGGGTAGATTCAGGGTGGCTTTGTAATCTGTCATCTTGGATCATCAGTCATGTTGTTCAAACCATTTCTTTGCATGTTCGACGTCCAGCGATATTTGCCTGACGAGTGTCGACACATCGGGATATTTTTCTTCGTCGCGCAGTTTTTGCAAAAACTCTACGCGTAAATGCTTGCCGTAAATCCGCTGCGAAAACTCGAACAGATGCACTTCCAGAACCGGCATGTTGTCATGTTTCACCGTTGGACGCACACCGAGACTGGCTACGCCTTGCAGCACCCCGAGACCCTCGACATGCACCTGCACGACAAATATGCCGGACAGCGGGGGGCGATTGTGCCTCAACTGGATATTCGCGGTCGGGAAGCCGATCTTCTCCCCCATCCCGTCCCCGTGCACAACCCGTCCGCTGATGCTGTAATGGCGCCCCAGAAATCGCTGCGCCTCGCGCATTTGCCCGGCCAACAAAGCTGCGCGTATGGCCGTGCTGGAAATCCTCACCCCGTCCTGTTTCACGCTGTCAACCGCCTGGACCGGAAATCCCAGCTCCATTCCAAGCTTCTCCATCAAGGCGAAGTCGCCGCTGCGGCCGCTGCCAAAGCGAAAATCATCACCGATCAGCACAAATCTGGCAGACAATTTCTGATGAAGCGCATGGATGAATTCCTCTGCACTTATCGCTGCAAAAACCGCATCGAAACGGCATATCTGTACGCGGTCTATGTCCAGCCCGGCAAGAAGTTCGAGCTTTTCGCGCAAACTGGTCAGACGCACGGGCGCTTGCAGCGGCGCAAAAAATTCACGCGGATGCGGTTCGAAGATCACCGCCGCAGTCTGCAAGTCCCGCTCCTGTGCCGCTGCGCGCAACTCGCGCAGCAAAGCCTGATGGCCAAGGTGCACCCCGTCGAAATTACCGATGGTGACCGCAACAGGCTGGGAATCAGGGGAATCAAGTCCGCGTAGAATCAGCATAGGCGCGGATTATACCGTAGGGCAAATGAGTTACGCTTAGGCCTTACACGTTATGCTTGCTGTCACGTTTGTGCGGAGAACATGGCTAGAGTTCAAGATCGCAATCATTTGAGATGTACCATCCATGCAGCAAGCGCACTTAAAAATGAGAAAACGGCTGCTCCAATAGCAACCAGATACAGCCTGCGTTCACGGAGCGTTCTTTCGACTTCTAAGACACGGTGTTGTAGTTCTGGCTCAAGCAGGTTTGCATCCGAATCGTGGAGATGCTTCATGGAAACGCCCAAGCGGTTCGCATATTCCATAAGTGCCTCACCACGCAAAATGCTACCGAAGCCTAACGCATTGGGTTGCCCAATG
>DATKAK010000118.1:0-38346 GCA_035498295.1 Gallionella sp. | reverse complement strand
GTCGCTGTATCGCGCGCTGCGCAGCGTCAATCCGTCCCCGTATATGTTCTACTACGACATGGGCGACCATCACGTGGTCGGCGCGTCTCCGGAAATCCTGGTGCGGTTGGAGCGGGATACCGTGACGGTGCGCCCGATCGCCGGGACCCGGCCGCGCGGCAAGACGCAACAACAGGATGCCGAATTTGCAAAGGATTTGCTGGCCGACCCGAAAGAACTGGCTGAGCACCTGATGCTGATCGACCTGGGACGCAACGACATCGGGCGTGTCGCGCAAAACGGCACGGTGAAGCTCACTGAAAAAATGATCATCGAGCGCTACTCGCACGTAATGCACATCGTTTCAAACGTCGAGGCCCGGCTGAAGCCCGGCTTCGATGCAATGGATGTGCTCAAGGCCACCTTCCCGGCCGGCACCGTGAGCGGTGCGGCAAAAGTGCGCGCGATGGAAATCATCGACGAACTGGAACCCAGCAAGCGGGGCATCTACGCCGGTGCGGTCGGTTACCTCGGTTTCAACGGCGACATGGATCTGGCGATCGCGCTGCGCACCGCCGTCGTCAAGGACAACATGCTGTATGCGCAAGCCGGGGCCGGCATCGTCGCCGATTCCGTGCCCGAAAGCGAATGGACTGAAACGCTGAACAAGGCGCGCGCCGTTTTGCGCGCCGGGGAGATGGTGCTGGCTGGGCTGGATAACGACCCGGAACCGTAGCGCGATGCTCAGGCTCACCGAAGTCAAACTGCCGTTGGCGCACGCCGAAGGCGAAATCCGTGCTGCGATCATCAAACGATTGGATATCGCCGACGATGATCTGGTCCGCTACACCGTTTTCAAGCGCGGCATCGATGCGCGCAAACCGAATGCGATCCTGTTCACCTACACGCTTGATGTTGAAACGCGCGATGAAGCAGCAGTCCTGGCGCTATTAAAGAACGATCCGCACTTGCGTGTCACTCCCGACAGCAGTTATCGCTTTGTCGCACAAGCGCCAAAAAATTCGGCTTCCCGCCCCGTGATTATAGGCATGGGGCCTGCAGGACTGTTTGCCGGACTGTTGCTCGCGCAGATGGGTTTCCGTCCGCTGATACTGGAACGCGGCAAACAAGTGCGCGAACGCACCAGGGACACTTGGGGATTGTGGCGCCAAGGCGTGCTCAATCCGGAATCCAACGTGCAGTTCGGCGAGGGTGGCGCGGGAACCTTTTCCGACGGCAAACTGTACAGCCAGATCAAGGACCCGCGCCATCTGGGACGAAAGGTGCTGGATGAATTCGTCAAGGCCGGCGCACCGGAAGAGATCCTGTACGCAAGCCATCCGCACATCGGCACCTTCCGTCTGGTGGGCATGGTGGAAAAGATGCGCGACACGATACTGGCGCTGGGCGGCGAGATCCGCTTCGAGAGCCGCGTCGACGACATCGAATTGGAAAAGGGTGCTGTGCGTGGTGTAGTGCTCGCCAGCGGAGAACATATCGCGACGGATCATCTGGTGCTCGCCGTCGGCCACAGTGCGCGCGACACTTTCGAGATGCTGCGCAAGAGGGGCATGTACATCGAGGCCAAGCCGTTCTCGATCGGTTTGCGCATCGAACATCCGCAATCGCTGATCGATCGGGCGCGCTACGGCAAGAATGCGGGCAGTCCTTTGCTGGGAGCCGCGGATTACAAGCTGGTCCATCACGCCAGCAACGGCCGCTCGGTATACAGTTTCTGCATGTGCCCCGGCGGCACGGTTGTCGCGGCGACTTCCGAACCGGGGTGCGTCGTGACCAACGGCATGAGCCAGTATTCGCGCAACGAGCGCAATGCCAATAGCGGCATCGTCGTAGGCATCACGCCGGAACAGGATTATCCCGGCGGTCCCCTCGCAGGCATCGAATTTCAGCGCCGCTGGGAATCGCGCGCGTTCGAACTGGGCGGAAGGAACTACTGCGCGCCCGGACAACTGCTCGTCGATTTCCTTGCGGGCAGGCCCTCGACTCAATTCGGCGAAGTGCAGCCGTCCTACACACCTGGCGTGCGCCTCACCGATCTTTCCGGCGTATTGCCTGATTACGCGATCGCGGCGATCCGCGAAGCCCTGCCTGCATTCGCAAAACAGATCAGGGGATACGATATGGCGGATGCGGTGCTGACCGGTGTCGAAACGCGCACTTCTTCGCCGATACGCATCAAGCGCAACAAGGACGATTACCAGAGCATCAACACGAAGGGGCTTTATCCGGCGGGCGAGGGCGCAGGCTATGCGGGCGGTATACTCTCGGCTGCGGTGGATGGCATCGAGGTTGCCGAAGCGGTGGCTTTAAGTATGATACGAGCGATGAATCAAGGATAGGGACAAACATGCTGTTGATGATAGACAACTACGACTCCTTCACCTACAACCTGGTGCAATACTTCGCCGAGCTCGGCGAAGATATCGTGGTGCATCGTAATGACGAGATCACGGTCGAGCAGATCGCAAATCTGAACCCGCAATTTATCGTGATATCGCCCGGCCCCTGCACACCGAACGAAGCGGGTGTGTCTGTCGAGACGATCCGGACTTTCGCCGGCAAGATCCCCATTCTGGGCGTATGTCTCGGCCACCAGAGCATCGGCCAGGCATATGGCGGTCATATCATTCATGCCAGGCAGTTAATGCACGGAAAGACCTCGTTGATCCATCACAACAATACCAGTGTTTTCACCGGCCTGCCCAACCCGTTCACCGCCACGCGCTACCACTCGCTGGTGATCGAACGCGAGACGCTGCCGGATTGCCTGGAAATCACTGCGTGGACCGACGACGGCGAAATCATGGGCGTGCGCCACAAGACCCTGGCGGTGCACGGCGTGCAGTTCCATCCCGAGTCGATCCTCACCGAACACGGGCATGACATGCTGGAAAATTTTCTGAAAGGAAGAAAATAGCCATGATCACTCCGCTACAGGCACTGACCCGCCTGATCGAACAGCGCGAGATCTTTTACGACGAGATGCTGTCGCTGATGCGCCAGATCATGAGCGGAGAAGTCACGCAGGCGCAGATCGCCGGCATCCTGGTCGGCCTGCGCGTCAAGAAGGAAACTGTCGGCGAGATCTCCGCCGCCGCACAGGTGATGCGCGAGTTCGCTGCCAAAGTGCCGGTCACCAACCGCAACCATCTGGTGGATACCTGCGGAACGGGCGGCGACGCGGCACACACTTTCAACATCTCCACCGCCAGCGCGCTGGTCGCTGCCGCCGCGGGGGCAAAGGTAGCCAAGCACGGTGGGCGATCCGTGTCTTCGACCTGCGGATCGGCGGACGTGCTGGAAGCCCTCGGCGTCAACCTCAACCTGACGCCAGAACAGGTCGGCCAGTGCATAGACCAGATCGGCATAGGCTTCATGTTCGCGCCCAATTTCCACGGTGCGATGAAATATGCGGCGCCGGTGCGCAAGGAACTCGGCGTGCGCACGATTTTTAACGTGCTGGGACCGCTGACCAATCCCGCAGGCGCTGACAATCAGGTGATGGGCGTGTTCCATCCCGACTTGGTCGGCATCCAGGCACGCGTGCTGCATCGCCTCGGCAGCCGCCACGTACTGGTGGTGCACGGCGCAGACGGCATGGATGAAATCTCGATCAGCGACGGAACTTACATTGCGGAACTGAAAGACGGCAATGTCAGCGAATACACCGTGCACCCGGATCTGTTCGGTCTTACTACTGCGCCACCGGGTATGTTGCGCGTCACCAACATCGATGAAGCAAAGGAAAAACTGTTGGGCGTGCTGAACAGTGAAACGGGCGCACCTCGCGATATCGTGCAATTGAATGCCGGTGCGGCGATCTACGTGGCGGGACTGACCAAAACACTTGAGGATGGTGTGGAAAAGGCTGATCAGGTGATTGCCAGCGGCGCTGCAAGAGCCAAGCTTGATCAGCTTATCGCATTGAGCAATCGTTTCAAGACCTGACTTCCGCCTCAAACAAGGAAAAGTGGATATCGGCGTGTGGCAGCTCTTCGCCACATGCGGACACCGGATGGACTTCCATCAAGCCGATTTTGGACTCTCGAATACAGATTTGCGGAATGACAAAGAAAATATATGAACAAGTATAACGCCAAGCCGGAGAAGGTTATCACCTGGATTATTTCAATTGGTTTTGCATTATGGAGTTCTGCATTCATTTTTCAGTCATCAATCATTGCGATTGACGGAAAAAGATATTTTGCTCTGGCTGATGATGCCATGATTTCAATGCGTTATGCGTGGAATCTTTCGCATGGAGCAGGCTTGGTTTGGAATCCCGGAGAATATGTCCAAGGTTATACCAACCTGTTGATGACCCTGCTGATGTCGGTATCGACGCTGCTGTTCGATAAATCGACCGCGGCGTTAATCATACAAATTTCGGGAATAGCCTTCATGCTGGCTATCGCTGGCGCGTCTACGCGAATTGCCGATCACTTCATCCAGAACGAAGGATACCAACGTCAAAGACTCATCAGGGTTATGGTGTTTCTCTGCACCCTGACCTACTACCCATTGGTGTTCTGGTCGCTTATGGGCATGGAAACAGGCCTGCTGACTCTGCTTTGCTTATTGGGTGTGCTTGGTGCTTTCTATTATATCGAATCCCGCAAGCCGCGATATATCTTGCATGCCTCCATATGTCTCGGTTTGGCCTATTTGACCCGAAATGATTCAATCATTGTTGCCGCGCTCGTCTGGTCATACCTTGCTATCGAAGTTATCAGTTCATCTGCCAGCAGAAAGGGCATTTTGCATTTATGCACGGGTATTGGTCTATATGCCTTATTCATCAGCGGGCAGGCAGTATTCCAATATGACTACTATGGTGACTTGCTGCCAAATACCTATTATCTGAAGCTCACGGGCATGCCGCTGATCGAAAGGATCAAAAACGGAATCAACTATGTCACTCCATTTTTGACGGGTACCGCATTTGTCTTCTTGGCATCGATCCTGTACGCAATTTCAAATTCCGCGAAAAGGAAAAAACTGCTGTTATTGTCCATTGCGATCGCTGCCATAGGGTACCAAATTTATGTCGGGGGTGACGCTTTTGTTCTCTGGCGCATGCTGTCGCCATCTGTACCATTTATATTCATATTGTTCGTTTGTGCCATTGCCGCATTTGTGAACGTTCTTTTCAATGCAGATGCCGTCAAGGAATATTTCATCCATTATCCAAAATTACCCTCAAGATATTTTGCTGGAGTAGCTATTGCCTTGTTGACTTTGACCGGGTCGCTATCCATGAATGTCAATTATCTTCCCTGGATATCTTCAGCGAAGATAAGCGGCGGTACGAGAGGTTTAAAGCTCAGTATAGATACGGCGATCGTGATAAACGAACTGACGACAGCCGACGCTTCAGTCGGCGTATTCCATGCAGGCGTAATTCCGTATTATACGGGGAGAAAAGCGATCGACTTCCTGGGCAAGTGCGATAAATATATCGCCCGCTTGCCCCCTGACCTTACCGGCAACATTAGTGCACGCGGCATGAACAGCGTTCCGGGACACAACAAATATGATTTGAATTATTCAATAAAGACTTTGCGGCCCACTTACGTGGAAATGTTCAAATGGGGTTCGCAGGACCTATCCGAGTGGGCTTCGGACAAATACGTCACAATCCAGTTTTCCGGCGGGAATCTGTCTCTGCTCAGGGATTCACCCGCGGTTTTATGGGAACAAACGCGTCCCCGCCAGGATTTCCGGAAGGTGCCGTAGATTGGCAATTTGACCTTGTGCCATATGTCGCAATCCGGACTGCGGCAGGTTCGCGGTCGCGCGGGTTGTTTCGTTCCGTGAAGCCCTGCTTCGTGCCATATCATTTGATACTATGCATCCAATCGTTTAGCGGTCACCGTTGCGTTTGATATGTCCCTTCCCGTCCCGTCAGAGCAAACACACCTGACTCACCCCAAATACCGGGCGGACATTGACGGTCTGCGCGGCATCGCTGTTCTATCCGTTGTTGGTTTTCACGCATTTCCGTTTTGGGATCGGGGAGGCTTCATTGGCGTAGATATATTCTTTGTGATTTCAGGCTTTCTTATCTCTTCGATCATTTTTGACAACTTGGAGCACAAAAGCTTCAGTTTCATTGAGTTTTACATCCGGCGTATCAACCGCATATTCCCTGCTTTGCTATTGATATTGGCCGCCAGCCTCGTCTTTGGCTGGTTTGTGTTGTTGCCTGACGCATACAAACAGCTGGGCAAACACATCGCAGGCGGCGCTGGTTTTGTATCCAATTTTGTACTATGGAACGAAAGCGGGTACTTTGACAATGAAGCGGCTTCCAAGCCATTGCTGCACCTGTGGTCGTTAGGCATTGAAGAACAGTTTTATATCGTCTGGCCGCTGTTGCTGGCTTTCGTTTGGAAAAGAAAATGGGGATTTGTAACTGTGACGGCGATCATTGCTGCCGTTTCTTTTGCTTTCAATATTTACATGGTCGGCAACAATCCCGCGGCGGCCTTCTACTTGCCCTCCGCAAGATTCTGGGAACTGATGATCGGTTGCTTGTTGGCATATATTGTCTTGTACAAGCCATATATGAACAAGCGACACCCGAATGCTCAATCCATTTTTGGATGTGTGTTAATAGTCCTGGGTTTGATGCTTATCGACAAGGAACGAACATTTCCCGGATGGTGGGCATTGTTACCAACTTTTGGAACCTTCTTTCTAATCTCAGCCGGGCCAAAAGCATGGGTCAATCGCCACGTCTTGTCGAGCAAATCGCTTGTTTGGGTCGGCCTGGTCAGTTACCCGCTTTATATGTGGCACTGGCCGTTATTGTCATTTGCTAGCATCGTTGAAGGTGAAATACCCTCACGCGCGATACGCATCGCTGCCGTTGCAATATCGGTTGCGCTGGCCTGGCTGACCTACAAATTGATTGAAAAGCCGATTCGCTTTGGCATGAACGCCAAAGCGAAGTCATTCGCCCTCCTGGCATCAATAATTGTTGTCGGTTATGCAGGTCATTACTGCAACATTGGGGATGGGTTGCCATCCAGACTCCCGGAAGAAACGAAAAAATTCGTGCGGTCCCCCTATATCGTATGGGATCAATTTGGCAAATTCGTCAGATGGAACAAATGTTATTTGCAACTGCCCTCCTTGGCAAAGCATGATCCATCCTGCTTTGAGCAGACAAGACCATTGCTTGCCCTTTGGGGAGATTCGCATGCGGCGTCCCTGTACCCGGGAATAAAAACATTACAAAACCAACAAAATTTCGGGATTATCCAGCTCACCCAGTCGGGTTGCGCACCCGTTTTTGATTTGCCAATTCTGGTTTACAGAAAAAACTGCAACGAAGTCAATCAGAACGTCCTGGATGAACTGGAAAAGTCGAAGCCGGACGTTCTCATTCTCCAGGCCGCATGGAAGCATGCGGATTACCCATTGAGCGATGACGAAATGAATTCAAAATTTGCAAATACGCTGAAAAAAATTAAACAAGGACTCCCAACAACAAACATTATCGTTATTGGCCCTTTCCCGAGGTGGCAAAACAGCCCGCATTACGTAGTCTATCTGAATTGGAAAAAGAATTTTGACAAGACCAGGGAACCGGACATTATGCAAAAGGCGACCAGGTTCGATGATGTCGATATGATTCTGGCAAATGTTTCAAAAAATGCCGCCGTTAAATACATCTCGGCAATCGATCTGTTATGCAATGCGGAAGGTTGCCTTTCCCGAGTCGGAGAAGGCCCGTCGGATTATGTCGCAGTTGATTATGCTCATTTGTCCAGAGCGGGCTCTGTATATTTCGCAGAAAGCATCAAGCAAGAAATATTTTCCGCCCTTCATTCAAACCCAATGCTTGACGATTCGCTTCGTAATTGATTTCCGTGTCCACTCCGGATCGAGCAGTTCCTTCGTGCAGGAAGCATCCGCTATCCAGATTCAAGAATTTTTAACAGCAGCCAGCATATCTGCCACCGTCGGATAGTTCAGCTTCACTTTCAACTCACGCTTCATGCGCCGATTCGTCAATCTGCGTGACTCGTTCATGAACGACAACATCATTTCCGACAGCACATGCTGCGCTTCGGCTCGGCTGACGCGCGGAACACGCGGAAGCCCGAACGCTTCCGCCACGCTGTCGAAATATTCCCCCATCTTCAACTGGCTGTCGTCACAGGCGTGATAGATCCGGCAAGCCTTGCCGCGCTGCAAAGCCGCGACGCTGATGCGCGCGAGATCATCGGCATGAATATGGTTGGTGTAACTGTCCTCACTGTCGATGATGCATGGAGTACCTTGCCGCAACCGGCTCAGCGGCAGGCGATCGGCCGCATAGATGCCGGGTACCCGCAGGATGCCGGCATTCACATGATTGCGCCGCGCCCAGTTGCGTATCCGATCCTCGGCATCCGCACGCCTTTGCGCCCGGGCAGAGGTCGAATAGATCGGCCGGGTCTCGCTCACCCATTCTCCATTGCAATTGCCATAGACACCGCTGGTACTGATATATACCAGTCGCTTGGGCAGGTTTCTTCTTCGATCCCGTCCGCGCGACAACGCGCTGAGCAGATTTCGCGTGCGGGTATCGTGCATTCCCGTATTCGGCGGAGGCGCGAGATGCAGCACCGCGTCGGCAAAGCCGGTTGCACGCACAAGGCTGGCACGATCATCCAGATCGCCGAGCAACGGACTGACGCCAATCGCGCGCAAACCCTCGCGCTTGGCGGGATCGCGAACCAAAGCGAATATGCGATATCTTTTTTTCAGCATGGGTATCGCCCGCAGCGCGACATCGCCGCAGCCTATGATCAACAAGCGTCTCATGGCGCGATTATGCGTTAAAATTCACACTTTAGCGCTACCCACAGTATTCATCATGACGTTCAATGCGGTTATTCAACCCAGCGGCCACAGCTTCCTCATCGAAGAACACGAGACCATCCTCGAGGCCGCCCTGAAGCACGGCTATACCCTGCCATACAGTTGCCGCGACGGAATATGCGGGACATGCAAGGGCAAGGTGGTGACCGGACGAGTGGATTTCGGCAAATATCAGGAAAGCACTTTGAGCGAGGCGGAAAAGACCGCGGGCATGGCACTGTTCTGTTGTGCCATGCCCAAGTCTGATCTGGTGCTTGAATGCCGCGAAGTGACTGCAGTCAACGACATACCGGTCAAGACCCTGCCTTGCCGCGTACAAAAAATGCAAAGGCTGGCGCCGGATGTGATGGTGCTATCGCTCAAACTGCCCGCCAATGAGCGTTTACAGTTCTTGGCCGGGCAATATATAGACATTCTGCTCAAGGACGAAAAGCCGCGCAGTTTCTCGCTGGCCAATGCGCCGCATGACGATGAGTTTCTGGA
This sequence comes from Gallionella sp., assembly GCA_035498295.1. Classification (GTDB taxonomy): domain Bacteria; phylum Pseudomonadota; class Gammaproteobacteria; order Burkholderiales; family Gallionellaceae; genus Gallionella. The sequence goes on along the minus strand of DATKAK010000118.1, from coordinate 28,989 downwards.
ACTGCATATCCGCAACATTGTCGGCGGCGCATTCACCCATCATGTATTCGAGGTCATGAAAGAACGCGACATTCTGCGCTTCAAAGGACCGCTCGGCACCTTTTTTCTGCGTGAAGACTCCGACAAGCCGATCGTTTTCGTTGCCAGCGGCACCGGTTTCGCCCCGATCAAGGCAATCATCGAGCACGCATTGTTCATCGGCATAAAACGGCCGATGCATTTCTATTGGGGTGCGCGCAAACTGGCGGATCTGTATATGCTGGACAAGGCGAGACAATGGGAAAACAGCGGGATCAGGTTTACCCCGGTACTCTCCGACGCCTTGCCGGAAGATGCATGGCAGGGTCGCACCGGGTTCGTCCACCAGGCAGTGCTGGATGACTACCCCGATCTATCCGCGTACGAAGTGTACACCTGCGGCGCTCCCGTGGTCGTGGAAGCCGCTCACCGGGATTTCACTGCACTGCGCGGACTGCCGGGTGAGTCATTCTTTTCGGACGCATTTACCTTCGCACCCAAGGGTTGACCGTGCCCTACCGCCACTGTGCAAAGAACCGGCATGCATCAATGCTGCCCCAGGGCCATCGCGCTCCGATGGCACCTGAGCGCCTCGTCGGATTTACCCAGTCGTTCCGCGAGTTTTCCGAGCGCAGTATATGCGGCCTGGCTAGGAGCGATACTGATACTGGCATCAAGATAGTTCTGTGCCTTGCCCCACAATCTTTGATGCAGACATAATTTTCCGAGCGCAAGAAGCAGTCCTGCGTCCTGGCTGTGCAGGGGCAACCATTTCTCCGCCTGCTCGATTTGGGCCACCACATTGCCGGACAGACTATCGCCATACAGCGCGACCAGTTCGCTGTCCCATTGCGCATTCAGGCTGTCGGTCAACAGTTGTTGAGCGAGTGAGCCGCCGCCGTGTTGATTCAGCGCACGCGCAGCGGTTGCGGCGATCTTGCTGCGCAGCTTGAGCTCGGCGGGCATGTTCTTCAAACAGGCGATCAGCCCGTTCAAGTCCTTCTGCCGGCGGATTTTGCCCAGCCAGGCCTGTTGCCGGAATTGCGACGCAAGCGCCGCATCGATTCCGTCGCGTTTCTCGAGCTGGTAGAGCACGTCCAATACCTCGTCCCAATCGCCCGCCTGCTGGTGCGCCTTCAGTTCCATCGACAATGCGCCCAGATGGTCCTTGACCCCCTTGTCGCGCAGCTCCTGCAAGGCGGCCAGTGCACCGCGTGAATCGTGCTGATCGAGCAGGAATTTGCCTGTCGTCATCAGGCGCATGCTGGTGTCGCCTATCGACTTGCCCCCGGCAGTGGACAAATACGCATCCCGCTTTTCGAATTCGCGCAATTCATGGGCGGAACGTGCCGCAATGATGGGATGCAACGCGGAACCATCACCCGATTCCATCGCGCGATTTGCGGCCTTTTCCGAATCGGCATAACGACCTTCGAAGAACGCGCCCAGCTCTTCGTCCAGCAATTTGCGGGCTTTGGCCTGTTTGCGGTCCGAACGAAATTTGCGCACATAGGCCGGCAGTTGCAGAACACCGATTGTCAGTCTAACCAGGCCATAGCCCAAGACAAATGCGGACAACAACAACACGACGGACAGCGTGAGGGACAACTCGATCCTGTATGGAGGATACACCAGCAATACATACCCCGGATTGCGTGCAGCGATGGCGAGCGCCACTGCGGCGGCAAACAATCCGAGTATCCAGGCCAGATATTTCATTTCGCCGCCTTTTGCCCCTTTAAACCCACCTTCGGCTCTTTTGGCGCCAACTCGAATCTGATTTTCGGCTCGTGCTCGCGGATCAGGCGATATTTGCGCACCGCCTGCAAACTGGCGCTGATGTCAGGTATTTCGATGTGGATATCCGCGGCAACCAGTTTATTCAGGCCGCCCGACATGCGAATGCTCTCGCTTGATTTTGCGTCGAAATAACGCGCTGTCCAAAGCTGCGCGGTTTTCAACCCTTGCTTGAAACTGGCTTCGTCGCGCGACAACAAAGCAAGGCGTGCCGACAACAAACTCAGCTTGAGATTTTCGCGCAGGAAAAATTCCTGATTGGGGGGCAACAGCGGGATCTCCGCCTTGTCCGTGTTTTCGATGCGCACCAGTTGCCTCGCTTCTTGCCAGATTTCACGCAGCAATCTTTGCCAGCTTGTTTCCTCCTGTGGAGGAGCGGCAGGTTCGACCAGGGTATTTTCCGAACGTTGCTGGTAGGCCAGCGGCATCCGATCCACGACGGCGATCAGATTGTTGAGCTGGATATTGATGCCGGTGATGTCCACATCGTGAAGTGCGCGCAGTTTGTCCATGTCGCGGCTGATGGCCTGGCGCAATTCTCCGAATGCCGGCCGGTTCAAGCTTTGCAAACGGGAATCGGCACCTTGCATGGCGATCAGCGCGGCCCTCACGTTGGCCGTCAGTTGCAGCTGCTGGGCGGCGGTCAGCAGCATCTGCTCTACTTCGGCCAGCACGGCTTCATCGCTGTTCGCCGACAATCTGTTGTACAGGGATTCCAGCGCGTCGCGCTGATTCTGCGACTCCTCATAGCGCGATTCCAGTGTTGCCACTTTGGCGGAAAGCTCGCGCACCCGATCCTGATCTTGCGCCAGTAATACCTGATTGGCTTTGTTGCTCCCGTCCATTTCAGAGAGCTTTTTCGCCAGTTGTTCCTGCATGTCGCTGATGGCGCGATACCCATCCAGCCATTGCCAAAGGAATATCATCACCAATACTGCCAGCGTCAGTTGCGTGATGCTGATGCGCGAAAATACATCCGCCACGGTGGTTCTATGCTTCGGCCGGGTATGATCGGGGAGTGCCGAAGATTCCGGCCTGTCCTCCGGCCCGGTATTTTCAGACTGTGGGGTTTGTTCGCTCATTCAGCACCTTTCATGAACGGATCAAGGTTCGCCGGGAAAAAAGTAAACCCCGCAGCATCAGCTACCTGCCCCCGGTGCTGCGCTCCCGGTCGGATTCTGGCCGGACCATGTTATCAAAGCGGATAACAATCCGTCATCTCCGGATGCGGTTACTTGCACATTCTGCCATCCTTGCTCGCGCGCCAGACCGGCGATGCGCGCATGGGGCACGAATAACGGCGTGTCGCGCAATAATGCCCTGCCATCTTCTTTGAGCATGTCCCACAGATATCCCAACGCCTCGCTGCTGGTCACGGTGATCGCGTCCGGCTTGGCTGCCAGCAGCCCGGCTGCATCCTGTTGCGGCTTGCTGCGCTGGTAGCAGGTGGCATATTCGATGGTTGCGCCGCGCGATTTGAGCGTGTCACCCAGCAACTCGCGTCCGCCATCGCCGCGAAAGATCATCACACTCCAACCGGAAACATTCTGCAATTCCGGCAAGGCCAGCAAGCCTTCGCTGTCGAAACGTTCGGTGGGCGCGATAACGCTGGTTATGCCGAGTTCGCGCAACGCCTTCGCGCTGCCCTGGCCGACCGCGGCGATCGTGAGCGAATCGGAGATCGGTCCCTTTGCACGCATCGCCGCGATGCCATATTGCACCGCATTGGGGCTGATGAAAATTGCAAGATTGAATCGATCGAGCCGGGAAATTTGTTCGTTCAGTGTATCGGTATCCTGCGCCAGGGTTATTTCCAGCAGCGGGAACAGCAGCGGAACGCCGCCAGCCCGTTCGATGCGACCGGCCAGTTGCGCGGCCTGGTCGCGCGGACGCGTGACGACGATCGTCAATCCGCGCAGGGGTTGATTAGCCATTCAGCTCGGCAAGGATTTCATCCGCGCCCTGCGCTCGAAGCGCATCGGCGATCTTGTTGCCCAGCGTTTCGGGATCGTCGATCTCGCCGGTCAACTCCGAACTCGTCATGCGCTTGCCATCCGGGCTGGCGACAAAGCCGCGCATGCGCAACTTCCCATTCTTCACTTCGGCGTATCCGCCCAGCGGCACCTGACAGCTGCCCGCCAGCGCCCTGCTCAAGGCGCGCTCGGCATACACGCAGGCGGCGGTTTCGGGATGATGCAACGGTTGCAGCAATGCGATCACATCGGCGCGATCCGCGCGGCATTCTATGCCCAGCGCACCTTGGCCCACCGCGGGCAGACTGTCCTCGCTGCTGATCAGCGCGCGGATGCGGCTGCCCAGCCCGAGGCGTTTCAGCCCGGCAGCGGCGAGGATGATGGCGGCATATTGCCCTTCATCCAGTTTGCGCAGTCGGGTCTGCACGTTGCCGCGCAGCGGCCGGATATCCAGATGAGGGAAACGCGCCCGCAACTGGCTCTCGCGGCGCAGGCTGGATGTCCCCACCACACTGCCGGCAGGCAACGCGGCGAGATTTTCGTATTGATTGGATACAAAAGCGTCGTGCGGGTCTTCGCGCTGGCCGATCACCGCGAGCACAAAACCTTCCGGCAGATTCATCGGCACGTCTTTCAGTGAATGCACTGCAAGGTCGGCGCGCCCGTCTTCAAGCGCGGTCTCCAGTTCCTTGACGAACAGACCCTTGCCGCCGATCTTGGAGAGCGTGACCTCCAGAATCTGGTCTCCTTGAGTCGTCATGCCCAATATACTGACCTCGGTTTGCGGATATAATGCCCGCAGCCTGTCTCGAATATGTTCTGCCTGCCACATCGCCAGCGCGCTTTCACGCGAAGCTATCACTAATCGAGCCGGGCCTGGGTGGGATATCTTGCTCATATGTTTTCCTGAGATTTTGTGCCTGAAGTTATTTAATATGAAGAAAGTGTATCCGGCGCATTCTAACATACGGTGCGCCGCGCTTTTGTGCAGAGAACCCGATGAACTTGATTGCCGCCCCTACTGATCTATCCAGCAAGGATCTGCCGCTACGCGATGATGTGCGTCTGCTGGGCCGCATTCTCGGCAATACATTGCGCGAGCAGGAAGGCGAGGAGACCTTCAGACTGATCGAGAATGTGCGCCGTGCCGCCGTCCGATTCCGCAAGACACAGGACGACCGCGACCGGGTGCAGCTCGAGCAGATTCTGGACGCACTGTCCCACAGCGAAGCGCTGCTTGTGGTGCGCGCATTCAGCTACTTCTCACAACTTTCCAATATCGCCGAAGATCTGCACCACAATCGCAGGCACCGCGCCCACCTCAAGGCCGGGAGCCCGCCCAAAGACGGCAGTCTGCTGCTGGCGCTGGAGCGCATCGAAGAGAAGCACATCGGCAAGGAAACGCTGCAATCATTCTTGGACAGCGCGCTGATCTCGCCGGTATTGACCGCGCACCCCACCGAAGTGCAGCGCAAAAGCATACTCGATTGCCAGCTGATCATTTCCCAACTTCTCTCGGACCGGGACCGCGTCGACATGACGCCGGATGAACTGGACTACAACGAAGAGACGCTGCATCGTTTCGTGCTGATCCTGTGGCAAACGCGCATGCTGCGCACCGCCAAACTGACCGTGCGCGACGAGATCAAGAACGGCCTGGAGTTCTACCGCTACACTTTTCTGGGCGAGATCCCCCGGATTTACGCGAATCTGGAGAAGCAGCTCGAGGCTCGCTTCGACAAGGATATCCGCATACCGCCGCTGCTCCGCGTCGGCAGCTGGATCGGCGGCGACCGCGACGGCAATCCATTCGTCACGCATGATGTGATGCTGGATGCGATGCACCAGCACGCATCGCTGGCTTTCGAACATTACTTGAACGAGACGCATCTTCTTGGTACGCGCCTGAGCCTGACCGATCGTCTGGTGGACGTCAGCGATGAACTGCGCAGGCTTTCGGATCAGTCGCCCGACACGGCCGAAAGCCGCAAGGACGAACCTTATCGGCGTGCATTGATCCTGATCTATTCGCGCCTGACGGCGACCGCCCGGCAGCTTGGCTTGAAGACTTCGCACTTGTCGCCGGTCGACAGGCATTCGCCGCCTTATGCCACTCCCCAGGATTTCATCAACGATCTCGATGTGCTGATCGACTCGTTGTTCAAGCACGGCGCGGTGTATCTGGCACGCGGACGCCTGGCCTATCTGCGACGCGCAGCGGAGGTCTTCGGATTCCATCTCGCCCCGCTGGACATGCGCCAGCACAGTGCTGTGCACGAGCAAACCGTCGGCGAATTGTTTTCACGCAATTCGGGCAAATCCAACTATCTGGATCTGGATGAAGCCGCACGCCGCGAAGTGCTGCTGGCCGCTTTGAAATCCGGCAAGACCCTGCTCGGCGACATCGAACAGTACGGCCCGGTGGCACAGAGCGAGTTGCGCATCATGCAGGCTGCCGCGGAGATCCACCGGAGCTTCGGCCGCGCGGCACTGCCCAACCATATCATCTCGATGACCGAATCGGTCAGCGATATGCTCGAACTCGCGCTGATGCTGCAACAGGTCGGTCTGCTGGAAAGCGGCTCGCATCAGCTGCATATCAATATCATCCCTTTGTTCGAAACCATCGAAGACCTGCGCGGCTGCGGCAAGATCATGGACGAACTGCTCTCCATCCCGGATTACCGCAAATTGCTGGGCAGTCGCGGCAATACCCAGGAAGTGATGCTCGGCTATTCGGACAGCAACAAGGACGGCGGCTATCTGACCGCCAACTGGGAGCTGTACAAGGCCGAGGTAGAGTTGGTGAAAATATTCGCCAAGCATGGTGTCGAACTGAGATTGTTCCATGGTCGGGGCGGCACCGTCGGCCGCGGCGGCGGCCCGAGTTACGATGCGATCCTGGCCCAGCCGCCGGGTAGCGTGAACGGCCAGATCCGCATCACCGAACAGGGCGAGGTGATCTCCAGCAAGTATTCCAACCCCGAGATCGGCCGGCGCAATCTTGAGACACTGATCGCTGCCACGCTGGAAGCCACCCTGCTGGATTATGCGCATGACGCGGACGGCAACCCCGAATACATGAGCATCATGGAAACGCTCAGCCATAACGCCTTTGTGGCGTATCGCAAACTGGTCTATGAGACGCCCGGCTTCAACGAGTATTTTTTCTCATCCACGCCGATCCGCGAGATCGCAGAACTGAATATCGGCAGCCGGCCTTCGTCGCGCAAGGCTTCCGACCGTATCCAGGATCTGCGCGCGATACCATGGGTGTTCAGCTGGGGCTTGAACCGCACGCTGCTGCCGGGCTGGTTCGGTTTCGGCAGCGCGGTAAAGCAATTCGTCGCGCAAGAAGGCGATGCCGGTTTGGCCCGGCTTCGCGCCATGTACAAGAGCTGGCCCTTCTTCCGGGGCTTGTTGTCCAACATGGATATGGTGTTGTCCAAGACCGACATGGGTATCGCATCGAGTTATGCCGAGCTGGTGGCCGATATCAAGATGCGTGAGCGGATTTTCGGCACCATCGAACGCGAATGGGAGGATACCGTGAAGATGCTGTTCGCGGTGACCGGCAACACCTCCCTGCTGCAGGATAATCCCGCATTCGCGCGCAGCCTGCTGACCCGCACGCCCTACATCGATCCGCTCAACCATCTGCAAGTCGCGCTGCTGCAACGCCACCGCGCCGGGGACAATGACATACTGGTGAAGCGCGCGATTCACCTCACCATCAACGGGATCGCAACGGGATTGCGCAACAGCGGCTAGGACATCCGTTCAATGCAGACAATGAAGAAATTCTTGATCGCCCTGCCTGTGCTATTTCTGCTCCCGTCCTGCGCTTCGCAGAAAGGGAGCAGCGTCAATCTGGACGAGCTGATTAAGGCCGCGAATAGCGCCAGTGCAAAGAACATCACAAAGATCGCTTCCAGTTCCGACCCGGAGGCGACAGCAAAGGCCATGCTCGAGCATAAGCGCAAGCAGTGGGAACGCGACCCGATGCAACTGGCCCAGGATCTCAAAGTCGCAAAGCGCGATTTCGACAGGCTGATGAACGGCCTGTCCGGCAATGTGAAAAAGACCTGGGGCAAAAATGAAACGCGTCTTCCGGAACGCAAGACCTATGTCAAATACAGCAAGCAATACAGAAGCCGCGCGATCGTGGATTTTGAACGCGGCGAGATCAGAGTGGAAACCCTGGACCAGAATGCGGATGCGAGCCTGAAAAATGCCATCGTTACCACGCTGCTCACGCCCGAAGACCCGGCCTCAGTAGATGTATTTTCCGACAGTCCCGTCAACCTGAACGGCAAGAGCACTCCTTTTTTGCTGGGGCTGGTGCTGAACGACGCAGGGCAGGAGATCAAGACCATGGAATCGGCTTCCAGCTTTGCCGACCAGATGCTGGCTCAGACCAGCACGCGCACAATTCAGACCGATAGTGGCGACAAATCCGTACGCTATGTCGTCATCAGGATGGTGGCAAACTTCGAAGATCAAAAGGCGCAGAGATACCTTCAGGCCGTGCGCAAATATGCCAAGCAGTATAACGTCAGCCCCAGCCTGGTACTGGGTGTGATCCGCACCGAAAGCAGCTTCAACCCGCATGCCGTCAGTGGTGCTCCCGCCTACGGGCTGATGCAGCTGGTGCCCACCAGCGGCGGTCGCGAAGCGTATCGCCGCGCGAGGAACCAGGACATCGCGCCTTCCAGGGATTACCTGTTCGACCCGGAAAACAATATCGAGCTGGGCGCCGCCTATCTGAGCGTACTGACCTATGACCAGCTGGATGGCGTCGACGACCGCATGTCACGCGATTACTGCGTGATTTCAGCCTATAACACCGGCCCGGGCAATGTGATGCGAGCCTTCACCGATGCCAATGGCAAGCAGCGATTCGAGGATGGCCTGCAGCGGATCAACCGTCTCAGTCCGCCGCAGGTTTATCAGATACTGCGCGAAAAACTGCCTTTTGAAGAGACCAGGAATTATCTGCCAACGGTCAACGCCAACCGCAAGCGATATTACAGCGTGGACAAGACCATAGTGGCGGAAGATAGCAAGCCGGCAGCTTTCTTGCCTTGATAGCCAATGCAGCGAATACATTGCTTTGCTCCAGTCGCGGATACCAATGCGGTGGTACTGATCCTGGGAAGCATGCCGGGTAAGGCATCGCTGGCGGCGGGCCAGTACTATGCCCATCAGCGAAATATGTTCTGGACCATCATGGGCGAACTCATCGGCGCGCACCCGGGTCTTTCTTACCGGAACAGGTTGAAGATCTTGCGGTCATCGGGCATCGCGTTATGGGACGTGCTGGCTTCATGCATCCGCAAAACCAGTCTGGACTCGCACATCGAGATATCCTCGGAAGTCCCGAACGATTTCAACACCTTCTTTGTGCGACACCCGGGGATCATTCACGTGTTTTTCAATGGTACCAAGGCGGAGCAAAGTTTCCTGAAATATGTCCGGCCTACCCTCAAGCCCGCCCAACTGCAATATCGGCGATTGCCATCCACCAGCCCGGCCAATGCGGGGATATCCTATCAACAAAAACTGCTGGCGTGGCGCTCTGTGATACAGGCAACCCGCGCAAGACAGCAAATTCCCGGCAGGGAATGCGCGAGTACCGGTCTGCAATGATCCTTCCCGCGACAATCCACCCAGGACAGGTTCAGCTGAATTCCTTGACGATGTGCTGCTGCCGGCGGCTGATCGCAAGCAACTCATCCAGCCCCTTCAATTTCACCATCCAGCCGCTTTCACCCTCGTCTCCGCCCTTCACGAAACCCGCTATGGCATCCTTTGCGACCAGGCTGTTGCGGTGGATGCGCACAAAACGCGCGGCGAATTCCTTTTCCAGATCAGTGAGCGATTCCTCGAGCAGGTATTCGCGTTCCGCGGTGCGCACCGTGATGTACTTCAGCTCGGCTCGCAGATAGAGCACCTGCTCGATGGGGATCAGGTGGATCCTGCCGCGTTCGCGGCTGGACAGATTTTTGCGGGGCTCGGGCAATAATTCCCGCAATACTTCGGTTTTCACCGGGACCGCATTGCGCGCGCGATTCAACGCCTCGAACAAACGCCCCAAACGTATCGGTTTGAGCAGGAAATCGATCGCGTGCAGGTCGAATGCCTTGATCGCATAGGCATCATATGCCGTGGTGAATATGACCACCGGTGGATTCGGTAGTTTGTTCAGATGTTGCGCGAGCTCTATGCCGTCCATTTGCGGCATGCGGATATCCAGCAATACGACGTCCGCCGTGACTTCCGCAAGCTTGTCCAGCGCTTCCTGTCCGTTTGCCGCTTCGCCCACCACATCCAGCGCCAACTGATCCTTGCAGTCGTTCAGCAGATCGCGCAGCCGGTTGCGCGCGGGCGGCTCGTCGTCAACAATGAATATTCGCAAGGCCAATTCGACGATGGAGTTCATGATGGTCGTTCCTTTATATAGGGCAATACAATTTCCACACGATAGAATCTATCGCCGTGCTCTACCTGATAACTCGCCTCGGCGTCAAACAGCAGGTCCAGCCGCTCACGAATGTTCAGAAGTGCCATTCTATTATTGGAACGCTGCCTGCTGCCAGCATAGCGCGCATTCTCCGAGTCGGCGTCGAATTTCTTCTGCAACTCAACAATCCTGTGCCGGCCGGTCGCCGCCGGCCCGTGCTCCACACAGGGGTTCTCCACGGTCAGGTATAGCTCATCGCCTTTGCGGGTCAAGATGATCCTGATGCTGCCCCCCTGCGGCAAGGTTTCAATGCCGTGATAAACCGCGTTTTCCAATAATGGTTGCAACAGCAGGGGCGGAATCAGCGCGTTTTCCGGCACTTCATTTACCTGCCAATCGGCATTTAAGCGGTCACCCATGCGCATTTGCTCCAGAGCGAGATATTGCTTGCTTAACTGGATCTCGCGGCTCAGCGGTACCAGATCCCTTGCATCGGACATCGCAATGCGGAACAGATCGGCCATGTCTTCCAGTGCAGTTTCGGCTTGTTTTGGCCGGGTCCGCACTATCCCGAGCACTGCGTTGATGGTATTGAACAAAAAATGCGGGCGGATGCGCGCGCGCAATACCTGCAAGCGCGCTTCATGCAGCGCACGCGTCAGCATCTTCGCGCGCAGCCGGAAATACAACAGCAGGATGACACTTACCGCCGCGCTGAGCAAAGTGTATCGCACCTCGTCGAAAAGATATTTTGAGCTTATGGCCGGATTGAACAAATCCCTGCCAAACTCATAGAAGGACAGCGTCAATGCGGCGACGATCACTACAGTCGCCAGTGCACCCTGCCAGTAAGGCAACCGATTCAGCCACGGCTGGGCTATCCACAACAACAGCATGCTGGTCAACAGTACCGGGGTCAGCAACGTCTCAATTTCCAGCATGCGCTGTGCCACGTCTGACCATTCATTTGCCAACATGACCGCCTGCAAGATCGCCAGGCCATTGCTGATCACCAGTATGCGCAACATGATGCCCAGATTGCGGAAGTTGGGCAACGTATCCGGCCGTGCATTTTGTTTTATACTGCGAGCATTGTTCATGGATTGAATAATTCGGGTTCGTGACGGCAGAACTTCGGATTCATGGCGTGGAAGCCCTGAGTATTCGATGCTTCATTTTGGGACAAGTGGGGGCGGCAATGCAAGACAAAGATAGCTGGTCCGGAAGATTCGCGGAGCCGGTGGCGGAATTGGTGAAAAGCTACACCGCATCGGTGAATTTCGACCGCAAACTGGCCATGTTCGATATTCAGGGTTCGCTGGCTCACGCGCAGATGCTTGCCGCCTGCAGCATCATCACGACACACGACTTGAAAGACATCAAGCGCGGGCTGGCGCAAATTGAGAATGAGATCATCAGCGGCGAATTCGCCTGGTCGACCGATCTGGAGGACGTGCACCTCAATATCGAAAGACGGCTCATTGAACTGGTCGGAGATGCCGGCAAGCGCCTGCACACCGGTCGTTCACGCAATGACCAGGTGGCCACCGATATACGCCTGTATCTGCGCCATGCGATTGATGACCTGCTTGGTCTGGTCAAGGATTTGCAACGCGCGTTGCTCGACCTGGCCGCGCCGCATGTCAACACCATCATGCCCGGTTTCACGCATTTGCAAGTCGCGCAACCGGTCAGCTTCGCACATCACCTGATGGCTTATTTCGAAATGCTCAAGCGCGATGCGGAACGTCTGCGGGATTGCCGCAAGCGTGTCAACCGCCTGCCGCTCGGCTCGGCTGCATTGGCCGGAACCGGCTATCCGATCAAGCGCGAATACGTAGCCGAACTGCTTGGTTTTGAAGGCGTGTGCGAGAACTCGCTGGATGCCGTCTCCGATCGCGATTTCGCGATCGAATTTACTTCTTGTGCCGCGCTGATCATGATCCACCTGTCGCGCTTCTCCGAAGAGCTGATCCTGTGGATGAGTCCGCGTTTCGGTTTCATCGACATCGCCGATCGGTTTTGCACCGGCTCTTCCATCATGCCCCAGAAAAAAAATCCCGATGTTCCCGAGCTGGTACGCGGCAAGACCGGAAGAGTGAACGGTCATCTGGTTGCGCTGCTCACGCTGATGAAAGGCCAACCGCTGGCTTACAACAAGGACAATCAGGAAGACAAGGAGCCGCTGTTCGATACCGTGGAAACGCTGTCGCAAACGCTGCGTATCTACGCAGAGATGATCGCCGGCATCCGCGTCCATTCCGAGGCCATGCGCAATGCAGCGCTGCAGGGCTACGCCACTGCCACTGATCTCGCCGATTATCTGGTGAAGAAAGGGGTGCCATTCCGCGATGCCCATGAAACCGTTGCTGTCGCGGTGCGTTTTGCCGAACAACGCGGCTGCGATTTAAGCGCCATCGGTCTGGCGGAATTACAGCGATTCTCATCCCATATCGGCGAAGACGTGTATCAGATCCTGTCGCTGGAAGGTTCGATCGCCAGCCGCGACCATATCGGCGGAACCGCGCCGAATCAGGTTGAAGCAGCGATCCTGCGGGCACGCGAAACTCTCGCGCAATGAATCCTGCAGGTGGCGAACCTCGCGTTCCCGGAGTGAAAGGACCGAATCATTTGTCTTCCCCGCTGATCGCTACGCGGCTCTGCGCTGTCAGCCTGGCATTGAATTCCCTGGCCGGCACCGGTTTGCCGTACAGATAACCTTGATAAAACCGGCATCCTGCCCCCCAAAGGAAATCACGCTGGGAATCGGTTTCCACTCCTTCGGCAATGACCTCGATTCCGAGATTGTGGGCCATGCCGATAATGGTCTGAACGATCATCGAATCCGTGGATTTTGTGCCGATGTTACGGACGAATGACTGGTCAATCTTCAATTGGTCGAGCGGCAGCTGTGTCAGGTAGGCCAGCGAAGAGTAACCCGTGCCGAAATCGTCCATGGAGAAGCGTACCCCGACCGATTTCAACGCATGCATCTTGTTGATGGTGTCGACAACATTTTCGAGTACTGTGCTTTCGGTCAATTCTATCTTGAGCCGCGACGGGTTGATCTGGGTTTGCTTGATCAACTCGCTTACCTGCCTTACGAAACCCGGCTGGCGAAACTGCCTCGCGCTGACATTGACTGCAAGTGACAAATCACTTGTCAGCGCATTCTTTTCCCATTCCTTTAGCTGAGCACAGGCAGTCTTTAACACCCATTGGCCGATCGGCAGGATCAACCCGGTGTCTTCCGCAACGGGAATGAATTTTGCCGGACTGATCATCCCCTGTTCAGGATCTTCCCAGCGCAACAATGCCTCCGCACCGATGGGGCGCTGTTCGCTATCGACCTGCACCTGGTAATAGAGCATGAATTCCTGCTTGGGCAATGCCTTGCGCATTCCGGCTTCAAGCTGACTGTGTATTTCCAGCGCGGCCTGCATGGCTGGATCAAAGAAACGCAGTGTGTTGCGTCCGGATTTCTTCGCTGCGTACATGGCCGTGTCAGCCTGTTTGAGCAGATCGTCGAGATTTTGCCTGTAATTGGAAAACAGGGATACCCCTATGCTCGCGGTACTGTAATGTTCGACATCCTTGAGCATATAGGGCTGGCTGATGTCGAACAGCATTTTCTCTCCCACCTCCCGCGCCTGCACGCCGGCCTCCGATCTGTCCTCGCTCAATCCCTCCAATAGCACCACGAATTCGTCTCCGCCCAGACGGGCCAGTGTATCGCTCTCGCGTATGGCGGCCCGCAAGCGATGGCCCACCTCGATCAACAACAGGTCGCCGATGTCGTGTCCCCGCGTGTCGTTCAGTATTTTGAAATTATCGAGATCGATGAACAACAGGGCCGCGCAGGTCTTGTTGCGCGTGCTGGTGGTGACTGCCTGATGCAGGCGGTCAAACAACAGCCTCCGGTTGGGCAATTGGCAGAGCGGGTCATAGAATGCAAGATTATGGATCTTCTCTTCCGCCTGTTTGCGTTCGGTGATATCAAAGAAGGCGCAAATATAATTGGTAATTTTGCCGTCCTTGCCGACAACAGCGGTGATCGTCAACCATTCCGGATAGATTTCCCCGTTCTTGCGCCGGTTCCAGATCTCCCCTTGCCAGAAATTGTCACGATGCAGAATATCCCGCATTCGTGAATAAAATTCCGGATCATCGCGATCGGTCTTGAGCATGCTCAGGTGATTACCGATCGCTTCCTCTGCGCTGTATCCGCTCAGAGTCGAAAAAACACGATTGACGCGAATGATCACCTCATCCTGATCAGTCACGATCATTCCTTCTTCGATCTCGAACGCAATCGCGGCAACACTTAACGCTGCCTCGCGCTCTTCCAGCACTTCCATCATGCTGTTGAAGGCATGGGCCATATCGGAGATATCCTTGGGACCGGAGAGCACGGCGCGCACTTCTGATTCTCCTTCCTTGGCGCGCCCCATGCTGGCTGACAACTGGTTAAGCGGCCGGGTCATCCGATTGGTCAGAAAGCGGATCAGGAGCAGGAACAGCAACGCGAAGGTAAACGACGTGGCGATGTTGGCGACAAAGATCCCGGTCGCCATCCGAACCAGTTCCTGCTTGCTCATCACCACAGAAACATAACCGAGCAATTCGGGCGCGGCAGTCTGCACATTGAATGGCGATTCAGTGGCCGGCCGAGTGTAGACTGGTGCCGAGAAACGCCATGCGCTCCTGCTTTCCGATTCGAGAACCGACGCGACATCCTTCAAATTGGAACGCTCGACCAGAGTGGTAAATTCGGCCGTGTTGTATTTTCCGCGCGTCAGCAATGCTCGCTGGTTGGCATCGCGTATTTCCACTCCGACCACGCCCGGGAATGCCATGGTGGCTTTCACCGCCTCGTCCGCATTGTCCGCCGAAGCGTAAATCAGCGCCAAAGCGCTCTGACGGGCCAGATTCTCGGTGATTTGCTGTCCCTGCTCGAGCAGGTTTATGCGTACCCGTTCGTTGCTCTGCCAGGATCCCACCAGCGACGAAGACAACGCCAGCAGCAAAATCCCGAGCGTAACCATGATGCCAAGCTGTCGCTCGAAAGTCACCTGATGGAGGAATTCATCGAGTATCTTCTTCATGGACACGCGTATCATTCCGGGAAGGTCAAGTTGAAAT
This sequence comes from Gallionella sp., assembly GCA_035498295.1. GTDB lineage: Bacteria > Pseudomonadota > Gammaproteobacteria > Burkholderiales > Gallionellaceae > Gallionella. The sequence continues at coordinate 13,596 of DATKAK010000118.1, read as the reverse complement.
TCTTCAACCTCATTGGGCTGATCCCAAGATGTTTGGCGGTGCGCAAGTTGACGGCACTCTGAACATCGAGCAATGTCATCAAACCGGTAAATTCAGTTTTTGCCCTGGAGTTCAAAATGTCTTCGGCCAAACCGGCGAGTCGCTTCCCCAACGCCTCGTTGTCTGGATAAAGGGCAAATAGCACCCCGCGACGTACGTGGCCGAAATTGCTGGAGATAACCGCGACATTCTGATTCCAGGAATCCTGCAGCACCAAAGGCAGGATGGAATTTTCCTCCACCGTGGTCGGGTCCTGGGGCAACCACAAGACATCGCTGCGGCCGTCGGCCTCGGAAAATATCCTCTGATAGGCCTGCGCCGCGCCGCGCAGATCCTGCGCCGGAAAAACCACCAGTTGAAGCCCTTGAGCACTGGCGGCATCTTTGGCCAATTTGATCAGCCAACTGTTGAAGCCGGGATCGTAGACGACGAAGATGCGTTTCGTCATCGGCATCAATGCTTTCATGCGCGCAAACAACAAGGCGGGATCCGGCGAAAGGGTGATCACCGGTTGCCGCGTCGCCTCGCTCGCAGGCACAGTCAATACACCCCCAACGACCACGGCACCGTCATTAAGCGTCGTAGCCGTCTTCATCCCCTGCCTCCCCAATGCGATCACCACCTTGGCCTTCTGGCGCAGCAATTGGTCTTTCAACGCTGCAATATTGGTATCAGCGCTCACCGGATAACTCGATACATCGGCGCCGACTTGTTTTTCTATCCCTTTGATCATTTCATTGAATATATCCCGATACGGCTCACCAATATCGGGATAAATCACTGCAATTGCATCTTCCCCGGCTGACCATACCGGCAATATGAGGACCAATACCAGCAAAAATAGAGTCGCTGAACCGCGCAATAGCTCGATCAGCCGGCTATTGAATTCAATGCGAGAGGCATGAACGGGCAAGCCCGGCGACAATGTTGGGTTATTTAGCATCAAAGCTGGTGGGTCAACTCTATTTGCCACGCCCTTCCGGCCAATGGCAAATCGTAGGGTATCGGCACGCTATTGGAAAACGGTGCGAATGGGGTGGCGTAGGGACTGGGTTCGAGTGCGTATGCGTCGAACAGATTGAGCACCTTGAACGCAAAGCTCCAATCGCCGCTCTGATTTTTGTTACGCAGCGTAACGTCCACCGTGTGGTAATCCGCAATGTCGGGACGAATATCCCCAGGCGGGCGCTTGCGGTCGGCAACGTAGTTGAACTGACCATCCAGATTCCAACGTGGCCTGAATACCCAGTCAGCCCGTGCATACAGATGGTGGCGCGGTGCGTAGCCTGCATCCTGGCCCGTTGTGTCATCGATCGAATGCTGTTGTGCATAATTGCCCGTCAATCTCAAGTCCGGACGCGCGTCCCAGTTCATTTCGACCTCAAATCCATCGCCGTGCTGGGTGCCGGAATTTTGCACGATATTATTGGAATCCGGGCGCAGGATATCTTCCCAAAGGTAATGGAACAGGTTCAGGTTCGCCTGCAAGGTGCTGGTCGCCTGCCAGACGAAAGCCAATTCGGTAGATTGGTTGGTTTCCGGTTTGAGGTTGGGATTGCCGATCAACACGGGATTGTTGACGTTGTATAGTTCGGAGAATGACGGCGGCCGGAAGGCACGACCATAAAGCAGCTTGCTCGTGAGGTTGTAAGCAGTTTCCCACACCAGTGCCAAGCGCGGATTGGTGGTACTGCCGAAATCGGAATAATGGTCTTGGCGCACACCGGCGGTCAGATACCAGTCCTTGATAAATGCCCATTCATCCTGCGCATATACATAGTTTACGCGGCGGCTGTGCGGAAGAAGGAATGGTGAGACTTCGATCACCTGTCCCGGTGCTCCAGTGGAGAAGTTATTGGTTTCCTGCGTTTGATACAGATTGTCTTCCTGTGTCCCTGCCCCAAAACGCAGTTTGTGGGTTTGAAAGCGCGTATAAATAGCTGACAGGTTGAAACGCGAGTGGCGCTCCCATTTGTATGGATTGCCGATGACACCATCGGGAAACGGAACTAGATTAGAAGGATAAAAGGGATTTGAACCCGGCGGGTAAAGCGTCAGGTCTGATTGTTCAGTGATGTAAAAATAACTGGCCTGCGCTGTCACATCCAGATCTTGCGCGAAGTTGTTGTCCTGATAAGTAAGGTCAGCATTAACGCGGCGACCATAATTACTTCCGACGGGATCCAATGCCGAAGCCACCCCTGCACCTGTTTCCGCGTTTGAGCGCTGCTGAATGCCTGCCCGCAGACGCCATTTTTCGCGAGAGAGATCGATGCGGCCATCTATCGCGTCATAGCCCAGATTTACCGGCCCTGGTGCCAAACTCGCAGTTGTACCTGTCAAAGCATCAAGCGTTGATTGAGCATCTACCGAGATAATTTGTCGCTGGCCATCGGTTCGGCCCGCTCGCAAATAGGCGGCGACGTCAAATGCACCCCACTGACCGCCATGCTGTACCCAGCCGTCTAGGCTGTTGAATGAACCGGCGCGTAATCCGAGTTCAGTGCCGTTAATATCAGGCGCGGTCTTGGTGATGATATTGATCACACCGGCAAATGCATCCGCACCATACAATGCCGAGCCCGGCCCACGTATCACCTCAATGCGTGCAATACTTTCCAAGGGGAAACCGGCCCAGATTTGTGAACGGTCGCCGAAAGTAACTCCGGTTATCGGGATACCGTTCACCAACATCAGCACTTGTGGATTATAAGGAGTAGCGATACCGCGAATGATATAGATCGGGTTATACCCTGAAGGAGACCGCGATACATGCAAACCGGGCACCGTCTCCAATACTTCATCAAGATCAGCCGCGCCTATAGCTGAGATATCTTCCGCAGTGATTACAGTGGCAACAGAAGGCGCGCGCGCAATTGGCTGTCTAAAGCCGGTTGCTATAGAAACGAAGTCCTTGTCGCCATAAGCCAGTGACAACTCTTCTTCTTCAGCTTGAGCCAAATCCATCTTTTGAGTTTCCGTGGCTGCGTAAACGTTCACAGCGCATACCAAGACCAGCAATATAGCGAGCAGACGCTCCATCAATCGTTTCATTGCAAACTCCCCGGGCACTTGTGAGTATTAATTTCGATTCATTGTATCCCACCCTTGCGTCTTGAATATTTAACAGTCCGCAAAGTCATTTCAAACTGAAATCCAACGGCGGTGATCAACCCCTTCGTATGAAATCGTACGGCAAGGCAAAGGAAACAACTGGCCTTCCGGTTTATCAACTGCGTCCAAATAACATGGTGGCATCCCTGCAAGAAAGGCCATAAAACTTGCAAAATAGTACTCGCGAGGCGACATACCGAAATCTGCACATAAAGAGGCAGCTAGCGCAGCATAATTCATATGCAAACGCCAGCGCCCGGCGAGCAGAATCTTCTCCACTTCGAATGCGAGCTTGAGATGCGATCCGCTACCAAGTCCTAGTTCTCGCACTAACTTCATCATTGGCGCAATTCGTTCATCCGCCGAGACGATGGGCCTTCCGTAGCCGGCAATCCCCCTCCTCTCTCGAAGTTCGTTGAACACCAATTGCTTTAGATCCACACCAGCATCCATCTGCGTCTTAGCGCGGGTAATAAACTCGATCGCGCGCATATCCACACCGCGACCATATATCTGAGCTTCGGAAACGGCCAATGCGGACGAAACACTGAGCGTGCCGGTGGTGCGGGTCGTACCTCCAAGCGCCGCCACTCTATTGTTCCAAAGTCGCGCATCGGGGTAACTGGTATAGCACCAGAGTGCTGTTACTACGCTTACTTGCTGGGGAGTAAAGCGACGGCCTGTAATACTGAACAAGTAGAGATTCGGCCAGTCCATATCCTTAAGCGATGTGTGCAAATCGTGGCCACGAAATACGGCTCGCTCACCTGGAAAAAACCCGCCAGCACTGGTGACCAGTTTTCCAACGTGTTCTTCCAGCAGCTGTGGTCCGTTCACGCTCTCGCCCCCTCACGATCCGATGTAACTACAGGGCCAGGGTCGTTTTCCAGTTCGATTTGGAAGAACGGAAATTTCTTGTAGCCGTAATCCTTCTGTTCCAGCGCGTGCACCGCCGCGCCCGGCAAGCGCAGCAACAGATGCAGCATTTCGCCCTGAGCGGGGCTCAGTCCGAGATCGTGCAACGCGGCGGCCGCAACACCGGACATCGCCAGCGGCAATCCCGCTGCCGCTTCCAGCGATGTCCGGTTAGCATGCAACCAAGCCAGGGACTTTCCGCATTCCATGCTTGCAAGTTGTGAGAGGGTTTGCTGCACAGGGGTAGCGCAGCGCACGCCGTATGGATCGAACCCCGCGGGATGACCGGCCGCCGGCCAAATATCCGCCGGATCGTCAACCGGCTTTTCGCTCAGGCCTTTCTGCCACAAGGCCAGGTCAGTGCCGCGCGCTTGCCAGTCATTCATTGCATTGAACACTTCGCGTGCGCCGCCGGATGCGCCTGCGCCGACTGCCAGTGCCGCCATCAAACAAGATGCCGAAGTGGAACCGCCTACCCCGCCGCACATCGCGGCATGAACAGCCGCATCGCGAGGTCCCGGATTCGCCAACGCGATCGCCAAACCTTCCAGCAGTCTGGCCTGCTGTCGTGACGGCGCGTCCCCGCGAAACAGCAGGAACAAGTATTCGATCCAGCTTGCATGAACCAGGAGGTCACCGTAAACATCGTAGCCGTGGCAATGACAGGACAGTGCAGCGAACGCGTTATCAGGTTCGGCTTCTTCCTGCCAGATGCGGGTATGGATGGCTTCCATACTTGATCTCACCGGCCCATAAGCCTGAGCCGCAATTCCATGGGGGGAGCTTCTTCTTTGTCAACGCGAACATCCAGCACAGTCGGACCCTGATGACTCAGGATCGCATCCAGGTCCAGATTGTCAAAGTCCTCTGCAGTACGAATCACATGGCCCGGGATACCCATGGCTTCGGCCATCAGCCGGAAATCCACGGTTGGCAACTCGAAGGCAATTTGTTCGGCTCCTGCCAGGCGCTGGCCATGTTTCACCATGCCCAATGCGGCATCGTTGAGGATCACGAACAGCACAGTGAGTTTCTCGGTCTGCGCCACGGTCATCTCCTGACCATTCATCAGCAGGCTGCCATCTCCGGTGATGCAGACCACCGGTATCTTGCGGTTGGCGAGCGCGGTGCCGACCGCGCCGCCGATGGCCCAGCCCATCGGCGCGAAATTCATCGTGACGCGCATCCAGCCTCCCGCGCTGGGCTGGTGATCGTACATCCCCAGATAGTGGATCGCCCAAGTCGTGCTGTTGCCGGTATCGGTCAGGAAACGTGTATCGGGGGGACTGCGCCAGCCGAGCTCGCGCATCAGGTACTGAGGTTTGATGGGTGCATCGACGGACAACGGCCTGAACGGATCGTCTTTGGTGACTTTTTTGAATCTTCGCTTCTCGCCAACGGGAACCACTTCAGGACCTTCCCTGCGCAGCGTTCGCAGCAAGCGCTCGAACACCGGGCGAATACGGCCGCGCACATGCAGGCGCGCCATCGGAGAGCGCGTCAGGTGAGCTTCGCAGGAATCGATATGCACCAGCCGGTGGTTCAACACCGCCTCGCTCCATCCGTTGCTGGTCCATTCGCTCAGATTGGAGCCGACGACCAAGATCAGATCTACGTCCGCGTCTTCCACCGCCGCTACAGCGGAGCGGTGCCCGGCAAAGCCGAATACGCCGCGGTACAAGGGGTGGCGCGGGCTGATGAGCCCCTTGGCGTCGGGCGTGACAACGAAAACGCCGTTCTTCCTTTCCACCAGTTCGATGATAAGGTTAATTGCTTCTCCGCAACTGCTCCCGATGAGTACCGCGACCTTGCTGGCCTCCGCCAATAACCCCTGCAATTCGCGGACGGATGCATCATCGACAGCCGTTGTCGGCCTGAGCAGGTGCGCGAGATTGTAGGACGGACCCCTCCTGAGCAGCGAGCGATGGACGTCCATCGGGATGCTCAGATGAACCGGACCGGGCGTCGGTTGATATGCGCTCAACAGCGCATTGGTCAGTTGTCTTTCCATTTGATCCGGGTGGGATATCAAAGCGCTGAAGCGGGTGCAAAGACGGAACATGGCGACTGTGTCGAAGCCGGCGCCGGAAGATTCCTGCAAAGCTCCCCGACCCAGCAGATGCAAAGCAGGCTGGGCGGTGATGACCAGCATCGGGATCTCGTTTTCATATGCGCAGGCCACACCGGTGATGAGATTGGTGGAGCCCGGACCGGAAGTGGCGCAGCACACGCCAATCTTGCCCGTTTCACGAGCGTAGCCATCGGCCATGAAAGCGGCTCCCGATTCATGGCGCGCGAGTACCGGACGCGGTCCACCGCGCCGTGCACTGCGCGCGAGCGCGTTGAATAGAGGCTCGATCGCACCGCCCGGCACACCGAATACATACTCGATTCCGATCTGTTCCAGATAAGCAACCAACAGGTCGGCCGCTTCCATGGGTTGAGGCAGTAATCGCGGTTCTTCTTCGAGGAGTTTATTTGCTTCTTCGAGGAATTTATTTTGGAGTATCTCGGTCATTGAGTGATCACTGCTCCCATTTAAAAGGCATCACCTTTCCACATCGCCACCTTCACGCGATGACTTTACACCTGACATCTAAAGTAATTTCTTTAGAATGCACTGTAACACAGAGAATGCCCGCGGCAGAACAACTCGATAGATATTTGATTTCCATCAATTCCGCGGGGTTTCTGTTTTCCAAATATTTTGGAGTGTATCAGATGATAAGGCCGGATAGTAAACGCGCCGGCCCTTTTCTAGGCACACGCAACCTGCGACAACCGGCATTTCTACTCCTGCTGTACGGGGTAGAAATGCCGGTGCTTGACTGGATGGATTGCTATATTTGATTATCAAATAGCAAAAAAGCAAGTCACTTTCGGGTTAACCGCCCAACAGCTGTTTCAACTCGCCGCTTTGATACATCTCGGTCATGATGTCCGAGCCGCCCACGAATTCGCCGTTTATATACAGTTGCGGGATGGTAGGCCAATTGGCGTATTCCTTGATTCCCTGGCGGATTTCCGGGTCTTGCAACACGTCGACCGTAAATATGTCTGTTACACCCAGGGTGTTGAGTATGCGCACCGCATTGGCGGAAAAACCGCATTGGGGAAACTGGGGACTGCCTTTCATGTACAACACCACCGGATGCGTGGTGACTTGCTCTTTGATTCGTTGCTGAATGTCTGTGCTCATGATGTATTACCCGATTTAAATGGTCGGGAATTTTAAGTTCAGTGACGTTGCCGCGTCAAGTTCAAACTATTATTCAGAATGGCATTGCCCACATAACTACCTTAGAACTGATTGTGGTTGACCAGCATGTGCACTGCGATACTGGCCGCGTAGCCCAATGCGATCACGGGCGTCCATTTGAGATGGCCGAAAAAAGTATAGACCCCGCGCGCCTGGCCCATCAACGCGACTCCGGCCGCAGAACCGATAGACAGCAATGAACCGCCCACCCCGGCCGTCATCGTCACCAATAGCCATTGTCCGACCGTCATGTCCGGCTGCATGGTCAGAACTGCGAACATCACCGGAATGTTGTCGACGATAGACGAGATGATCCCGACGGCGATGTTGGCGTAGGTGGGGCCCCATTCGACATACATCACATGCGACATCATCCTGAGATAGCCGATGAAGCCCAGCCCGCCCACGCACATCACCACGCCGTAAAAGAAGAACAGCGTGTCCCATTCGGCACGCGCCACTTCCTTATAAATGTCGAAAGCCACCGGACTGCCGATGTCTTCTTCGCCATTTTTGCGAAATCGTGCTGGCCTTTTGGAGACCTTCAGGTAATAAGCGTAGAACTTGAGCAAACTCAGGCCGGTGAGCATGCCGATCACCGGCGGCAACTTCAGGAAGCTGTGGAAACTTACCGCAAGCGCAATGGTGATCAAAAACAGCAACTGGACGGCGATCGCACCGCGTTTCATTGCAACCATCTCGCCGCCCCCTTTGGGCTTTCTATCCGGCACCCAGAAATGCATGACGGCAGCCGGCACCAGCCAATTGACCAGCGAAGGGATGAACAAGTGGAAGAAACTCCAGAAATCGACCGGTCCGTCGCTGGTTTGAAGGTTCTTCTGCCAGACCATCAACGTGGTGATATCACCGAACGGGCTGAACGCACCTCCGGCATTGGCCGCGACGACCAGACTGATGCACGAAAGGGTGACGAACTTCTTGTTGTCAGCGCCGACCGCCAGTATCACCGCCACCATCAATAACGCCGTGGTCAAGTTGTCTGCGACCGAAGAAATGAAGAACGCCAGTATGCCGGTCACCCAGAACAGCATGCGATAGCCGAAACCCTTGCGTATCAGCCAGGAGCGCAACGCCTCGAACACATTGCGCTCTTCCATCGCATTGATGTAGGTCATCGCCACCAGCAGAAACAGCATCAGACCCGCATATTCCCCGAGATTTTGGCGCAACGCCTCCTCGACGATATCGGGAATATTCTGCGACTGGTAGTACCAGGCAACCAGCCCCCAGATGATGCCCGCGGCCAGCATCACCGGCTTGGACTTGCGCAGATGGGTGAACTCCTCGGCCATCACGACCAGATAGGCAATGACGAACAAGATAACAGACGTGACCCCCACCCAATGACCGGTCAGGTCGATCCGCTCCGCGTTCTCGGCAGCGAAAGACATCAGCGGCATGAATAGCATTGCGATCAATACGGCAAAACGGTCCATCGGCATGTCTCCGAAAATAATATTTGCCAAACACTATGGCGGCTCATTCGACCCGGCTTATTCTAACCGTTCACGGCAACCATTAGAACGCGTGGATGGCATTGAAAACGGCATACAGCCGCGGGATCATCCAGACTTGTCGTAAAGCCGCTTGAGCAGGAACGGGGGCGACATGGTGGTCAGCGCGATGACGATCAGCAAAGCGGCGTACAGATCGCCCTTGAATATTTCCTGGCTGAAGCCGAGCTGTGCAAAGATCAGCCCCACCTCCCCGCGCGGAATCATCGAAAGACCGATCGAGATCTGTCGTTGGCGGGGTTCGCGGATAAAAAATCCTGCAGCAAACTTGCCGATGAATGCGACCAGAAGCAACGATCCCGCCAGCAACCAGACGAAGCCTGAACTCCAGCTGATCGAACTCAGGTTGAGCGACACGCCCACCATCACGAAGAACAATGGCGAAAACGTATGAATCAGGGGACGCATCTGCTCTTCAAGGCGATGTGCCAGTTTGGGGCTGGGCTCAAAAATCAGTTTGGATCTTCCCATCGGGAACTTGAAGCCAAAATGCTGGCTGAACGCCACACCTGCCGCGAAGCCTCCCATGATCTCCGGCGCGCCCACTGCATGCGCCAACCATGAGAACAACAGGATCAGGGACAGCGCCATGGTGAGCAACAAGCCGGGAGAGGCGGCATGCTGGTCGAGCCGGTCGATCATGATCGCAGCCAACTTTGCGGCGACGGGGGCAAGCAACATGAACAATACGATATAGAAGCTCACCTCAGCCAGTCCCTTGATCGAAACTTCCTGTTCCACCGCGAACTGATAGAGAAACGCCAGTGCCAGCACGCCGAGGATATCGTCCAGCACCGCCGCGCCGATCACGATCTGAGCCTCGTCCGAATGGCGCTTGCCCAGATCGTCCAGCACGCGAACGGTAATGCCGATGCTGGTGGCCGTAAGCGTGCCGCCGATGAACAACGCAGTCAGTTCCGGCAATCCGAATATCCATGCACTGACGCCATAACCAAGGACAAATGGCAGAGCAAAGCCGACAACCGCGACGATATATGGCTTGCTGCCGGATCGAGCCAAGCGGCTCAGGTTCGTATCCATGCCGACTTCGAACAGCAACAGGATGATGCCGATCTCGGCAAGCCGTTTCATTGCGATATCCGGCGTGACCCAGCCCAGAAGAGATGGTCCAACCAGCAGTCCGGCCAGCAATTCTCCGATCACGGAAGGCACGCCGAATCGCGCTACCGTCTCGGACAGCAAACGCGCGGCGATCAGGATGATGGCAAGGAAAAAAAAGAATTGATGCTGTTCCATGATGGCTCCAGTAAGAAGGCGTGTTAAAAACTAACGGTGTATGTACGGACAATAAACCAGGTACCGCAACATTTTCAATTCGGTCATGTCCATGACCACGCACCCGACCAGCCGTTCCGCAGTCAACTCGTGCGATAGATCCATTCACTCCGCACCAGCCATTTCTCGAACCCTACCGCCAGCAGCACTGACCCGGAAATCATAAGGCATATCGCCAATTCGCCTGCATCAAGCGCTTCAGTCTTGAATATTGGATTGAGAGCAGGTGCATAAATGGTCGCCATTTGCAGCAGGAAAGTGGCTGCAATCGCCAGCGCCATGGGCCGATTGGAAAACGGCCCGATCGTAAACAGCGATTCCTTTTCCGAGCGTATCGCCATCACATGCGCGAGCTGGGATAACGTCAGCACCGTGAACACCATCGTCTGCCAGTGCGCCGAGCCGCTGTGCAAAGCCCAGGCCTGGACAAGCAGAGTGAGCGCCGCCATCAGCAAACCCACCCAAATCATGTGCTGCCACATGCCGTGCGCGAAGATGCTTTCCTGCGGCGGCCTCGGCGGCCGGCGCATGATGCCTTGTTCGGCAGGCTCGGCTGTCAACGCGAGGGAGGGCAGGCCGTCGGTGACCAGATTGATTCATAGTATATGTATCGGCAACAGCGGGATCGGCAGGCCCAGAAACGGCGCAAGAAAGATGGTCCAGATTTCCGCTGAATTGGTGGTCACCGCATAGCGGATGAATTTGCGGATATTGTCGTAAAGGCGGCGCCCGTGCCGCACCGCGTGCACGATCGTGGCGAAGTTGTCGTCGAGCAGGACCATGTGTGCCGCCTCTCGCGCCACATCGGTGCCGCCCTTGCCCATCGCAACGCCGATGTCCGCGGCTCTGAGCGCGGGCGCATCATTGACCCCGTCGCCGGTCATCGCCACGACCGCGCCCTCGTGCTGCAATGCTTTTACGATCCTGATCTTCTGCGCAGGATCGACACGGGCATAAACCCGAATTTGTCCCACATCCGTTTCAAAAGCAGCCTGGTCCAGTCGTGCCAATTCGTCTCCGGTCATCACCCGGCCTTCTTCGTCGGCCTCGTCTTTGACAGCGAGAATGCCAAGTTCACGCGCGATCGCGCGCGCGGTGGCCGCGTGGTCCCCGGTGATCATCACCGGGATGATGCCTGCCGATCTGCATTGTGCCACCGCTTCTTTCACTTCGCTGCGCGGGGGGTCGATCAGCCCCGCGAAACCAAGGAATATCAAATCCGCCTCGACCGCGACGTGCGGGGCGCTGTCGGGTAGCACCGGCCATTGGCGGCAGGCAAAGGCGAGTACGCGCAGCCCGTCTGAGGCCATCGCTTCGGCTTGCCGCAGCAAGGCCGCGCGATCGATATTGTTCTCGCCGCTGCCGCCCAACTTGCTTACGCACAACGGCGGCACGGCCTTGGGATATCCCTTGGTATAAGCGATCACCTCATTGCCGGTCCGGTGCACAGTCGTCATGCGCTTTCGTTCGGCGTCGAACGGCAGCTCCAGCAAGCGCGGCGCATCCTGTTCCAAGGAGGTCTTGTCATAGCCGGATTCCTGTGCGGCGTGCAGCAGCGCGGCCTCGGTCGGTTCCCCGAGCGCCCTGCCATGGCTGTCAATGTGCGCATCGTTGTTCAGCGCCAGCGCTTGCAGCAGCGTGGCCCAGGGCTCGCTGCCGACCGGCCAGGTCTTGTGCAGGACATCGTCGGCGAAGAGCGCGGTGACGCGCATCCTGTTCTGGGTGAGCGTGCCGGTCTTGTCCGAACAGATGTAGCTCACCGATCCCAGCGTTTCCACTGCAGGCAGGCGGCGGATCAGCGCGTGCTGCCGGACCATCTTGCGTGCCCCCAATGCCAGCGAGATCGTAACCACCGCGGGAAGCGCCTCGGGAATGGCGGCCACCGCGAGGCTGACCGCGGTCATGAACATCAGCAACAGCGGCTCTCCCCGCAGCACGCCGATGACGAATACCAGCACACAGATCGCCAACGCCGCCAGAGCGAGCCGTTTGCCGAATCCCGCCAGCCGCTTTTGCATCGGCGTTTTTGCTTCGCCGTCTTCGCCGAGCAGTGCGGCAATCTTGCCCAGTTCGCTGTCCATGCCGGTCGCAATCACCAGCCCGCGCGCGCGGCCATAGGTGACGAGGGTGCCCTTATAGGCCAGGCACGTCCTGTCGCCCAGCGGCACTTCGCCGATGGCCAGCGGCCGCGTCTGCTTTTCCACTGCGACTGATTCACCGGTGAGCGCGGATTCATCGATCTTCAGGCGTATCGCCTCGAGGATGCGCAGATCGGCCGGCACTACATTGCCTGACTCCAGCAGGATCACGTCTCCCGGCACCAACGCCGAAGCACTGATCGATTCGACGCGGCCATCGCGAAGAACTTGCGCGCCGGTTTCGGCCATTTTCTTGAGCGCGGCCATCGCGCGCTCCGCGCGATATTCCTGCACGAATCCGATCCCCGCATTCAGGATCACGATCACGATGATCGCAATGGTATCCTCGACATCGCCCACTACTCCGGAGATGATCGCCGCGCAGATCAACACGACGATGATGAAATCGGCAAACTGGTCGATCAGCATGCGCCAGGGTGAACGGGCGCGCTTTTCCTTCAATTCGTTTGAGCCGAAGTGCGTCAGCCGGCTTGCCGCCTGTTCCGAACTCAAACCGGATCGCAGGTCTGTCTCCAGATGCTGCGCGGCCTCATCTGCAGTCAATGTATGCCAGTCGGGATTGCTAACGGACATGGCAGAAATTACCTTTGATGAAACTGCCCGTTCCCCTCTCCAAAACCCTCTCCCGCAAGCGGGTGAGGGAACAAACAATTCGTTGTGCGAATTTCACATTAGTGTGCATGCTCGAAAAGTATCCATGAATTGAGTACATACAGTATCAGCAGCCCCAAACTCACCCAGGTAAGCCCCAGCACGGCGCGCCCTTGCGGGCGGAAGATCAAACCGACCGCCGCCAGGGCGCTCATCATCACGGCGGTAAAGGCAGTCAACGCGTGGCTGGCATCGACGTGCGCAAGCAAGGAGCCTTTGCTGTAAAACAGATCGTCGACAGCAAGAATGATGATGTCGAACAGATTGCTGCCCAGCAGATTGGCGATGACCATCTCCAGCGCCCCGATGCGCAGCGCCGCGATCGTGACGGCAACTTCGGGTGCCGAGGTCACACCCGCCACCAGCAGTGTCCCGACAAAACTTCTCCCCCATCCCATCAACCCGGAAATATCCTTGGCGGCAAACGGCAGCCACGAACCGGCAATGACCACTGCCGCAACCGCCAGCACATAACCATGGACCGCACTGCGCGGCGACACGCCCGGATAGCGCTCGGCCGATTCCTCGGTGTATTCTGACAGCATGCGCCGTTCATCGCTGTATACGGCGCGCACCGCGACAAGATATACCAGCAGGATGAACGGAGAGTAAAACCCTACATGCCACA
>DATKAK010000117.1:0-18288 GCA_035498295.1 Gallionella sp. | reverse complement strand
TCTAGGGTATGGCGGGACAGCACCGACACCCCCAGCCCGCCGATCACGGCCTGCTTGATCGCTTCGTTGCTGCCCAGCTCCATGCGCATCTTGAGCTTGAGACCCGATTCTCCGAATTTCCGTTCGATCGCGATGCGCGTTCCCGATCCCGCTTCGCGCAGCAAAAACGGTTCCTCGGCCAGACGCTCCAGCGGGATCTTTTTCTTTCTAGCGAGCGGATGATTGGCCGGCGCGATCACAACCAGAATATTCTCCAGGAATGGTTCCGCGACGACATCGATATCCTCCGGCGGTTGCCCCAGGATGTACAGGTCGTCGAGATTGTTGGCCAGCCGTTCCAGGATGCGCTCGCGGTTGGTCACCTTCAGGGACGCATCCACCCCCGGATACTGCTGGCAAAAAGTGCCCAGCAATCGCGGAATAAAATATTTCGCCGTGGTCACGACGGAAAGCCGGAGCTTTCCCGTCTTGAGCCCCTTCAAGTCGGCAACGATCATTTCAAAATTTGAAAGTTGCTCGGAAATGCCGATGCAGGTCCGGTGCAGTTCATGGCCGACATCGGTCAGATAGATCTTTTTTCCCACCTGCTCGAACAGCGGCATGCCGACCGTATCGGATAATTTCTTGATCTGCATGGATACCGTGGGCTGGGTCAGGAACAATTCCTCGGCGGCGCGCGTGAAACTGCCCAGGCGGGCGATGGCCTCGAACAATTCAAGCTGGCGCAGGGTGCTGTTACGCATTGCATACTCCTTCCGATATATAGAGATTAATCTATCATAAACATAGAAAGAATTGACTGTTATTGATGGTTTTTTCTTTGCATGATTATGCCAACGCGCTGACATGAACACCCGGCCTGACTTTTAAAAAGCGATATCAAATGTCAGCCGGAACGGCGCGGATTTTTCAACTTATGGAGATAATCATGGCATCCGAAACACTGAAGGAAGGAAAGGAACGCTACAAATCCGGCGTCATCCCCTATAAAAAGATGGGCTACTGGGAGCCGGACTACAAGCCCAAGGACACCGACGTGATCGCGCTGTTTCGCATCACGCCGCAGCCCGGTGTCGATCCGGAGGAAGCCGCTGCCGCGGTGGCCGGGGAATCGTCCACCGCGACCTGGACCGTGGTATGGACCGACCGTCTCACCGCGTGCGAACTATATCGCGCCAAGGCGTTCCGCGTGGACCTGGTGCCCAACACCGGCCCGGGCACCAAGACCGAGGCGCAGTATTTCGCGTATATCGCCTATGACCTCGACCTGTTCGAGCCGGGCTCGATCGCCAACCTCACCGCGTCCATCATCGGCAACGTGTTCGGCTTCAAGGCGGTGAAGGCACTGCGACTCGAAGACATGCGCATTCCGGTCGCGTACCTCAAGACCTTCCAGGGGCCCGCCACCGGCATCGTGGTCGAGCGCGAACGCCTTGACAAGTTCGGCCGGCCGTTGCTGGGCGCCACCACCAAACCCAAGCTCGGCCTGTCCGGCCGCAACTACGGTCGCGTGGTCTATGAGGCGCTGAAAGGCGGTCTCGATTTCGTGAAGGACGACGAGAACATCAACTCGCAGCCGTTCATGCACTGGCGCGACCGCTTCCTGTATTGCATGGAAGCGGTGAACCGCGCCTCCGCCGCCACCGGCGAAGTCAAGGGCCACTACCTCAACGTCACCGCCGGCACCATGGAGGACATGTACGAGCGCGCCGAATTCGCGAAGAGCCTGGGCTCGGTCATCATCATGATCGATCTGGTGATCGGCTACACCGCGATCCAGTCCATGGCCAAGTGGGCGCGCAAGAACGACATGGTGCTGCACCTGCACCGCGCCGGAAATTCCACCTACTCGCGGCAGAAGAATCACGGCATGAATTTCCGCGTGATCTGCAAGTGGATGCGCATGGCGGGCGTGGACCACATCCATGCCGGCACCGTGGTCGGCAAGCTGGAAGGCGATCCGCTGATGATCAAGGGCTTCTACGACACGCTGCGCGAGACGCATACGCCGCAGAGCCTGGAGCACGGCCTGTTCTTCGAACAGGACTGGGCCTCGCTGAACAAGGTGATGCCGGTCGCATCCGGCGGCATCCACGCCGGCCAGATGCACCAGCTTCTGCATTACCTCGGCGAAGACGTGGTATTGCAGTTCGGCGGCGGCACCATCGGTCATCCGCAGGGCATACAGGCCGGCGCCACCGCCAACCGCGTCGCGCTGGAAGCGATGATCATGGCGCGCAATGAAGGCCGCGATTACCTGAGGGAAGGACCGCAGATCCTCGAGGCTGCGGCGAAGTGGTGTTCGCCGCTCAAGGCCGCGCTGGATACATGGAAGGACATCACCTTCAACTACGACTCCACCGACACCGCCGACTTCGTGCCCACCGTCACAGCGAACGTCTAACTATTATTTAAGGAGAAATAATCATGATGACCAATCCGGGCAATCGCCTGACACAAGGGCAGTTCTCTTTTCTGCCCGACCTGACCGATGAGCAGATCTCCGCGCAGGTAAAATATGCGCTGAAAAACGGCTGGGCGGTCAGCGTCGAATACACCGACGATCCCCATCCGCGCAACACCTATTGGGAAATGTTCGGCATGCCGATGTTCGACCTCAAGGATCCCGCCGGGATCATGATGGAGATCAACAACTGCCGCAAGACCTTCCCCAATCACTACATCCGCGTAACGGCATTCAACTCGTCGCGCGGCGTGGAAAGCCCGACCATGTCCTATCTCGTGAATCGCCCCAAGAAGGAACCGGGATTCGGCGTGTCGCGCCAGGAGGTGGACGGACGCCACATCCGTTATACCGTCCATTCCTACGCCACCGACAAACCGGAGGGCGAGCGGTATTAACCCAAATGATCCGCTAACCATTACATCCCCTCCCCCTTGCATAACCAGCGACTTGGCTGGAGTTGTTTGCCAGCCTAGTCGAATGGCTAGTAGTTCCATCAGGGGGAGGGCTGGGGAGGGGGTAGAAACGCTGCTTACTCACTACTCTACCCCCATCCTAACCTTCCCCCTGCAAGGGGGAGGAACTGTTTCAGCGCTAGTGGATTAGCTGGGATTGAACGTAGTCGCGTAACCTCGATGGTGGGTCGCGCAGCGGCCCGCCATTTTTTAACCTGAACATCGGAGCTGTAAATGAGTGAAGCAAAGCAAGCCGAAACGACCCTGCCGGACGACGCGCCGGTGGATCTAGAAGCAGAATTAGAGTCATCGAACGTACAGGAAGTACTCGACAAACTGGATCGCGAGCTGATCGGACTGAAACCCGTCAAGACGCGCATCCGCGAGATCGCTGCGCTGCTGCTGGTGGACCGATTGCGCAAGAAGTTCGCGCTGAGTTCGGAGACTCCCACGCTGCACATGAATTTCACCGGCAATCCCGGCACCGGGAAAACCACCGTCGCGCTGCGCATGGCGGAGATCCTGCACCGGCTGGGCTACGTGCGCGAAGGACATCTGGTCTCGGTCACGCGCGACGACCTGGTCGGGCAATACATCGGCCACACCGCGCCCAAGACCCGTGAAGTCATCAAGAAGGCGATGGGCGGCGTGCTGTTCATCGACGAGGCCTATTATCTCTACAAACCGGAGAACGAGCGCGACTATGGCGCGGAATCGATCGAGATATTGCTGCAGGTGATGGAGAACAACCGCGACGACCTGGTCGTGATCTTGGCGGGATACAAGGACCGCATGGACAAATTCTTTCACAGCAATCCCGGCATGCGTTCGCGCATCGCGCACCACATCGATTTCCCGGACTACACCCCGGAAGAATTGCTCGCGATCGCGAAGCTGATGCTGGCGCAGCAGAACTACCGCTTCAGCGCGGAGGGCGAAAAAGCCTTTGCGGAATACATCCCGCTGCGCATGAAGATGGATCATTTCGCCAACGCCCGTTCGATACGCAACGCGCTGGACCGTTCACGCCTGCGCCAGGCCAACCGGCTGTTCGCCACCAAGGGGAAAAAGCTGAGCCGGAATGACCTGATCACGATCGAGGCCGAGGACATCCTGGTCAGCCGGGTGTTCGACGAGCCGGACAACAAACAGCCGTAATGGACGAACGCTGGCAGGCAAAGCCATGGAACACATCACCAGCGTCGTGCGACCATGAATCGGCTGCGTGATATCCCCGCGATCCGCAGCGTGCCCTACGCGCTTGAAGCCGCCCTCTATAACCAGGTCCGGCTTGCGCTGTTGCGCATCGCCAATCCGCTGGAGATCGAGCTGGACCAACTGGGCATCGACATCGTGCTGGAAAAGTCCTGCTGGACAGGCTACCACTGCCAGCAGATATCGCTTCCGCTGATCTCGTGGGATGGCTTCGACCACGGCCGCAACGCGCTGGATGCGTCGGTCGCATGCACCATGCACCTGTACCACCAGCATTCATGGCTGCGCATGCCGCAAATATTGCTCGCGCTGGAAAGGGAATTGCAGTCGCGCCTGTCGGTGAAGTGAGCCGGGGACGTACTTTTGCTTTCCCGTGGCTGTCATTTCTTGCGCGACAAGGTCGCATCGATGTCCACCTGGACTTCCGCGCCCAGCCATTTCGTGTTCGTCCAGTCGCCCGTGCCGATGCCGTATTGCAGCCGGTCGAGCGTGAACGAGCCCGAGAGCGACATTTTGTCCCCTTGACGCCGTGTGTGTAAGAGAACTTGCACTTCGCGGCGGTTGCCCTTGATTTCGAGCGTCCCGCGCGTGAGCTGCGCATTGCCTTGCGGCTGCACGGAGGTACTGGCGAAGCTGACGCTCGGAAATTCGCGCACGTCGAAAAAATCGACTCCCTTCAACCCCGCATCGAGTTCGGGCAGACCCGTGTCCACCGACGAGGGATCGAGCGTGGCGTCGATGCGTGTCAGGCGGTCTTTAACGAAACAGGCCTCTCCCGCAAAGCGGAGGAAGCTGCCGGTATAGGGCGCACCCCGCTGCATCGCGCGGAAGGTCACTGTGCCATCCGCCGCATCGGCCGTATAGCATTCCTCGGCCGCGTAGGCTGATGAACATGCGGCAATCGTGACCGGCAATATCAAGCGCAACAATTACTTTCTCCGCCACACTGCGGGCAGCATGCGCTGCGCCACGCCATCCCGCAAGATAAACGCATGGCGCGCCGCCGCTCCGATGTGTCCGGCCAGCAGCAGCGCCAGCAAACCCACCAGCCCGTGGTGCAACCCCTTGAATACCGGCGCGATGGCGGTGTTCTTCGCGATCAGGTCGGGTATCAGTATCAGACCGAACCAGTTCACCGACAATCCGGCGGCCGAGGCATACAGCCATCCTGCGAGCATTGCCAGAATCGGGACGAGATAAAGCGACCGGTGCATCCCGAGAGCGGCGCTGCGTTCCCACTGCGCCATGATTTCGGGCAGCGCCGGCGGCGCATCGAGCCGGCGCCAGAGCAGACGCGCCAGCACCAGCGCCAGGATCGTCAGACCCAGCGACTTGTGAAGGGAAATCCATTGCAATCTGGCCATGCTGACCGGCAGATTGGCGGCATACAGACCGAGCGGAAGCTGGACGAAGATGAGGGCTGCCACGCACCAGTGCAGAGCTTGCGCTATGATGCCGTATGCCCCTTCTGAATTCAGGAATCTGGCCATACCCGTCCTGCCGCAATGAAGGATTCGATGCGTGCATCATAACGCACGGAACTTCATTGCGCGCGTCCGCCCGTGCTGCAATCCTGGGGGGATTGTGCGCCGTCATGCTGGCTGCGTGCCAGACGCCGCCGACCGGAACCGCAACCCCATCGGTTGCTGCAAATCTGCCAGCGTCCCTTAACGGCAAACGCTACATCGTCGATCCGCAGGCATCGGAGATCCGCCTGCTCGTCTATCGCGACGGGCCGATGGCGCGCGTCGGCCATAATCACGTCATCGTCGGCCGGATGAGGGGAGAACTCGGCGTTTCCGACACGGCCGCGGCCAGCAGTTTCAGCGTCGACATACCCGTCGAATCATTTGAGGTCGATGCGCCCGCATTGCGCGCCGAGGAGGGCGAGGAATTCGCGGCGACGGTCTCCGACCAGGCGCGCAAGGGCACCCGCGACAACATGCTGGGACCGGACGTGCTCGATGCCGCGCACTACCCGCTGATCCGCATCGAATCGGATGCGCTGCGCGGGCCGCGCTGGGACCCGGAAGTCAGCGCGCGCATCACCGTGCGCGGCAGGACGAGCGAGCTGAAATTTCCGGCGGCGGTGTTCGAACAGAATGACACGCTGACGGTGATCGCCGCTTTTTCCGTGCGCCAGACCGATCTGGGGATCACGCCATACTCGATACTCGGCGGCGCGGTCACGGTGCGCGATGCGATCGACTTCCGCGTGCGGCTGGTCGCGCGTATCGGTTCATAACCGGGATGTATTTATCTAGTGTAACGTGATGCCGCCCAACAGGTTGGCGGGCACCGCCTCGTGGATGCGCTTGGGCGTCGCGAGGTTGAGGTTGTCCATGATCGCTACGAACTCGGCCTCGCTCTTGCCCGCGATGCGCGTGTTGAGCACCTTCTCCTCGCCGATGCTGCTGACGCGCCGCCCCTTGTAATCGTGGGCCGGGTAGACCAGCGTCTCGTCCGGCAGCGTGAAAAGTTTCTCGGTGATGCTGTGATACATTTCGACCGCGCTGCCATTCTGGAAGTCGGTGCGGCCGCAGGCATTGATCATCAGCGTGTCGCCGGTGAACAGCCGGTCGCGCCACAAATAGCACAGGCTGCCGGGCGTGTGCCCCGGCGTGGCGATGACATGTATCGTCTCGCCGCCGAACGTCAGCGTGTCACCATCATTCAACAGCCTGTCATAACCCGGTGCGCCGCAGTTCTGCGCGATCACCGTGGTGGCGCAGGTGTGCTTCCGGAGCGCCTGCGAGCCGGTGATGTGGTCGGCATGCACGTGGGTATCCAGCACCATGCGCAGCGTCAGCTTCAGCGACTTGAGCAGCGCGAGGTAACCATCGACGTGCTCCAGCACCGGGTCGATGATCACCGCGCTGCCCTGGTCGTCGGCGAGCAGATAGGTGAGGGTGGAGGATCCCGGGTCGAATAGCTGGCGAAAGATCATGGTATTCCTACAGGGTCCGGAATTGTCATGAATAGGTAGGCAAACAAAAGCCCGGCAAGTTCCGGGGTTTTTCGGATGCCGGTTTTTCGCGTTATATCGCGATGACCTGCAGCGATGGTTTGTTGCGCCTGGATGCGCGCCGCTCGAAGGGTGCGTTGAAGGCCCTGATATTTTCCTCGGCCTCCCTGAGCGCGGTGATGTCGTTGATGATCGCCATGAATCCTTTCTCATCGTCATCCAATGCCATCAATTGCAGGGTGACCTCCACGGGATAGGCGCTGCCGTTCTCGCGCGACTGGGTCGTCTGGTAATTGATCGCCTCCTGCGCGCCACTGTGCAGCGGTTCGACCATCTTTGCAAAAGATTCCACGCTCAATTCGGGCTGCAGGAAGAACAGGTCCTTCTGTTGCAACTGCTCCAGGGTATAGCCGGTATTTTCCAGCGCAACATCGTTGGCGTAGGTCAATTTCAGCGTGTCCACGTCGAACATCAGGATCTCGTTCGGACTCCGTTCATGCAGGGCTTGTTCGTAGTGCTGCCTGAGTTCTTCGCGCCGTTGCGCCATGCTCCACGCGCGGCGCCGCCGCCGCGATACGCTGTAATAGGCGAATACGCAGGCCAGCAACAGCGTCATCACGAAGTAGGGCGCGTGTGCGTCTTCCCACCATGCCGCCTTGACCCCCGACATCGGCATTTCGACAAACAGGGTGATCGGATAGTGCTGCAGGCGCCGCAGGGCGCGCAGATCCGTCACCTTGTTTTTCTTGCCCCGCATTTCGACCTGCCCGCGCGGGGGGAATTTGTTTGCGCGCAGATATTCGAACATCGCGTCCCGGACGGGTTTGCCGTATGCGTCATCCAGGCTCGCCGTATCCGGCTCCGGATAGCGGCTGACGAGATAGCCATCGTCGCGTATCAATCCCAGCGCGGTGATCCCGGGGGTAGCCGATTCGGACCAGAAATGCTGCAACAGGTTGGGGGGCAAGTTGGCGCTGATGATATAGGCTAGCTTGCCGGACGGGCCAGTCACGGCATAGCGCGCGGCGACGACCCAGGTCTTGTCTATCGTCCCCACGACCGGCTGGCCGATCGCGAAGGCCGGGCCGCGCAACAATTCGCCGCGTATCTTCAGGAATGCGGAATCCCTGGCGAGCGTCGGCAGATTGCGGCTGTTGCGGGTTGTGCCGGTCAATAATACCTGTCCATCGCCGCGTATCAGGATCACATTGCCGAGCTCGCTGTGGAGTTTTTGAAAGCGGCTGACCAGCTGGAAGGCGGGTTCGAGATCGGGCTTTTTGTGCGGCCGTTTGCGGTTCGCGTCGGCCAACAGATCCGCGCCCAGATTCTGCATGCCGATTTCCAGCTGGGTGAAATAGGTATCGATCGCGACCTCGCTCAGGTCGGCGATCGTGCCCAGCTGGCTGGCCTGATCGGACTTGGTTTCCCGCCAGGACCGCGCGATCAGGAAGGTCCCGTAAGCAAGCAGCGCCAGAACGAGCAATATTGCAGAATACTTCAGCGCCCTTCCGGGGCGCTGTACGCCGCTTGAGTTAACCATTAAGTGCCTAGATATTTAATTAGTTTCCGGGGGATGCCGTATGCGACAGGTGCAAGAGTCGGATAGTGCGCAATCTATCATCCCGCGAGGGTCAAGTTCAACCCTGATCCAGTTCACTTTGCAGAACCCGCAGGATTTGATATCCCCGACAGGTTGAAGGGAAGTCCGGGCTCTTGGTCGTCCCGCATCACGCAATATTCAATGCATTCCTCCAGCTGCGCAGGGGAATGCAGGTTTGCATGCGATAGATTGCGCGTTCGGCAAGAGCCGCGTGTATTTCGTGACCGACGGATGATGCAATGTCCAGTGTGGCATCGCCATGCAACTCGGTGAGCCTGTTATAGGCGGCATATGCATGCGATACGGGTATCACGGGATCGTCTTCTCCATGAAATAGATGCAAGGTGGTCAGGTCGGGCGCGTTTTCCGGCAGCCTTGCAAACCGGCCCGAAAACGACAGAACCCTTCCGACACAGCCATCATGAACGATGCTGTATTCCAGAGCCATGATGGCGCCTTGGGAAAAACCGATCAACGCGGTGTCGGACTGCAATATCCGGTGGCGATCTTGGGCCTGCTTCACGAGCTCATGCAAAGCCGGCATGGACTCCGCAACTCGCGCAGGACGGTTTTCCTCGGTGATGCCGATTAGCGGGAACCATTGCCGGCGATTGTCTCTATCGCCAACCGGATTTCCGCTTTCATACGGGTATATTCCTTCCGGCAACACGAACGCGCCGCGCGGGAAGGCTATCCTGAATTGATAGGCCAGAGGAAGCAGATCCGACGACTTCGCGCCGACGCCGTGCAGCAAGACAAACAGCTGCTTGGCCGGACCGTCGTCCGGCAGCAACTCGATGCCATTCAGTATCCTTGCGCCCATGATCTTCTCCCGGTGGTTCAGGATACCCGACATGAGCGGCATCGAAAACCCGGCCGTTCAATTTTGCCTGGCTGAATTTGCCCAGAGATAGGCATCCATGGAGAGACCGCCATAGGCAAACCGCGGTTGATAGCGCAGCGGAATATCCTCCAACGCCGCGCCCAGCGCAACGAAAAGCGGCAGGAAATGATCCTCGGTCGGATGGGACTCCGCCCCGTAGCGCGCCGCACGGTATGCGAGCAGGGCAGGGATGTCCCGCGCTTCCAGGCGGCTGGCCACCCAGTCCGAAAATAATTGCGCTTGCGGCAACGGCGCCTCACTTGCGCCGGCACGCCAATCCAGCCAGGCGAAGTTGTGTGTGATCGCACCCGAGCCGACGATCAGCACGCCTTCATCCCGCAACGGCGCCAGCGCGCGACCCAACTCGAAATGGGTTGCCGGGTCGGCGCTGCGTATCATCGAAAGCTGCGTGACCGGCACATCGGCTTGAGGGTACATCGCCGACAGCGGCACCCAGGCACCGTGATCCAGGCCGCGGTCGGGTTCGAAACGGGCCGCAAAACCGGCATCCGACAACAACGACATGACCCGTTCGGCGAGCGCGGGCGCTCCCGGCGCACGATAATGCATTTGATATAGCGCCGGCGAGAAGCCGGGAAAATCGTGTATGGTTTCCGGCGACATCGACTGGCTGACTGTCGGCTGGCGGGCTTCCCAGTGGGCAGACACCACGAGGATCGCGGCGGGCTTCCGCAGAGCGCGGCTGATCTCGCCCCAGCTGGCCACGGCATCCGGCGCCTTCAACAAGGCGTCCGGTGCGCCATGCGATACAAAAACGACGGGCATGCGCTCGGACATATCGAGATCAATTCCGTGTTTCGCCGTCCAGGCTCAGGCGACCTGCGCCGAACATCGTGAAGGCCAGCAGCCCGCCGGCCATCGCGAAATTCTTCATCAGCATGATCTGCTGCATCTGGTCGGCACCGGTGTGGAAGATCAGCGCGGCGATGATGCTGAATCCGGCCAGCAGAAAAGCCGCCAACCGGGTCTGGAAACCGAGCAGCAACGCGATCCCGCCGCCCAGTTCCAGCGCGATCACCAGCGGAAGCATCGCGGCAGGCACGCCCATCGCTGCCATGTAGGCTTGCGTTCCGGCGTAGCCGGCGCCGAGCTTGCCGTAACCGGCGGTGATGAAGATCGCCGAGGCGAAGACGCGTGCGACGAGTGCCAGCGTTGCCCCCACTGCCGGCACACTGACAAGATTCGCGATGCTGCCGTTGAACCGCTTGAAGATATTCGTGTTGCTCATATCATGCTCCTTATAAGTTGATAAAAGTAAATCAGGCAAAATGCCCGTTGTTGTAATCGCTCAACGCCTGGTGTATCTCCTGCTGCGTATTCATCACGAACGGCCCGTACTGCACGATGGGCTCGTTGAGCGGTTTGCCCGCGATTAGGAGCAGGCGCGTATCCCCGGCTGCGGAAAAAGTCACGCTATCCGCTTCGGGTGAATTGCTCAAGATGCCCATGCGGCGCGATGCCACCTGTACGCCGTCGACCGTCGCTGTGCCGCGATACACGTAGATGAATGCGTTATGCGCAGCCGGCAGCGCGGTGGAAAATTCCGCGCCGGCAGGAAGATGGATGTCGAGATAAAGCGGCTCGGTGACCTCGCGCGTCACGGCACCTTGGACACCGTTGCTGCTGCCCGCGATCACCCGTACTTTCACGCCTTCCGGCGTGACATATTCCGGGATCGCACCGCCGGGAAAATCCTTGTACCAGGGCTTGTCCATCTTGCGCGGTGCGGGCAGGTTGACCCACAGCTGGAAACCTTCCATCGCGCCGTGTTCCTGTTCGGGGATTTCGGAGTGGATCACGCCGCGACCCGCGGTCATCCACTGCACGCCGCCGTTCTCCAGCAGACCCTCGTGCCCCGCGCTGTCGCGATGCCGCATGCGGCCGGCCAGCATATAGGTTACTGTCTCGAAGCCCCGGTGCGGATGATCCGGGAATCCTGCGATGTAATCATCGGGGTCGTCGCTGCTGAACGCATCCAGCATCAGGAACGGGTCGAGGCGCTGTTGCAGCCTGCCGGAAAGCACGCGGGTCAGCTTCACGCCCGCGCCGTCCGACGTGGCGACGCCCTCGACGATGCGCTCGATGCCGCGCGAATTCTGTTTGACAACGGTTTCGGTATTCATATTGATTCCTCCTGTTTCTGAAAGTGAACGGCGTGTCAGGCGGGTACCAACTCCCGCAACTGGCCTACCGCGTCGATTAATTTGGCATTCAGTTCCTCATTCCTGAGCGTGCCGCGCTCGACGTCGAAATTCTCGTAAAAGCTAGGTATTGCAAGACTGGCTTTAACCTGGCCTCCAAAACGCGGCGCTGAACCGGTCGCCGCAGCCAATACGCTGGCGCCGCCGCGCGCACCCGGCGATGTGGAAAGCAGGACCATAGTCTTGTCCTGAAACACCTTGGGATTGATGCGCGAAGCCCAATCGAACAGGTTCTTGTACGCCGCGCTGTAGGAACCGTTGTGCTCGGCAAAGGAGATCAACAGCGCATCGCTGGCGCTTATCCTGGACAAGAAAGCCTTGGCCAATTCGGGGTGGCCCAACACCTTTTCCCGATCCTCGCTGAACAACGGCAGTTCATAATCGTTGAGGTCCAGCACTTCAACCTCGGCGCCCTCCACCAGGCTGGCGGCATACGTCACCAGCTGCTTGTTGATCGACTTGCTGCTGTTGCTCGCTGCGAACGCCAATAATTTCATGATCGCTTCCTCCTGCTTGGATAGTTGGTTGTTCAGAAAGTGAGTGCATCATAGGCGGCCCAAAAAAATAGATAAAGCCGTTAAACTGGGATAGACTGTTCCGGAAATGGAACAAGCGTATATCTCGGCCGATGATTACATCCTGTTCGTCGCAATCGTCGAACAGGAAAGTCTGGTGCGCGCCGCCGAGCATCTCGGCATGCCCAAGGCCACCGTGTCGCGGCGGCTCGCCAATCTGGAAGCGGCGCTGGGGCAGCGGCTGCTGTTGCGCACCACGCGCCGCCTGACGCTCACCGATTTCGGGAGGGAATTTCTCGAGCATTGCCGGCGCGTGGCGGAAGAGGTCGCCGCGACGCGCGATTTCGTGCACAGCCAGGAGGAGCGGCCGCGCGGGCGTCTGCGCGTTTCCATGCCGGGAGAATATGCGAGGCAGCATTTTTCGCACGCCTTCGCTACCTTCATCGAGACCTATCCCGAGATACAGCTCGATCTCGACCTGACTTCGCGGCGCGTCGATTTGATCGGGGAGCGCTTCGATCTCGCGATACGCATGGGTACGCTGGATAACGATTCGTCCCTGGCGGCGCGCAAGATAGACGAACAAAGCATCGGCCTGTATGCCAGCCCCATCTACCTCGCCTTGCATCCCGCGCCGAAACGTCCGGACGACCTCGAGCGCCATGCGGCGGTGCGCTTGATGTCCGCGCGGGGAACACCCATTGTGTGGAAGCTGCTGCGCGGCAAGAGCGTGTGGGAGGGCACGCCGCCCGGACGGCTCACGCTGAATTCCATGGACGTGATCCAGCAGTTGTTGCTGGATGGCGCGGGGATCGGCGCATTGCCGGATCGCTTTGCGGCGGAAGATGTGCGCCTCAAGCGTCTGGTGCGCGTATTGCCGGAATGGTGTCTGCCTCCCGTTCCCGCCTGGGCGGTCACGCCGATGCGCCGCTACCTGCCCGCCAAGACGCGCGCCTTCCTTGCGCATCTTGAACAGTTCATCGAAAAGGGTTAGATAATATCGAATCGACGAAGCAGCATCCGGCTATCCCTCGCGCAAGGAGCGAACGCCATGCAAAAGATCACCCCGTTTTTGTGGTTCGACAAGGAAGCCGCGGAAGCGGCGAAGTTCTACACCGAGGTCTTCAAGGACTCAAAGATAATCGATACCACCACGCTGGAGAACACCCCATCCGGCACCGTTGAAATTGTCACCATCCGGCTTCTCGGGCAGGAGTTCAACTTGATGAGCGCCGGCCCCTGGTTCAAATTTAACGAATCCATTTCCTTTGTGGTCAACTGCGAGACCCAGCAGGAGATCGATCATTACTGGGAAAGACTCTCCGCCGATCCCGCCGCGGAGCAGTGCGGCTGGCTCAAGGACAAGTTCGGCGTATCATGGCAGATCGTTCCCGCCGTGATGTTCGAGATGCAAAAGAGCAAGGACAAGAAGAAGCTGGCGCGTGTGACCGAAGCATTTCTGCAAATGAAAAAGTTCGATATCGCGGCTTTGCAGCGTGCTTACGATTCGGCCTGATCTTCAGGCGGTCCGGTCACTGCTATTTATCGATCACGCATTCAGGTTTCAACCTGACTGAAAGGAGACGATCATGAATACTGTCTACCGATTCGACCCCAGACTGGACCTCAGCTTCGAGCGCATCGTCGATGTGCCCAGGGAATTCATCTGGCGCGCATGGACCAGCCCGGAACATCTCAAGCCGTGGTTCTGTCCCCTGCCGTGGACGACGACAGATTGCGAGATCGACCTGCGGCCCGGCGGAATCTTCCACACCGTGATGCGTTCGCCCGAGGGGCAGGAATTTCCCGGTTCCGGCTGCTACCTGGAAGTGGTCGAGAACGAAAGACTGGTCTGGACGAATGCGCTACTCCCCGGCTTCCGGCCCGCTCCCATGCCATCCGCGACGGAGGATGGTCAAGTCGATTTCAGATTCACCGCGATGATCACGCTGGCTGCGCACAACGGCGGCACAAAATACACAGCAACCGTCATCCATGCCGATGAAGCCGGGTGCGAGAAACACGCAGCGATGGGATTCAAGCAGGGATGGGGCAAGGCGCTAGACCAACTGGTTGCGCTGGCCCGAAAACAATGACGACTCGAGGCCAGGGTCTAAGCTGATCTTGCTCTGCTGACCGCATTCAAGTAGACCGCCATCAGCGCCGCCACCAGCCACAGGCTCGCGATCGCGGCGATCCAGAATCCCGGCGCGCCGAGCGCCACACCGAACGTATCGGTCAGCCCGAGCACGATGCCGCCGCCGAGGCCCATTCCCCACAGCAACGTGCCATAGATCAGCATCGGGATCACCGAGCGTTTGTATCCGCGCAGCGCATTCACCGCCACGGCCTGCAGCGCATCGCCCAGGTGATACAAGGCGACCAGCATGATCAGCGGCGTCGCCACCTTCTGTACTTCGAGGTCGGTGGTATACAGCGCGGCGATCTGCGGCGCGCCGAACCAGAACATCAGGCTCAGCACGATTGCGATGCTCATGCCGAGACGGATGCCCACCCAGCACATGTGTCTGGCCTCATCGCGCCGTGCGGCGCCGACGGCCTGCCCGGCCAGAACCGACGTCGCATTGCCGAGCGCCAGCGGGATCATGAAAGCCAATGCCGCGAGGTTCGCCGCGATCTGGTGCGCGCCCGACACCACCGGGCCGAGGCGCGCGATGAACAACGCCATGAACGTGAAGGCCGTCACGTCCGCGATGAACGTCAAGCCGATGGGCACGCCCAGCTTCAGGAATTCCATGATCGCCCTGTGATCCGGCGCGGCGATCCCTTTGCTGATCTGGAACTGCTTGTAATGCGGATGGCGCAGGCACCAGCCCCAGGCGAGCGCGGCCATCAGCCAGGCATCCAGCGACGTGGCGACCGCGCAACCCGGCCCGCCCATCTCGGGCGCGCCCAGCAGCCCGTACATGAACACCGCATTCAGCGGGATCTTCAGCGCCAGCGACAGCAGGTTGAACAACATCACCGGGCGCGGTCGCGCGATGCCCGTGGAAAGGCCGAAGAAGATGCGCAACGCGAACACGCCCGGCACACCCCAGGCGGATGCGGCGAGATAGGCGCGCACCTTGGTCTCGACGCTGGGCAGCAAGTGCGAGATCGAAATGATGGGGCCGGGGAAGCTCAGTACCAGGATCGCGATCAGCGCCAGCACCAGCGAGATCCACACGCTCTGATGGATCTCGCGCCCGACCTCGGCGCGCCGGCCCGCGCCGTACAGCTGCGCGATGATCGGCGGCAATGCGAGCAACACGCTGATCAGCGACATCAGCACCGTTGCCATGATCGAAGCGGCGATGCCGACCGAAGCCAGGTCGATCGCGGACAGCCGCCCGGCCATCGCGGTGTCGATCACGGCATTCGCCATCATCGCGAGTTGCGCGACCAGCACCGGCCAGGCCAGGTGGATGAGCTGCGAGGCGGGGGAAGCGGAGCGATCCATATCAGTATCCTCCATCTTACTATTCCAGGGGGATACTGATGCGCGTCCGATGATGCCTAAGGCAGTTCACCGCCTTTGGGTTGGTCCTTGAAACTTTCCGGCTGCAGGCTCTGCGTCAAGCGGAACACACCCTCCACCACACGACGCTTGAGTTGGACTTCGACCAGGAGGGTCTGGTTGGGCTCGAAATATTGCTTGAGGCTTGCGAATGTGCCCTGATGTTCCGCCACCGTGTAGAAGGAATAACCCGATGCCGGGCGCGCCGCGATCTTGAACCCGAACTTGCCGCCAAGTTCGGGCTTTGCAAACCAGTCGGACATCACGTCGTAGTTGATGTAGTAGGTGAGCTTACCGGGATTGACCTGATTGCGCTGGCGATCGACAAAGAATCCCGGGGGCATGTGGTTCTCGCTGTAACCCGGACCGGCAGTGAAGACGATGTCATAGTCGACGAGGTTGTTGTTGCGGTCGTCGATGATCCTGAACACAAGCATGCAGTAGCGATTGGTAGTGAACTTGCGCTCGAAAATGAACAGCTCCTTGTTCTTGGTCACTTTCTCGTCCTGCTGCGTCTGATCCGTCAGCTTGCCCAGTTCCTTCAGCAGATTCCGGTAGGCGGTTGCGGAGCTGACGCCTAGACACCTCAATACCCAGTTCACGGTGGGATGGTTCGCGCCATCGTCGGGCTTGACGCTGCGCATGATCCCCATCTTGTCCCCGGAGTGCGAACGGCCCGGAAGGATACCGAAGCCGAATTTTTCAGTCTTGTTCTCCTTGATGAATTTGAAATCGCCGTCTTGCTGCAACAGGCGGATCAGGCCGTAATTCATGTTTGCCGCGGCCGCCCGCACGACTCCGTCGGACCCTTCTTCTCCGGTATAGGAATTCAGGTGATCGTAAAAGCTGCGATCGATGGACTGCCCCGTGAGCACGAAACAATACATTCCGGCATCAAGACAGGCGTATTCGAGCCACGACACGTTGAGATCCCAGCTTTGATCGCTTCCCAGCTCCAGCCAGTCGAGCACACCCGTGCCGGGCTGCACGCCTTCCGTGAAGAATTTCATTCTGGAGAGGCGACTCTTGCCGAGTTGGGCGAGCGCAGACCCGTGATTCGCCGGCGCCAGCATCACCAGGTATTGCAGCGGACATTTATCCAGCCGATCCCTGAAGAAGTTGTCGATCCATTTGCGAACGACCGGGCCGCCGGTGGAATGGGTAATGCAGGCGAAGCGCTCGCCCTTTGCCAGCTGCGGCAGGATCTCGGTGTTCACGGCGTTCTGCATGCCGCGCGCGATGTCATCGACATATACCTCGTCGGAAAAACTGACGTACTTCCCGAGATAAAGATGTTCTACCTTGATTTCCAGACCCGCAGGGGCATTCTTTGCCAAGGCGCCGGGCAAGCCGCCGTAGGTGTCGGTATTGGTAACGCTCCAACCGTGGACGAAGACGACGAGCATGAGAACCTCCAGATAGAAATGTTCGGCTGACCGGAATATCAAATATCGAGCGGATCTGGCCCGTCCAGTTTACCGATAACGGTGACTCGAATCCGGTTTGCCGTCCCGATGGGTTCCTGCTTCATTCGCAACTTCGAACACTTCGCCGAAGCAATGCGGGAGCATGGATTCACAGGCGGCAATCTATCAGTAAAGACCGGGCCCAACCAGTGGCGATCATGTGCGCCACGCGCGGCCATCGGCTCCATCCGGCCGGCCGCCTCGATTGATCCATTTGCACGCAGAGAAGTGTATCGGCGATCGGCGCGCGAGGGATGCGCGCACTCGATTGTTCAGGCCCGCCCTAGGCGGAAACCGCGAACGGCGCGCCGCTCGCCTTCGCCCGGTGCATCGCGCTTTCGCTCGTGTCGAAGATCTCCGTCACCGATCCCGGAGCGTTCTCGAAGGTGACATGGCCGGTGTCGGTCGTCAGCGCGAGGGATTCCTCCTGCAACACCTTCGCGATCTTCGCGGAAAGCTCCTTGCAGAACACCGAGCATTCGATCGCGCCGGTATTCGGCATCAGGATGCCGAACTTGTCCCCGCTGATGCGCGAGGGCGTATCGAGCTGCCGCATGCTCTCGCGGATCGCTCTCGCGACCAGCTTGATCGCCCGGTCGCCGGTCGCATATCCCCTGTCTTCGTTCAGTTCCTTCAGGTTGCGCAGGTCGATGTAGGCGAAAGAGAAGGGCGCTTTCTTGAGCTTGTGCCGGTCGATCTCGACATCCAGGATGGTCTCGAAGCTCAGGCGGTTGCGCAGTCCGGTGAGCCGGTCGAAGGAAGAAATCTGTTCCACCTCGATGTAGTTGATGCGTGCCAGCCTTGCCAGGAACACGACCGCGATATCCGATACCACGATCATGAACGCAAGGGCGATCTTCGACGATACCGGGATGTCATCGAGCACAAGATGTATGCCCTGCAATACCAGTGCCAGCACCACTGCCGCGCTGATCAGCCCGATGTGTTCGCAATGCAGCGTGATTACAACCAGCGGAAACAGATAA
>DATKAK010000116.1:0-6726 GCA_035498295.1 Gallionella sp. | reverse complement strand
GATTGGTACCAGGTAGATGACGAAAACGATCATTAGCGCTATCGATAGGCCGATAATCTGGTCATTATTCATTTCGTAATTACTCCTTCCCAATTAGGCCTTATCCGTAAATCGCAGTGCCGCCTAACGTGAAACTAAGGCGGCCGAGCGCGTTTGTGTGCATTGGCCGAAAATGGGACAAGACGGACATTTCGTTAAATCCTATACGCGTTGACAGTATAAGACTTTCAGTTCAAATTTGAATCGACTCTGCCTTTATTTTCACTTTCCTCGCATGAACATCTTATCGAGTTCAGACAGTGTGACCTGAAACCATGTCGGACGGCCATGATTGCATTGGCCGGAACGTTCGGTCTGCTCCATCTCGCGCAACAGCGCATTCATTTCGGTGGTATTAAGGATGCGGTTGGCGCGCACCGCGCCGTGACAGGCGAGGGTGGCGAGCATTTCGTCACGCCGTTCGGTCAGCGCACGGCTCGCGCCGAATTCGCGTAGCTCCCGGATCACGTCATGCGCTGCAGCTTCGGCCTCGGATTGCTTGAGCATAACCGGCATCGCGCGCACCGCCAGCGTGGTGGGAGATATCGGCGCGATGTCGAAGCCGAGCTTTTTGAGCGCATCCTGTTCGGCTTCCACGGTCGCCACTTCAAGAGTGTCGGCAAAAAAACTCACCGGGATCAGCAATGGCTGGGTGGCGATCTGCTCTGTGTCCAGCGCAGTCTTGAGTTTTTCATACACGATGCGTTCATGTGCGGCATGCATGTCCACCACGATCAGTCCCTGCGCGTTCTGCGCGAGTATGTAGACACCGGAAAGCTGCGCGAGGGCGAAGCCCAGCGGCGGGGCTCCTTCGCCAGCAGTCGGGGAGGGTTCCGAATAGGGGAAATCGGCCGGGGTTCGGGTGTCCCCCGTTTCGTTCTTTGCGTTCCGGGCAAACGCTTCCCATACCTGGTATGCCGCGCCGGATTGCGAAATGCCCAGCCGGATGTCTTGCTGGGTCGGAACAAAGGATGCGGGCTGGCGCGATTCCGCGGCCTTGGCATTTTGTCCGCTTGCCGGTATTGCGAGTGCCTGCTGCAGCGTATGGAAGATGAATTGATGTATCCCCTGGCTTTCGCGGAAACGCACTTCGCTCTTGGCGGGATGAACGTTGACGTCGACCTGTTCGGGCGGCAGTTCGAGAAACAGCACAAAGGCAGGATGCCGCTGATGGTGCAGGATGTCCTGATAGGCCTGCCTCAACGCATGGCTGGCGACCTTGTCGCGCACGAAACGGCCGTTGACGAAGAAATATTGCGCGTCCCGGCTGGCGCGCGAATAGGCGGGCAACGCCGCCAGGCCCCGCAGCGTAAGGTTTGCCGCATTGCGCGAAACCGGAACGGCAGCTTGTCCAAATTCGTCACCGAGCAGCGCCGCTACTCTATTGCGATTGATTTTCTCGTTTCTCCCCTCTCCCGCTTGCGGGAGAGGGTTAGGGAGAGGGGTTGCGGGCAACTGCCAGATCGTGCGGCCGTTGTGCTGCAGCGAGAAGGCAACATCGGGCCGGGACAACGCGATGCGTTTGAAAGCTTCTTCGCACCAGGCGAACTCGGTGGATTCGGATCTAAGGAATTTTCGCCGGGCCGGCGTGTTGAAATAGATCTCCCGAATTTCCACCGTGGTGCCTTGCGCGTGGCTGGCGGGAACGATATCG
Source organism: Gallionella sp. (assembly GCA_035498295.1). GTDB lineage: Bacteria > Pseudomonadota > Gammaproteobacteria > Burkholderiales > Gallionellaceae > Gallionella. The sequence goes on along the minus strand of DATKAK010000116.1, from coordinate 5,033 downwards.
CCGAGGTGCCCGTCGATTGCCTCCACTTTCCATGCGTGGACATCGGATACGCTTCGGCTGATGAGGGAAAGCTGCGCCACCGCGGCCATGCTCGCCAGAGCCTCGCCGCGAAACCCCATGCTGGCGACTTTCTGCAGATCATCCAGGGAGGCGATCTTGCTGGTGGCATGGCGCATCAAAGCCAGCTTGAGCTCGTCTTTTGCGATTCCCTTTCCATTGTCGCGCACGCGCAACAGCTTGATCCCCCCACCTTCCAACTGCACCGAGATGTCTGTCGCGCCTGCATCCAGGCTGTTCTCCAGCAATTCTTTCAGGGCTGCGGCGGGGCGCTCGATGACCTCTCCGGCGGCGATTTGATTGATAAGCAGGTCGGGTAACAGCCGGATGGCGGACATGGTGTAAGGTGCGCGAATAGTTGTCGCGGAATTATAACGGAGAAGTGCGACCCCTTCGCAGGGGCGAGAATCTGGCTGGCGAGTATCCCTGGCAAATATATATTGGCGAACTGCAGCAGTTCCCAAGTGCAGCTGACTTGACTTTTCCCCGAATAAAGTGCTGAATTCGCTTCCGCAGTTGACCAGATTACTCGTGTTTATTTCTGTCAAGGAGAAAGTCATGAAACGCCTCATCAGTATGTTCTTTGGTTTCGCACTGGTTGCTTTGGCAAGCCCGGTTTTTGCCGCGGATGCCGGCTCGATTACCATTACTTCCCCGGCAAACGGCGCGATGCTGGCAAGCGGCAGCGGCAACAAGCTGGATTTCAATGTCCATTTGGGACCCAATGGCAATCACGTGCATATCTATATCGATGACCAGAATCCGATCGTGTATCGCGATGTCGCCCATTGCCCCTGCAGTATCGATTTGCCGGATCTGTCGCCTGGAAAGCACAGCATCGTGATAAAGGAGGCAACGGTCAGCCATGCATTGACCGGAGTACAGGCTTCTGTGACAGCGACGGTCAAATAACCCGTACGTGCAGAATCTAATCTATGCACTCATACAGGTAATCCACAACTTCGGCGCTGCGACTGTTGTCGGCAGCGCCGCATCGGCTCTCTGGTTATTGCGCGGAGATACGGGGCTGGTCCGCGGCGATGCAGCGGTGCAACGGCGGCTTGCCATTCTTGCGGCGGCCGCCTGGGCGGTACAGGCGGCCAGCGGAGCACTGTTTGGTCTCACAACCTACTATTTTGAACACCATCTGCCGGATATTCACGGTATAGCCGTAGATGCGCTGCTGGTCAAAATCATCTGCGCGGCTGCCGGATTTATATTGGCGGCCGCCTACGTGATTTCTGGTTCACGCTGGGCGAAACACAGGCGGCTTCTGGCGTGGCGGGTGCTGTTGGCGATCGGGGCAATTGCTTTGGCTTCCGCTGCGTTCCTGCGCTGGTTTTCCTGACTGACTTCGATCCGTAGCCCGCAGCGTGCACCCTGAAACCCGGATTTGGAAGCGGGCTGGATCGCCACTATCGGCACACTACGGGTATAATCGCCCGAACAAAAAATCTATGTTGGGTGAAATCCAAATCTAGGCATCAAACAATCCACGATCTTAGGAGAAGTTCATGCGTATAGGCATTCCTGCCGAAACGACGGCAGGTGAAAAGCGCGTTGCCACTGTACCCGATGTCGTTGAGAAGCTGATCAAGCTGGGATTCAAAGTCTCGGTCGAATCCGGTGCAGGCGATGGGGCGAATTTCAGTGACGATTCCTATCGCGCTGTCGGTGCAGACATCGCCGAGGGGGCCGGCGAGTTATGGGCTGAGTCCGACATTGTTTTCAAAGTCGCGGTCCCGACGGGTGCCGAGGTTGAGTCGATGCGCGAAGGCGGCACCTTGATCGGCTTTATCTGGCCGGCGCAAAACCCGGAATTGATGAAACAACTGGCTGCAAAGAAAGCGACCGTGCTGGCTATCGACTGTCTGCCGCGCATGTTGAGCCGCGCCCAGAAGATGGACGCGCTGACCTCTCAGGCCGGCGTCGCCGGCTACCGCGCGGTCATCGAGGCGGCTAACGTCTTTGGCCGATTTTTCAACGGCCAGATCACGGCGGCAGGCAAGGTGCCGCCGGCCAAGGTTTTCATCGCCGGCGCAGGTGTGGCCGGTTTGGCGGCGATAGGTACTGCTGCCGGTTTGGGCGCCATCGTGCGCGCCAACGACACGCGTGCCGAAGTGGCCGACCAGGTCAAGTCGCTGGGTGGCGAGTTCGTGAAGGTCGATTATGAAGAAGAAGGCGGCGGAGGCGGCGGCTATGCCAAGGTGATGAGCGAGGGCTTCCAGCGGGCACAACGCGAGATGTACGCCAAGCAGGCCAGGGAGGTGGACATCATCATCACCACCGCGCTGATCCCCGGCAAGCCCGCGCCCAGGCTCATCACAGCCGAGATGGTGCAGAGCATGAAGCCGGGCAGTGTCATCGTTGATATGGCAGCCGAGCGGGGCGGGAATTGCGAACTGACCGAGCCGGGCCGGGCAGTGGTGAAGCATGGCGTAACCATCGTCGGTTACACCGATCTGAACAGTCGTTTGGCCAAGCAGTCTTCCACGCTGTATGCAACCAATCTGTTCCGTCTTGCCGAGGAACTGTGCAAGACCAAGGACGGCATCATCGACGTCAATATGGAAGACGATGCGATTCGGGGACTGACGGTGATCAAGGAGGGCGAGATCACCTGGCCGGCGCCTCCGCCCAAGCTGCCTGCAGCAGCGACCAAACCTGTTTCGGCCAAGCCGGTCGCGCCTCCGCCCGCGCATGGTGAGCCGAGTGCGCCGATGTCGGGTACCAAACTGGCGGTGTTCTTCGGTATCGGCGCGGCGCTGTTCTGGCTGATTGGCGCCTATGCGCCTGCGGCATTTCTCGGCCACTTCACCGTTTTCGTGCTTGCCTGCTTTGTCGGTTACATGGTGGTATGGAACGTGACGCCTGCTTTGCATACGCCGCTGATGAGCGTCACCAATGCCATCAGCAGCATCATCGCCATCGGCGCGTTGGTGCAGATCGCGCCGCCGCTCTCGCTGTTGGGCAGTGTCATGGACAGGCCGGAGGGCTGGATACGCTTGCTGGCAATGCTGGGCATCGCGCTCACCGCAATCAACATGTTCGGCGGCTTCGCCGTAACCCAGCGCATGCTTGCGATGTTCCGCAAATAAGGGAAGCCATGATGATTTCTGCGAGCTTGTCTACCGTCTCTTATATCGGCGCAATCATCCTGTTCATCCTGAGCCTCGGCGGCCTCTCCAGTCCGGAGTCTTCCCGCCGCGGCAATCTCTACGGCATGATCGGCATGACCATCGCCGTGCTGGCAACGGTGTTCGGCCCCCGGGTTTCGACGGCCGGACTGCCGTGGATCATCGCAGGCATGGTGGTTGGCGGCAGCGTCGGCCTGATCGCGGCGCGCACGGTGAAGATGACGCAGATGCCGGAACTGGTTGCGCTGATGCACAGCCTGGTCGGTTTGGCCGCCTGCCTGGTTGGATACGCGAATTACATCGATCCGGTGGCTGCGGCCAATCTGACCAGTGCCGAGAAAGCCATCCACGAGATCGAGATTTATGTCGGCATCATGATCGGTGCCATCACTTTCTCCGGTTCCGTCATCGCCTTCGGAAAACTATCGGCCATGATAGGTGGAAAACCCGTGCTGTTGCCGGGCCGTCACTGGGTAAATCTTGCAGGGCTGCTGGTCGTCATCTATTTCGGCGGAGCTTTCCTGCATGCCGAGTCGGTAAATGCCGGCATGCTGGCGCTCACGGTGATGACCGTGGTTGCACTGCTGTTCGGAATTCACATGGTGATGGCCATCGGTGGTGCCGACATGCCGGTCGTGATATCCATGCTCAACAGCTACTCCGGCTGGGCTGCAGCCGCAACAGGTTTCATGCTGAATAACGACCTGCTGATCGTCACCGGTGCACTGGTGGGTTCTTCCGGCGCCATCCTTTCCTACATTATGTGCCGCGCGATGAACCGCAATTTTATCCGCGTGATCGCGGGGGGTTTCGGCACGGGTGGCGGCAAGGCTCCTGCTGCCGGCGGCGATGCGCAACCGGCGGGCGAAGTGGTGGCGATCAGCGCGGCCGAGACCGCCGAATTGCTGCGCGAAGCCAAGAATGTGATCATCGTTCCCGGTTATGGTATGGCAGTGGCGCAGGCTCAGCACTCGGTCTACGAGATCACCAAATTGCTGCGCGAGAAAGGCATCAATGTGCGCTTCGGCATCCATCCGGTTGCCGGCCGCATGCCGGGGCACATGAACGTGTTGCTGGCTGAAGCCAAGGTGCCTTACGACATCGTGATGGAGATGGATGAAATCAACGGGGACTTTCCGGATACCGATGTGGCCATTGTGATAGGCGCCAACGACATCGTAAATCCGGCAGCCCAGGAAGAGCCCGGCAGCCCCATCGCAGGGATGCCGATACTGGAAGTCTCGAAGGCCAGGATCTGTATCGTGATGAAGCGCAGCATGGCTACCGGCTATGCGGGTGTGGAAAATCCGCTGTTCTACAAGGAGAACACCCGCATGTTGTTCGGCGATGCCAAAAAGATGCTGGACGAAGTATTCGTTGCGTTGAAATCGTAACAGCGATGCGGTTGTTTTTCGGGACTCAGTCCCGGCGGGACCGGATGACGAGATAGATACCGAGCAGGCTTTCTATCGTGTAAATCGCGCTGGACAGATGATGCAACATCGAGAAGCGTTCGGCAAATGCGCTGTGCATCACGTCGAGCGGCAGCGCCTGCTGCTTCAGATCGTTCATGACCGGCTGGAACCCGCACTGTATCGCCAGTGTCAGCAGCAGCATTGCCGCGACAGTCCAGAACAGCACATGACGAAAAGATCCCCGGCCGGATACACTGATGCGATGGACCAGCAGATATATTCCGCTTGCCATGCCCAGATAAGCCACCAGAGAGAACATCTTGCCGGCCAGCATTCCCGCCAGCTGCCTGTCCGGCTGGGCGTAGAACAATACGGGCACCGCGAGATACCCGACGGCCCACAGGCCGCCGACCCAGGCGGTGGT
>DATKAK010000115.1:0-3544 GCA_035498295.1 Gallionella sp. | reverse complement strand
TTCGACATCCCGGTGTTCGCCGTGATCCGGAACAAGCCGCCTGTAAGTTGGCGGGTCATTGTCCAGGATTATCTGAAGCGCCATTTTCCCGCCTTGTTGAAACGCATGCAGCCTTCGGTGTGATATGAATATCATGAACTCCCTGCTGGCCATCCAATCGGCGGCACCGACGCCGGAAAAGCCGGTGCGAAAAGACAATATCGGCAGCCTGTTGCTCGACGCGGGCAAGATCACCCCGGAAGACGCGGAGCGCGTTCTGCGCCTGCAAAAGATCGAAGGCCTGCGGTTTGGCGATGCAGCCAAAAAACTCGGGCTGGTCACGGACGAAGATATCCGCCAGGTACTTTCGATGCAGTTCGACTACCCCTATTTGCAACCCGGTCAGGGCAATTTCTCCCCCGAACTGGTCGCTGCCTATCAACCCTTTTCCGCACAGGTCGAAGCGCTGCGCGCGTTGCGCAGCCAGTTGCTGCTGCGCTGGTTCAGTGAAGGCAGCAAGACGCTCGCGCTGGTCGGTGCTAATGCGGGCGAAGGGTGCAGCCATCTAGCCGCAAACCTCGCGGTGGTGTTTTCACAACTCGGCGAGCATACCCTGCTGGTCGACGCCAATCTGCGCGATCCTTGCCAGCACAAGATTTTCGGCCTCGGCGAAACGCTCGGCCTGTCCGATATCCTGGCCGGGCGCGCTGACATGGATGCCATCACTCGCGTGGATTCACTTGTGGATCTTTCGGTGCTCGGTGCGGGCACGCCCCCGCCCAATCCACAGGAACTGCTGGGGCGTTCGACCTTTACCGATTTCATGAATCTTGCGATGGGCCGCTACGATGTCATCATCGTCGATACCCCGCCTGTCTCGCAGAATTCGGACGCCCTTTCCACGGCCGCGAAATGCCACGGGGCGCTGCTGGTGTCGCGCCTCAACCGGACGCGCATTGCCGAATTGGCGAGTGTGCGGGAACAGATCACCCTCTCGGGGGCGCGCATCGTCGGCGCGGTCGTCAACGATTTCTAGTCCGGGAATCTATTGATTAGAGGTTCGGCGTACTCATTTTGGCGCTTCCCCGTCATCCCGGGGAAAAAAGACGATCCGGTGATCGCTGCCACACAGACTGAAAGGCGCACGACTCGGTTGAAACAACTATAGCGTTTTGGGAGATTTTGGAGTGTTGTTATGTCTTTGGTCGATGTCCATGACCTGATGGGCACCAGCGGTGTCCGCTTCGGAACCAGCGGGGTGCGCGGTCTTGCCAGCGAAATGACTGACAAGATTTGCTTCGCCTATACCCTGGCATTTCTTCAGGTCGTTTCCGATGCATCGAACAGCCGCGTCGCGTTGGCGATGGATCTGCGGCCGAGCAGCCCAGCGATCGCCGCCGCTTGTGCCGCCGCGATCCGGCATGCCGGGATGCAGGTCGATTTCTGCGGCGCGATACCGACACCTGCGCTGGCGTTCTACGCCCAGCAACAGAAGATGCCCGGGATCATGGTGACCGGAAGCCATATCCCTTTCGATCGCAATGGCATCAAGTTCTATCGTCTCGGGGGAGAAATCACCAGGACGGATGAGACCGGCATCAGCGAGGCGAAAGTGCGCTTGCCGCAAAAGGGGATGTCGATCGAATTGCCCGAAACGAGCCTGGCAGCGCGGCAGATGTACATCGGGCGCTACCTCGATTTTTTCCAACCCGGATTCCTGAAAGGCATGCGCCTTGGCTTTTACGAACATTCCAGCGTGGCGCGAGGACTGCTGAAGGAACTGCTCGAAAAACTGGGCGCGGAGGTGGTATCGCTTGGGCGGACGAACGAATTCGTACCCATCGACACCGAGGCCATGAGCGAGAGCGATGTTCAGCAGGCGCGCCGCTGGGCGAAACGATATCATGTCGATGCGATACTTTCGACCGATGGCGACGCGGACCGTCCGCTGATCGGGGACGAGCACGGGGCATGGATGCGCGGCGATATCGCCGGTCTTCTGTGTGCCCGGTATCTTGGTGCACAATCGATAGCCACGCCGATCAGCTGCAATACCGCCATCGAACGATCCGGTTCATTCAGCAGAGTGGTGCGGACACGCATCGGCTCGCCCTACGTGATCGAAGCCATGGAACAGATGCTGCAAAGCGGCATGCAAAAAGTCGCCGGTTTCGAGGCGAACGGGGGATTCCTGCTCGGCTCCGGGCTGGAGAAACAGGGTAGGGTCATAGTGTCCCTGAAAACCCGGGATGCGGTGCTTCCGATGCTGTCTCTTCTTGCGATGACAATAGAAAAGCATTGCAAGATGTCACAGTTGCAGCAGGACTTGCCTGCCCGCTTCACTTCCAGCGCCCGACTTCTGGCTGTACCGACCGAGACCAGCACGCAGATCCTGTTGCATCTCACCACCTCCAGCATGGCTCTGGACGAACTGCTGTCTTCATTTGGCGGGGCTGCAGACTGTCTCGACGAAACCGACGGGCTGCGCATCTCCATGGATAACGGTGAGATCGTACATCTTCGTCCTTCCGGGAATGCGCCGGAGTTGCGCTGCTATGCCGAGTCCGACACGCAGTCGCGCGCGGAATTGCTGGCTCGCGAATCGCTTAATCTTATCCGCGACAGGTATTGCCGATCTGTCGGCATCACGCGCGACCATCTTGAGAAAGTGCTGTGATGCGAACGAACACAATTTCGTTTGCCACCATAGTGCGCGATGTCCGGGCGCACTATGCCGCCAATGCGGGACTCTGGCTGATGTTCGCCGGGCTCGCGGTGATGTTCCTGCCGACGTTGTGGGACCTCATCGTCAGGACCGGGCTGTGGCTGGATGATGAGCATGCACACGGCCCGCTGATCCTGGGCATCTCTATCTGGCTGCTGTGGCAACGCTGGCGCAGCGCTCCCGAACTCTCAAGTTTCAAACCGGCCCCCGCACTCGCGTGGGTCTGTTTTCTGGTCGCTGCCGTGCTGTATGTTCCCGGCAGGGCGCTTGATTTCATCTACTTCGAGGCAAGCGCCTTCATCTGGGCAATGGCGGGCATCGTGCTGATGGCGGGGGGATTCAAACTGCTCAATGCGGTTAAGTTCCCGCTGTTCTTCATGATCTTCATGGTGCCGCTGCCCAACTCGCTGGTCGGCCCGATCACCGGCTGGCTGAAGATATCAGTATCCACAGTGACTGTAGATACGCTGGCTTGGGCGGGTCTGCCGGTGGCCCAGTCCGGGGTTCTGATCAGCATAGGACAATATCAACTGCTGGTAGTCGATGCCTGTTCGGGCATGCGCACGCTGTTCATGCTGGAAGCATTGGGGATACTGTATCTCAACCTTGTGCACTACAAATCCATGTTGCGCAATATCATGCTGCCCATCCTGATCATTCCGATTTCGTTTGTTGCCAACGTGATCCGGGTGATCGTGCTGGTATTGATCACCTATTATTTTGGCGATGAAGCCGGCCAGGGCTTCATGCACGGCTTTGCCGGGATCGTGCTGTTCATGGCCGGCCTCATCATCATGGTGGGCGCCGATACGCTGTTGCGCCAGATAGGCGGGGTGCTCC
>DATKAK010000114.1:0-4630 GCA_035498295.1 Gallionella sp. | reverse complement strand
GCAAAGATTCTGCAATATGCCGATCAGGCCAGACAGCGGGGCGCAAAACTATTGCTGACTCCCGAGCTCGGGCTGTGCGGTTATCCGCCTGAGGACCTGCTGTTGCGCGGAGGATTTTACCGGGCATGTACCCGGGCGCTGGATGACCTTGCTGCAAAGATTTCCGGTATTGCGGTGGTGGTGGGACATCCGCACGAGCAGGATGGCAAGCACTACAACGCCGCATCGCTGCTGCAGGACGGTGTGATTGCCGCCACTTATCTCAAACATGAACTGCCGAATTATTCCGTGTTCGACGAGGAGCGCTACTTCGACCCGGGCCGCGACCCTTGCGTGTTTGAAATCGAAGGCATCCGTTTTGCCCTGAATATCTGCGCCGATGTATGGGAGCGCGAGACCGCACTGCTCGCAAGGGATGCCGGTGCGCAGGTGTTGCTCGTGCTGAACGCGTCCCCATTTGCGATTGACAAGCAGCACGCACGGTATCTTGCGCTTCAGGAACGGGTCATGGAGACCGGCTTGGCGGTAGTGTATGCCAATATGGTCGGTGGCCAGGACGAACTGATCTTCGATGGGGGTTCGTTCGCCATGGATAGCCAGGGCGTGCTGACCGCACGAGCCGCATCATTTCAGGAAACGTTGCTTATGCTGGAAATGAGCGGCGAAAAGCGCCCGGTCGGTGAAATGGCTGCTGAATTGGAGGAAGAAGACAGTGTGTATCGGGCGCTGTGTCTTGGCGTCCGGGACTACATCACCAAGAACCGTTTTCCCGGCGTGCTGCTCGGACTTTCGGGCGGCATCGATTCCGCGTTGACTCTCGCCATTGCGGTAGACACGCTGGGTCCGGACAAGGTCCATGCCGTAATGATGCCGTCTGCCTATACTGCTCAGATCAGCCTGGACGATGCGCGCGAGATGGTGAATATCCTCGGTGTACGTTACGATGAAATTCCCATCGAACCGATGTTCCGAAGCTATCTGGCGTCCCTGAAATCCGCTTTCGCCGGACGCGCCACGGATACCACCGAAGAGAATCTGCAGGCGCGCATACGCGGGAATTTACTGATGGCGCTGTCCAACAAGTTCGGTTCGCTGGTATTGACCACCGGCAACAAGTCCGAGATGACCGTGGGCTATGCCACGCTGTACGGAGATATGGCGGGCGGTTTTGCGGTATTGAAGGACGTCAGCAAGACGCTGGTATACAGACTGGCGCATTATCGCAACATGCTGGGCAAGGTGATTCCGGAACGCATCATCACCCGCCCGCCCAGCGCGGAATTGCGCGCGAACCAGACCGATCAGGACAGCTTGCCGCCTTATGATGTGCTGGATGCCGTCATGGCATGTTACGTCGAACAAAATCTTTCCATCCCGGAAATCATCGAGCGCGGATTTTCCGAAGCCGATGTAAGGCGCGTGGTGCATCTGATCCGCATCAGCGAATACAAACGGCGCCAATCTGCCGTGGGCATACGCATCACGGAACGCAGCTACGGGAAAGACTGGCGTTATCCCATCACGGCGCGATATCAGGATACTTTCTAAACTAATTCCATTTGGCGGCAAATTTTGCTACAATGCGCCGCTTTTGTAGATGGGCTTCGAGCCCGTTTTTCATTTGTAGGCCACAATTTTATGGATGCGGTAAGGCTGGTCAAGACCACGGTCAATGGCTTGGGCTATGAGTTGGTGGACTTTGAACGTTCCGGGCGCGGGCTGTTGCGCGTGTTTATCGACAAGCCGGCAGGCGTTTCAGTGGACGATTGCCAGGCGGTGAGCAATCAGTTGACGCGGCTGTTCCTGGTTGAAAACGTCGATTACGACCGTCTCGAGGTTTCGTCGCCGGGCCTGGACAGGCCGTTAAAGAAGGAAGCCGATTTTGTGCGTTTTGCCGGCGCAAAGGCAAAACTGAAACTGCGCATGGCGCTGGCCGGGCGCAGGAATTTCGTCGGCGTGATCGGCAAGGTGAGCAACGGGGTGTTGCAACTGGATGTGGACGGCACTCAGGTGGCAATCGAGCTGTCGAATCTGGACAAGGCGCGTTTGGTGCCGACCTTTTAGTATTTTGAAATGAGCGGGAAATATTCCGGAGAAATGGTATGAGTCGTGAAATTTTGTTGTTGGTAGATGCACTGTCCCGCGAAAAGAACGTGGACAAGGAAGTCGTGTTCGAGGCGCTGGAATCGGCACTGGCATCCGCCACGAAGAAGCGTTTTGCGGACGAGGCAGACGTGCGCGTCGAGATCGACCGCGATACCGGAGCCTATGAATCCTTCCGCCGCTGGGAAGTGATGGACGATGAAACCTTCGAAACGCCGGATCTGCATATCAAGCTGGAAGAAGCCCAAAAGCGCGATCCCGGGATACAGGTCGGGGAATTCATCGAGGAACCGCTCGAGTCGATCGATTTCGGGCGTATCGGCGCGCAAGCCGCAAAGCAGGTGATCTTCCAGAAGATCCGCGACGCCGAACGCGAGCAGGTCTTGGCCGACTTCATGGAACGCAAGGAACATCTGGTTTCCGGAACGGTAAAGCGGCTCGAACGCGGCAATGCGATCATCGAATTCGGCAAGATCGAAGCCTTGTTGCCGCGCGACCAGATGATCGCCAAGGAAAACCTGCGCGTCGGCGATCGCATCAAGGCGCACTTGTTGCGCGTGGATCGCAGCGCGCGCGGACCGCAGGTGATCCTGTCCCGCACTTCGCCGGAATTGCTGGTCAAACTGTTCGAGCTGGAAGTTCCGGAGATCGAGGAGAAGCTGCTGGAAATCGTCAGTGCCGCGCGCGACCCCGGCTCCCGCGCCAAGATCGCGGTTGTCTCGCATGATCCGCGTATCGACCCGATCGGAACCTGTGTCGGAATGCGCGGCTCGCGCGTCCAGGGCGTCACCAACGAACTCGCCGGCGAGCGTGTGGATATCATTCTTTGGTCGGAAGATCCGGCCACGTACGTCATCAACGCGCTGGCCCCCGCCGAAGTCAGCAGCATCGTGGTGGATGAAGAGAAGCACAGCATGGATGTGGTGGTCGAGGAAGAGAATCTGGCGCAGGCGATCGGGCGCGGCGGACAGAATGTGCGCCTGGCCAGCGAACTGACCGGCTGGGAGCTCAATATCATGACGGTCGAGCAGTCCAGCGAAAAACACAACGAGGAGTTCTCCAACACGCGCGCGATGTTCATGGAAAAACTGGATGTGGACGAAGAAGTCGCCGATATCCTGGTGCAGGAGGGGTTCAACACGCTGGAAGAAGTCGCCTATGTGCCGCTGGAAGAGATGCTGGAAATCGAATCGTTCGATGAAGCCACGGTGAACGAACTGCGCAGCCGCGCCCGCAATGCGCTGCTGACTGCGGCGATCGCCAGCGAGGAAAAAGTGGAGCACGGCATCGAAGACTTGCTCAAACTGGAAGGCATGGATGAGCAAACCGCTCGCATCCTTGCCGCCAAGGGAGTTGCGACACAGGAACAATTGGCAGACCTTGATGTGGATGAGTTGGTCGAGCTTTCCGGAATGGAAGGCGAACGCGCCAACGCATTGATCATGACGGCGCGTGCGCCCTGGTTTGCTTAACGGGGCGACTAGAGGAAATCAATGGCGAAAATGAATGTAGCGCAGTTTGCGGCTGAACTGGGATTGCCGGTTGCCTTGCTGCTCGAGCAGCTGAAGGCGGCCGGCATCGCCAAGGAGGAAGAATCCAGCCCGTTGACCGAAAAGGACAAGGCAAAATTGCTGGAACACCTGCGTCAGGCGCATGGCGCGGAAAAACCCGCCAAGAAGATCACGCTGATCCGCCGCGAAACCACCGAAATCAAGAAGGCCGACAGTTCCGGCCGCGCGCGCACCATACAGGTTGAAGTGCGCAAGCGCCGGGTAGTGGCTCCGACTGCTGCAACCGAAACCGCCGCGCCTGTCGAAGCTGCAGCCCCGCCCAGGAAGGGCAAGGCCGCCAAGGTTCTGGACGAGCAGGAACTGGCGGCGCGCGAAGAAGAAGCGCGCTTGCAAGCGGAACTGGCCGCACGCCAGGCAGCCGAAGTTCAAGTCAAACAGGAACGCAGCAAACGCAAGCCTACCAAAAAAACCGCCGAGCCTGAAGCACAGCCCGCCGCAACGGAGGCAACCAAGGTTGAGGAAGCAGCGCCCGTTGTCGCGCCCGCAGTCAATCTGGCCGAAGGCACGTTGCACAAGCCGGTACCCAAGCCCGGCGAAAAGATCGCCAAGCCGGGCAAGAAGCCGAAATCCGAAGCCAAGACCAGCCCCTGGGACGAAAAGGGACACAAGAAGCGCACCCCGCTAAAGACCGGCGAGAAATCGGGTGTCTGGACGACACCGATACGCGCCCCGCGTCATGACAAGCACGTCAAGCATGCCGCCGAACCTGAACATGCGTTTTCATTGCCTACCGAACCGATCGTGCGTGAAGTGGCCGTTCCGGAGACCATCACTGTCGCGGAACTGGCGCAGAAGATGTCGGTCAAGGCCGCCGAGATCATCAAGGTACTGATGAAGTTGGGGACCATGGTGACCATCAACCAGGTGCTCGATCAGGAAACCGCCATGATCGTGGTGGAAGAGATGGGACACATCGCCACGGCCGCCAAACTGGACGATCCGGACGCCTATTTGAT
>DATKAK010000113.1:0-5103 GCA_035498295.1 Gallionella sp. | reverse complement strand
CTTGTCCAGGTTCTTCTTGATCGCTTCCTGGGATACCAGCATCTGCATGGCGAGCTGATTGATGATGGCCTTGCGCGTTTCGGGGCTATCGGGCTGGCCCATCGCCGTGCGCTGCCCGGCGATCTGGTCGACGCTATACTTGCTGATGGGCGTGCCGTTCACAGTGGCGGCAATCTCTCCCGCCGCGGGAGTATTTCCGGTTTTGCTGTTGCAGGCGCCCAGGATCAACAGGGAAACTGCGCTTGCCAACACGATGCGAGACTTGATAGACAACATTTGAGAATCCTTAAAGGTAATTTAGAAACAAAATTGAAATCGGAATATCGAATTCGGGTCGATAGTATAAGGTTAATCGTCGTTGCGGGTTGAAGGTTGTAGTATCAACAAGGATAATCTGTCACGATCAATCAGGGGAACTTCATGCTCGCGATGGTTCTGGAATCACCCGGATCGCCTCTGCGACGAGTCGAGTTGCCGCTTCCCGAATGCGGCGCCGGAGAAATTCTGCTCAAGGTGCGGGCATGCGGCGTATGCCGCACCGATCTGCATATATTGGACGGGGAATTGCCCGCGCCAAAGCTGCCCCTCGTTCTTGGGCATGAGGTCGTCGGCACGGTGGTCGCCAAGGGCGAACGGGTCGAGCGGTTTGCCGTCGGTCAGCGGCTGGGTATACCGTGGCTCGGCCATACCTGCGGACGTTGCCGTTACTGCACGAGCGGGCGCGAGAATCTTTGCGATGACGCGCGTTTCACCGGATACATGCTGAACGGGGGCTTTGCCGAATACGCCGTGGCTGACCCGCATTATTGCTTCGCGTTACCGGAAGGCTATACCGATGCTGAAGCCGCACCGCTGCTTTGCGCGGGGTTGATCGGTTATCGGGCGCTGGTTGCCGCCGGCGATGCGGAGCGTATCGGTATATACGGTTTTGGCGCGGCGGCCCACATCATTGCCCAGGTCGCCCGCTGGCAGGGACGCAAGGTATTCGCTTTCACCAAAGCTGGAGACCTAGCAGGACAACGTTTCGCCAAGGAGCTTGGCGCGATTTGGGCGGGAGATTCCACATCGCCGCCGCCGGAAGAACTGGATGCCGCCATTCTGTTTGCTCCGGTCGGCGCGCTGATACCCGAGGCGCTGCGGCATACCGCAAAAGGCGGTACCGTGGTGTGCGCGGGTATCCATATGAGCGATGTTCCTGGATTCCCTTATTCCATCCTGTGGGGGGAGCGCACGGTCAAGTCCATCGCCAATCTTACCCGCAGCGATGGCGAAGAATTCCTCAAGATCGCGCCCCGGGCGGGCGTCAGAACAGAAGTGGAAACGTATCGCCTGGAGCAGGCCAATGAAGCCCTTGCCCGCCTGCGGGATGGCCGCGTACGAGGTGCAGCCGTTCTGGTGATGGAACGCGTGAAAAATTAGGTTTTCTTGCTTTCGCCAGAGCTGCCGTTCGGCAGTGTCCCGATTGCGTCCGGTTCAAGCAATGCAGCCGTACAGGATTTGCGCCACTGGAATAACGCCTTCTCTGCAAGACGCTCAGCCCAAGGAGTAAGCGAGATATGGAGTTGGAGACACTCGATTACCGCCCGTCGGGAAAATATACCTTCCATACGGTATGGCATTGATACGCCGGAGGCAGACTTATAAATTCGCGTCACTTGGAAAATTTTCCCAAGCTACTTCTCCTTGCGACAGGGGAATTCCACTACGAAAAAGTGGAACGCAGCATTGGTCGATATTGGACCTTCAGAAATATTACATACAAGCACTTGGAGAGGAGAAAAAATGCGTATTTTTTATAAGCTTGCCTGGACGTCGATTCTGGTCGTCATCGTCTCGGGATGCGCGCCAATGGCCATCACCGGCTCTGCCGATGTCAATAAACAGGCCTTCGGCCCCAAGAAGAAATTCGCCGTTGTGTCGATCGCCTCGATGAAGACATTCCACGGGGAACAAGGCCTGGGACAAATGTTCACGAAAAACGACGATATCCCCGGCATGAACACCCAGCCGATCATCAACAAACTCGATTCAAAAATCATACGATCCCTGGACAACGACAAGCATATTTCGCTGTTGCCCGAGAAGGCCGTGCTTACCAGCAAGGCTTATAAGAGACTTGCTGAAGATGACCGCGTGATGAAGGTACTGTTCATGAACGAGACGATGAATGTGGCGAACAACTACAAGTATGTCTCGGACGAGAAAAAGTACGCGGAACTGGCAAGAGAACTGGGCGTGGATGGCGTGATCGGCATTACGGTGAATTTTTCGATTATGTCCAGCAAGGGTACTGTTTCCGTGATGGGATTGAGTGCGGGCAGGAAAAGCTATAGTGCCAGCGCCGCAATTTCGGCAGTAGCCTATAACAAGGACGGGGAAGTCATCTGGAAGGACTCCACGATCAAGGAGGCTGATCCGGGCGATACAAAAGCCATCATCCTCCTGGATACAACCGACATGACCGGCACGGATTTCGAGAAATTCCATCCGTCCGCGGTAGAGATCGGCGGCAAGGCAGTCGATGTATTGCTTGCCCGCCTTGATGATACGATGGCCGGCAAAGAGGTCAGCAGCATCCAGAGCTTTAAGTAGCGCAGTGAACCCGACTGCGCGCGATTGGCACAAGGCGGATATTCAGCGCTGAATAAAGCCGATGCCATCGCGTTACGGAAAGAGCACCCGCCAGGAATCCTCAGAGCCCGTCAACAGACTCAGTCCGTCGAGCGTAGGCCTTGCGCACGGGTCGGCATCAACCCTTTTCGCCACGGCGATGCTGTCCGGAGAGAAATAGGCCTCGACTTCGCAATGGAGACGGCCTTCCGATTCGTGCCGGATGAACACTGCCGCTTCTTTTGGACAGTCGGTCTTCCCGTACTGCGACTCAAAGAGTTCTTCGATCTTGCGCAACGATTCCCCGGCCAGCATCGCATCACCCAGGTTTTTTCTGAACCAGAAATTCATCGGGACTTCGGCGTTTTCCTCAGGCGTTTTCAAAGTGGACAAGCTCGAATGTAATTTCGCATAATGGTTTTATACCTTCAGGAAACTGGGATTCGTTCGAGAAAATTTCCATCCGCTGCCTCCGTGAGGTGCTTCAAGCAGCATGATAGTACGTAAGGGAACGAAAGTCTCTTGCAGGCGCTGCGCATTCGACCATCGCCCGTAATCGAGAGTCCTGGATACGCGCGACAAATCGCAATGTATATAATGGCGCGACTACTTGCTCCTCAGACATCCCATGTACCAGAGTTATTTTGGACTCGCCGAAGAGCCGTTCTCTATCGCGCCGGATCCGCGCTATCTCTACATGAGCCGGCGCCATCAGGAGGCGCTCGCGCATCTGCTGTACGGCGTCAATGCGGGCGGCGGATTCGTGCTGCTCACGGGCGAAGTGGGAGCCGGCAAGACCACGGTGTGCCGCTGCTTTCTCGAACAGATCCCGGCATCCTGCGATGTGGCCTACATCTTCAATCCCAAGCTGACGGTCGCGGAACTGCTCTCGACCATCTGCGCGGAATTCGGCATCGCCTGTCCTGCCGGCAACACCAGCATCAAGGTGTACATCGACTGCATCAACGCCCACCTGCTCGACGCCCATGCCAAGGGCAGGCATACGGTGCTGATCATCGACGAGGCGCAGAATCTTTCCGCCGACGTGCTGGAGCAGTTGCGCCTGCTCACCAATCTGGAAACCAACCGGCACAAACTGCTGCAGATCGTTCTGCTCGGCCAACCGGAACTGGCGGAGATGGTGTCGCAACCCGAATTGCGGCAGCTCGCGCAACGGATCATCGCGCGCTATCACCTCGGGCCGCTGGACAAGCCCGAGGTCGCGGCTTATGTGCAGCACCGACTCGAGGTTGCGGGCGCGAAACGCCAGTTGTTCCCGGCCGCGCTGATGAGCCCGCTGTATCGTTTGAGCAGGGGCATTCCCCGCGTCATCAACGTGCTGTGCGACCGCGCGTTGCTGGGCGCATATTCGCAAAGCAAGGAGCGCGTTGATCGCGCAACCTTGAAGCAGGCCGCCTACGAGGTATTCCATAATCCGGCTGCGCAACGACGCAGCCTGTTGCGGCCGCTACTGGCGGGGCTGCTGCTAGCCAGCACAGTGTTCGCGGTGGCACGCTACCAGGTTGCCGAACAAGCTGCGCCACCGGCTAGAATCGAAATCAAGACGGCGGCGGTCAAACAATCTACGGCGTTGCCGGATGTACTGGAATGGCCGGCGGCGTTGCCGATCGCCGAAAGCAAGTCTCTGGCCCATGCCGCGCTGTTCAAGATGTGGGACGCGGCATATCAGAAATCGGACAAGGTTGGTGACGAATGCAGGCAGGCGCAGGCAGCCGGTTTGCGCTGCATGACGGAGCGTGGCTGGCTGGAAGACCTGCGCCGGCTGAACCTGCCCGCAGTACTGCAAATGCGCGACCATCAGGGCCGGGAATTCAGCGCGGCGCTGACCGGGCTGGACGACAATTCGGCCACCTTCGCGATCGGCGATGAAAGCAAGAAGGTCGCGCTGGGCGTCCTGGCGGCGCAATGGTCCGGCCATTACACGATACTGTGGCGGAAGCCGCCAGTCGCCAGCAAAAAATTGCGCCTGGGCGATTACGGGCCGGATATCCAATGGCTGGGTCGTCAACTTGCACAACTCGATGGGAAAGCCTTGGGAACCAATGACAACCAGTTGTTCGACGATTCCATGTTGCGCCGTGTCAGACAGTTTCAGATCGACCAGGGCCTCACCCCCGATGGCAGGGTCGGGCCACGGACCATGATGCGCCTGATCGCTGTGTCAGATGCGACGGCACCCAAGTTGATTAGTGGACAGGAGAAAAAGTAAGCATGTCTTATATCCTGGATGCGCTCAAAAAATCCGACCAGCAGCGGAATCTCGGCGCCCCTCCGAGCTTGCAGTTCGCGCAGGCAACGATGCCGGCGCCCAGAAGGCCCTCGCTCTTGTATTACGGATTGCTTGCGGTGGTGTTGCTAGGCTTCGGGGTCGCGATCGGTTTGCTTCGTCCGTGGCAAGCGGAGCAAATACCTGTAGGGACCGAGCCCGTTGCACAAGTCTCGCCGGTCGAGATTACACCACGGGGCGTACCG
>DATKAK010000112.1:0-6952 GCA_035498295.1 Gallionella sp. | reverse complement strand
TCCCCATCATCAACAGCAATCCAAGCTTCGCCAGTTGCTTCGTCATTCCGTTGCCGATATTCATGCTGCTCTCCCAATTCCTCCGGTTATCTTTTTGCATCTCCATACTGCATCCGCTGCTGCTTATTCTTTCGCCTTCTCCAGCTCTTCCACACGCTTGGCCAGCCTGGCGATCTGGGCCTGCTGGCCGGCATAGACGCTGACGAGGTGCCTGGCAGTATCGGCCAGCGCTTTCGCGGCGATAGTGAGCTCGTTTTTCTTGGAATTGACGTGATTCAGGCTTTGCGGCGTTTCCGCCAGATATATATTCCCCCGCCCGCCAGCAGCAATGGCAGGCCCAGCAAAAAGCCGATGCTGATGAGCCTGAGCTGCATCGCGCTCAACTCCAGCTTGCTGTCCTTTGCGGGACGAAGTTTCTGCGTGATGAGATGTTCCTCGCCGGCGAGCCAGTTCACCATGTTCATGCCCAGGTCCACGTTGCCGCCGTTGCCGGCGAAACTGTTGGAGAGGAACGCGCCGTTGCCCACCACCACGATGCGCTGTTCCCTGTCATTGATGTTGCGCTGCAATGCCATCGCGATGACGACGGGCCCCGGGGTATCTTGCTGCTTGTTGAAATGCGGCTTGCCTTTCGGCGGCTTGCGGCTCACCCAGCCGCGCGGCGCGACTTCCACGATCACGTGATGCTGCCAGTCCGTATTCTCATTCCAGAGCAGCGGCCGCGCTGAAGGAAAGGCGGTGGTCAAATTGAAATTGTGCGTGATCGCATGGGGCGGATAAATGGCGCCTAGCGACCAGTCGGCGGGGGCATTCATCTCGATGGCAGCCGGGTCGATCACGATGCCGGGCGGCAATATCAGGTCGAGCTTTTCCGCGAGGCGTTCCAGCCCGTGCAAGGGCTCGGCATCCACCAGCCAGAGGAGGTTGCCGCCATGATCGACATAGCGCAGCAGCTTGTCCACTTCGCCGGGCATCAGGTCGAGCTGCGGCTGGGTGATGACCAGTACGCTGACATTGCCGGGCACTTCCTGCGCCAACGCCAGATTGAGGCTGCCGAGGTGAAAACCGCTCTGCTTGAGCTTGGCGCCGAACAGCGAACCGAGGTCGAAGTTGGCGATGCCGTCCAGCTTGCGTTCGCCGTGCCCGTCCAGATACATCACGGTTTGGTCGCGGGTGTGCGCCAGGCGCAGCAGCGTGCCGGTGAGGATGGGCTCGTTGATCTTGGTCAGGTGTTCGCTGCGCCCGGCGTATTCGATCACCATCTCCCCGTTGAAGCGGATCTGCGCCGCGCTGGCCTTGTCGGCATCTTTTGATGGATCGACAAAGGCCAGATGGATGTCGGGCTTGTAGCGCTGATAGAGCGCCAGGAAATCGCGGATGATCTTGCGTATGTCGCCCAGCCGCGCGTCTTGTTCGGTCGCATACACGGTGATGTTCACCGGGCCGTCCAGTTGTTTGAGCACCTCGATGCTGGAGGGCTCCAGGCTGTTGATCGTGTTGTAAGTGACGTCGCGCTGCACATGATGGCGCTTGGCGAGGTAGCCCAAGCCGGTCGCGACGCCGATCAGAATCAGCACGAACAGCAGGTTGCGCAACGAATGAGATTTGAAGAATCTTGTCATGACTCATCCGTAGACGCGGTTGTTGTGCAGGCGCTTCACTGTCAATATCAGAAACACCGCGGTAAACAGCACAAAGAACGCGCTATCGCTGCTGTCCAGCAAGCCGTTGTTGAAATTCAGGAAGTGGTTGAGCGGCGAGATGGAATGCCAGGGCGAGTCTTCCGCCGTCGCGCCGATATCGGCCAGCCATAAACCGATCAGGACCGCAAAAGTGCCGATGGCGGCGATCACAGGTTGCGCGGTCAGCGCGGAGATATACAGCCCCAGCGCGATATAGCTGGCGGTGAGCAGCAACAGGCCCAGGATGTTGCTCAACAGCAGGCCGTGGTCGAGCGCCGTGCCGAATGCCAAGCTATACAGCATCAGCACCACGCCGGACATCAGCACGAGCAGAAAGACCAGCAGACCCAGGAACTTGCCGAGCACAATGTGCAGGCCGGACAGCGGGGACGACAACAGCAAGGTGAACGTCTGGTTGCGGCGCTCCTCGGCGATCGCGCGCATGGTGAGCATCGGCACCAGCATCAGCAGCAGCAGCGCGACCGTGTTGAACGCCGGCGCGGCGACCGTGGCCGTCACGCCGGGCGGATTGGCAAGCTGGGCGAGCTGCGGCTGAACTTCCAGGAACGCTTCCAGCCGCGCCAAAAAGAACCACGCAAAAATGAATTGCAGCACCGCCAGGATGAACCAGGTGGACGGCATCGCAAACAGGCTGCGCAGTTCGCGCAATGCGAGCAGGCGGATCACTGCCTTCCTCCCGCAGCCGTTTCCGCATCGGTGATCCTGACGTACACATCTTCCAGCGTGGCCTGCAGCGGCGTGAGCTGTTCCAGTTGCCAGCCCTGTTGTTCTGCCAGGGTGAGCAGCGCCGCTTTGGGATTGCTATCCGGTGCATGCAACATGCGGAACTGCGTGGCGGACAGTTGTTCGACATGGCTGATGCCGGCGATGCCTTCCAGCACATCCAGCGGCGGCGGATTGCGCAGGCCTACGATGAAGCCCGATACGCCTTCGTGCTGCTGCATGTGCGCGCTGGTGTCGCCATAGATCAGTTTGCCGTGCTGCATGATCTCGACGCGATCGCAGACGCTCTCCACTTCGCCGAGCAGATGCGTGGAAAGGATCACGCTGTGCGTATCGCCCAATTCGCGGATCAACGCGCGTATCTCGCGGATTTGCGCCGGGTCGAGACCGACCGTGGGCTCATCCAGCACGATGACGTCCGGCTGGTGGATGATCGCCTGCGCGATGCCGACGCGCTGCTGATAGCCTTTAGACAAGGTGCCGATATTTTTTTTCCCCACCGCTTCCAGTCCGCAGCGCTGCCGGGTTTGCGCCAGCGCTTCAGTGGCTTCGGCAGACCCCATGCCGCGCAATCGCGCCGCAAAGGTCAGGTAGTCATTCACGCTGAGTTCGCGGTACAACGGCGGTGTTTCAGGCAGATAACCGATATGTGCCTTGGCTTGCGTCGGATGATGCAACAAACTGACACCGCAGATGTCTACTTCTCCACCACTGGGCAGCAGACAGCCGGTCAGCATTTGCAGCGTGGTGGTCTTGCCGGCGCCGTTGTGCCCGAGTAAGCCCAGCACTTCACCGCGCTTCAATTCCAGCGATACGTTGTGGATAACCTGGAGACTGCCGAAACGGCGCGTCAGGTTGCGTACAGCGAGCGTTATTTCGGGAGCAGTTGTCGGCAATGTCGGGCGGTCGTAACGGTTGTGAGATTGGCTAAATATAACCTATTATGTGCGTCCCTATCAAAAGCAGTAATGTTATGAACAAGAGTTTATATGCTGTCATCGGATGCTTGTTGCTCGCAGCTTGCGCGCATGCTCCGCAGCAAGCCGAAGTTGAGGATCAGTTCGAACAACCCGAGCCGCAGGAGGAAGAGCAGGCAGCACTGCCCAACGTGGAGTTGAGCAGCGATTTGCTCTATGAATACCTGATCTCTGAAATCGCCGCTCAGCGCGGGGATGATACCCTAGCCGTCGAAGGAAGCCTGGATCTGGCAAAGAAAACACGCGACCCGCGCCTTGCCATGCGCGCAGCCCACATCGCACTTCAATTCGGTCAGATCGACGGTGCCATCGAGGCGCTCAGAGTTTGGCGCGAAACCGATCCTGCTTCACTGATGGCCAGGCGCATGCTGGCGTCGGTATTGTTGCGCAGCGGCAAACTGGACGAAGCCAGCGTGGAATTCACCGGACTGCTGAAGGCGGACGATAGCCATTCCGCGCAAACCTTTGTCCAGATCTATCAAATGCTGGCCCCCTATCCGGATCGAGTAGCGGCATTGAAGATGATGCGCGAACTCGCCCAGCCTTACCCGCGCGTGGCGGAAGCGCATTGGGGAATCGCACAATTGGCGAAGGCTTCGGGCAACACCGAACTTGCGCTGGACGAGGCGAAACAGGCGCGCAACCTGCGCCCCGATTGGGATATGGCCGTTTCGCTGGAGGCTGCGTTGCTGCAAAAAAGCGCGCCGCAACAAGGCCTGGATGTGCTGCGCGATTATCTGTCGGAGCATCCCGAAGCGCATGAAATCCGCCTGCAATACGCGCGCGCATTGGTTGACCAAAAACAATACAAACTGGCGCGGGACGAATTTCAGCGCATGGCGGACGAAAATCCGGATAACGCGGATTTTGCCTACGCCGTCGCGCTGATCTCGTTGCAGATGAACGACTTGAAGAGTGCCGAGATCCAGCTTAAACAATTGCTCGATAAAGGCAAGAAAGATCCGGATACCGTGCAGTTCTATCTCGGCCAATTGAGCGAGGCGAAGAAGAACGAGGATGAGGCGATCTCCTATTACCGCCAGGTCAAGGATGGCGAATACCTGTTTCCCGCGCAGATCCGCATCGCCTATTTGCTGAGCAAGCGCGGCCAACTTGCCGAGGCGCTCCAGGTTTTGCAGCAGGCACGTACCGCCGACGATCAGCAGCGCGCGCAACTGGCGATGGTCGAGGCGCAACTGTTGCGCGAAGCAAACCAATTCGACCAGGCATACAAAGTTTTGAGTCAGGCGCTGGAGAAGCAGCCCGATCACGTCGATCTGCTGTACGAGACTGCGATGATGGCCGACAAGATCGGCAAGCAGGACGTGTTCGAGCAATTGATGCGCAAGTTGATCAAGATCAAACCCGATCACGCCCAGGCCTACAATGCGCTCGGCTATGATTTGCTGGAACGAAACGAACGCATTCCCGAAGCGATGCAATTGGTGGAAAAAGCCCTGCAGCTTGCGCCCGACGATGCCGCCATCATGGACAGCGTGGGCTGGGGTTACTACCGCAGCGGCAAGCTGGACGAAAGCGTGAAAATGCTGCGGCGTGCATATGCGAACAACGCCAATCCCGAGATCGCTGCCCATCTGGGCGAGGTGCTTTGGATGCGCGGCGACAAGGCCGAAGCAAAAAAGATCTGGAAGGAAAGCCTCAAAGAAAATTTCGGCAATGAACAATTGCTGTCCGTGATCAAAAAATTCGATCCCTGATGATGCGGTGGCTGGTGTTATTGGCGCTGACTCTTCTGTTGGCCGGCTGCGCGTCTTTATCCCCTGCCCCGGCACCGGTTGTGCGCCCCGTACACCCGGAATCCGCGCCTTTCGCAATGAGCGGGCGCATTTCGATCGAATACGATGACAAACGCAATGGCGCCGGATTGCATTGGACTCACCGGCAACAATCCGATGAGATTCTGCTGTTAACCCCGCTTGGACAGACTGCCGCCCGGGTGTATCGCGACGATGGCAACGCGACGCTGGACCAGGGCGGCAAGCACTACCAGAATGTCGATACTGAATCGTTGATGCAGCAGGTACTGGGCTGGCATTTGCCGCTGAACGGCATGCATCATTGGGTGCTGGGTATGGTGGACCCCGATAGTCCTGCGCAGATCGAGCACGATGCAGATGGCCGTATCTCGGTGCTGCACCAGGATGGCTGGGAACTGCGATATTTGCGATATGCCGACAGCAAACCTGACAGTTTGCCTGCACGTTTGCAGTTGAATCATGAGGATTTGCATATTCTACTGCTGATAGACGAGTGGGATTGGAATCCGTAATGAAGATCTCCTGCCCGGCGCCGGCAAAATTGAATCTGTTCCTGCGGGTGATCGGGCGCAGACCGGACGGCTATCACCAGCTGCAAACCGTGTTCCGCTTCATCGACCTGCATGACACGCTGCGTTTCACGGTGCGCAAAGACGGTGCGGTGCGGCGCAGCAATGATGTCGAGGGCGTGACCGAGGAGCAGGACCTGTGCATGCATGCGGCGCGTATGCTGCAGAACGAGACCGGATGCCGCCTGGGCGTGGATATCGAGGTGGAAAAGCACATCCCGTTAGGGGGCGGCCTGGGCGGAGGCAGTTCGGATGCCGCGACCACGCTGATTGCGCTGAATCGCTTATGGAAGCTCGGTCTATCGCGTAGACGTCTGATGCAACTTGGTTTGCGTTTGGGCGCGGATGTGCCGGTGTTCGTGTTCGGTGAAAATGCCTTCGCCGAGGGCGTGGGAGAGGAACTGACCGCCTTTCCTTTGGCTGACGCTTGGTATGTGGTGCTTTTCCCTCCGGTACACGTGTCTACCGCGCAGATTTTTGCTCATCCAGAATTGACACGGAATGCGGTTTCCATCACAATGCGCGCCCTTTCGGAGCGGCTTCTTAGCAACGAACGGCAACTGCAACACGTTACTGACGAAGGCGGCCGTTTGCGGGAGCAGTTGCCTGGCAGCTCCTCCCGCACTAAAGGGCTGCGCCCCACCGTGTCGGAGCAGCTACTTCACAACGATCTGCAACCCGTGGTGTGCAAGCTGTATCCGGAGGTGGCGCGTTACCTGGCCTGGCTCGATCAATCCGGCAAGGCCATGATGACCGGATCCGGCGCCTGTGTATTCGCCGAGTTTGCCAACCGCGGCCAAGCCGAAGCAGTGATCAAGCAGTTGCCGCAGGGGATGCGCGGCGTGGTGGCGCAAGGCCTGGAAAAGCATCCATTGCATGACTGGATGCCCGATTAGAAGTTATTGGGGAGTCGCCAAGTGGTAAGGCACCGGATTTTGATTCCGGCATTCGCAGGTTCGATCCCTGCCTCCCCAGCCAATTCCCGGGGCATGAGACCCGGTATTTTGATAGTTTAAGGGGTTGCAAGTGTCCTATGACAGCTTGATGGTGTTCACCGGCAATGCCAATCCTAAGCTCGCTGAAGCGGTCGCACGGCATCTTCACCTGAATCTCGGTAGAGCCAAAGTGGGACGTTTCTCCGACGGTGAGGTCATGGTGGAAATTCTTGAGAACGTGCGCGGCAGGGACGTGTTCGTTCTGCA
>DATKAK010000111.1:0-4502 GCA_035498295.1 Gallionella sp. | reverse complement strand
GGCCGCGAGACCGAAGAATTCCTGCGCAACGCCCATGCCGACATCCCGACCGTCGTTGAGGCCATGCGCCAATACTGGATGCCCACACGCTACCCTCGCGCGCGCTGACCGCCGCAGACGTGGTAGCTCATACCGGTTACGATCCATCGCGCCGGTGCTGCGAGGGGCTGCCACGGCTTGGATTCCGCCTGATGACAACCGCTGCAAGTCTGACCGCCGACAAAGGGGCCCTGGCTGCTTCCTGGCTTACACGCGCAAATCGTTGTCATGAAGCGCGATTCTTGTCTCCCGCGCGAGATCGACCAGAGAGACGCAGAACATGATCAGCGCGGCCATGAACAGGATTGCCACCCCATACTCATGCGCTACATTGAAGAGCGCGCTGATAAAGGCCACGATAATGATGAGAGCGGTGAGGATCGCCGCGAGAACGGAGCAAAACAGCGAACGGTTCAAAAGTGCGGCGCGGCGTTTCAACCGGGGCAGGTCGACCTTGAGGAAAGATCTGGAGGGTTCATCCTGCGCTATGCCGTGAATGAACTGCGAGCGGTCGATCACGCGGTTGATCCTGGAAATCAACACCGAAATAAATGCGGCAACGGCGCCTAGCAGAAACGCTGGAGCCGCCACATTGGCAATGATGCGGCCGAGTTGGTCAATGGAAGGGGTTGCCGGGAAGAGCTCAGTCACGTTTTCATCTGGTGCTGTTTTGCGGCTTTGAGGAACGGAGGGCTGGGAGCGGCTCCACCTTCGCTGCCATGTCAGGGGCGCGGCTCACCCGGTAGGTTGCGTTGCCGCATTTCAAGACCCAGATGGCGTGATCCGGCTTCGATCGCCTGGTGTCTCTGGTCGCGCCAAGCGGCCTGTCACAGGCAAAGCCCTGCAACCGGATTTGCGCAGCGAGCATATCGGATGGGGTTTCCGTACCCGATGGCTGTTGCGCTCTCGCTGACGCGCCGCTCGCAACAAGAGCCAAGGCGGCCAGTATCAACGCATTATGTTTGCCCATCCCTATGTCCGGTTTGCTGTGCGCGACAAGCAATTTACAACGCGGGACCGAGTCCCGCGTTGAGCGCTCCTTGATGGAATGTCCGCATCGCGGGATGCCATGTCACTGCATGCAGCCGCGAACGAAGGCCATTCGCTCGGCAAATCCGAGGTTCTGGGCAAGTGCTTGCTTGCGACAGGCTTCGAGCTTGTCCATTTGCACGTCGATCTTTCCCGCCAAGCCGATCCCGGTATCGCTGCCTGAAACCTGCGCTTGACCAACGGTCTGCGCCGTGGATGCGGCGGACTGCATCGAGACGCCATCACCGGCGGCTCGCGCGGTATCCTCAAGGCGCTTGATGTCGGCCGGGCTCAGCTTCGGCCGGTCGATCGTCAGCGTGATCCGATCGAGCTTTCCAGTGAACGCGAACGGGACCTGGTAGTCGTCGCTCACAGGCGAGCCGGTATCCGAGCCGACATCCATGCTCTCGTCGAATTGCAGAATGAATGGAATTGTGTGCTCCATTTTTTGCGTTGCGACTTCATTCCTGTCCACCTTCAGGACGCCGGTGCCACCCTGGCCGATGCCGCTGTAGTTACCGAAGGCGAGCGTTCCCGGCCCAAGGCCGTCATAGCGGAAGTCGAATTCCAGCACGTGTTTGCCGGGCGCGAGTTCCGGTCCCTCCCACCGGATACGCTTGAGGTCGACCAGGTTCCAGAGAAAGACCGGCTTGCTCTGGAGCACGTAGAAGCCGTATCCGCCGAAGCGGCCACCCTGGGTGATAAGCATCCCTTCGGCGCCGCCTTGCGGCACCTCTATCTCTGCCTTGAAGTTGTAGGACGCATTCAAGATGCTGGGCGCGTCGCCGTTAGGCACGCTCGTCATCGGCCGAATCCAGCTGAACTCGGTGCGACCCGCGCTGAGGCTCGGCCGCGGGGTAATTGCTCGCGAAACGAACGAGGAATCGAGCGGCTCGACCTGATACTTTTCGGCCTCCTGCCAGAACAGAGCCTGCAGCTCCTTCAGCTTGTCCGGGTACTTGGCAGCGACGTCCTCATATTGAGTCCAGTCCTTGCTTAGGTCGTAGAGCTCCCAAGGATAGTCGAGCACGTTGGCTGTCGGGTTCTTGTTGTCCCAAGGCACGCGCATGACCTTGGTGCTGGCGATCCACCCGTCATGATAGATCGCGCGGTCGCCCATCATCTCGAAGTACTGGGTGGTGTGGGTGGATGGCGCGTTCGCGTTCTTTGCGTCGAAGGTGTATGCCATGCTGACACCCTCGATCGGCTTCTGCGGGATGCCGTCCACGATCTTGGGCTCCTGGATATGGGCGGCTTCCAGGATCGTCGGCACGATGTCGATGACATGATGGAACTGGTTGCGGATGCCGCCCTTGTTCTTTATGATCGCCGGCCAGGAAATCGCCATCCCCTGGCGGGTGCCGCCGAAGTGCGAGACAATCTGCTTGGTCCAGGAGAACGGCGTATCGAAGGCCCAGGCCCAGCCGACCGACATGTGGTTGTAGGTCTTCTCGGTGCCCCAGATGTCGTAGAAATATTTCAGCTGCTGCTCGACGGTCGGGTTGGCGCCGTTGAACATGGCGATTTCATTCGGTGTGCCCTTCAGCGTTCCCTCGGCGCTGGTGCCGTTGTCGCCTTCGATATAGATCACCAAGGTGTTGTCCAGCTTCCCCAAATCGTCGATCGACTGGATGACGCGCCCGATCTCGTCGTCGGCATAGGCCGCGTAGGCAGCAAAAACTTCCGCCTGGTGAATGAAGAGCTTCTTCTCGTCATCGGAAAGCTTATCCCAGCTCTTGATCAGATCGTCCGGCCATGGCGTCAGTTTTGCCGTCGGCGGGATGACGCCAAGCCGCTGCTGGTTGGCAAAGATCTGCTCGCGCAGCTTGTTCCAGCCCTGATCGAATAGGTGCATGTCGCTGATCTTCTTGATCCACTCCGGCGTGGGATGATGCGGCGCATGGGTCGCACCCGGTGCGAATTTGATGAAGAATGGGGTGTCCGGGGACAATGCATTCATCCGGTTCACATAATCGATCGCCTCATCGGCCATCGCAGTCATCAGATTCCATTTCGGATTGCCGACGAACGGGTAGATTGGCGTGGTGTTGCGGACGAGGTTGCCCGGGTCCCACTGGCTGGTATCGCCACCCATGAAGCCGTAGAAATATTCGAAACCCATGCCGGTCGGCCATTGATCGAACGGGCCGGCCTGCGAAGACTGGTATTCCGGCGTGTTGTGGTTCTTCCCGAACCATGCCGTGTGATAGCCATTGTCGGTCAGGATGCGGCCGATCGTAGCCTTGTCCTTGGTGATGACGCTGTCATAGCCGGGATAGCCGGTCGCCTGCTCGGCGACGACTCCATAACCCACTGAATGATGGTTGCGCCCGGTGATCAACGCGGCGCGTGTCGGCGAGCACAGCGCGGTCGAATGAAAGTTGGTGTAGCGCAGACCGTTCTGCGCAATGCGGTCGAGTGCGGGAGTTGGAATGACACCGCCGAAGGTGCTCGGGACGCCATAGCCGGCGTCGTCGGTGATGATCAGCAGCACATTCGGCGCGCCCTTGGGCGGGACCACGCGCGCGGGCCAATATGGTTTGGAATCCTTGGCATCGCGCTCGATCTTGCCGCCGAATTTCTGCGGCGGTGGTGGAAGCTGATCGCCGGGGATGGTGATTGTCCCACCGGGTGAGCCCGGAAGCGGCACAGCCTGTTGCGTTTGCTGCGCGAGCGCCGGTGCCGAGACGAGGAGGGCAGAAACGATCGCAGTAAGGGTCTTGCACATATTCATTGCAACATCCTCCCATACGCACGACAGTATATCTTCCTGATCGCATCCAGCGATTGAGCATTGATGCAGATCAAGACAAAACTCTCCCTGGAGGCCTTAACTGTTAGAACACCATTGTCGAGACCGCTCGAGCCTGGCGCTACATGATAATGTTCGGCGCGCTCGGGGCAGTAAGCGCAATTCCCGCAGATCGGCTGTTGGAGCAGGTCGACTGGCGTGGAATGTTTTTCCTGCTGGCGGCCACGACAGCTGGCACCGCGATCCTTATCCTCCTTGTGGCGCCCGAACGGCAAAGGCCGCCTCAGGGGGCGGCAACCCCGCTTGGTCTGAAGACCATCTTCGGAAATGCGCGCTTCGTCAGGCTCGCCCCGTTGTCGGCGACATACATCGGATCAGCCTGGTCGATGCAGGGATTGTGGGCAGCTCCCTGCCTTGGGGACGTGGAAGATTTTTGATCGAGAATCCATCCCCACCTACCATGTTTGTCATGGCTGTGGTGCTATGTGGCAGGCTGGCACATCGTCTCTCGCGGCAGAATGCAGGACTTGAAAAGGTGCTCGCTGTGATCGCGACCCTGTTCGTCGCGGCCCAACTCGCGTTGGCGTTCGGGATTTGCGTGGCAATTCAACTGGCCGCGTTGATTTGGTTCGTTGCGCCGAGACTTCGAGGCGAGGTCGATGCCTCGACAAACCGCTCTCGT
>DATKAK010000110.1:0-29825 GCA_035498295.1 Gallionella sp. | reverse complement strand
TGACGGCATGAGCAGGAAGCAGGGGCCCCGCATAGCGGGGATGCGACCGTCCGCGATTGCCGTTGGATGCCGACGCATGGAATCTGGAAATTGCGAGGGTCGTAGAGGAGGCATAAGCATGAGCAGGAAGCAGGGGTCCCGCATAGCGGGGATGCGACCGTCCGCGAGAGCGGGAGGGTCGTTGCGCAGCAACGGGGAACCCACCGGCCTCCTCCTTGCGGGGGTTGCTGCCAGCCGCCGATGCGGTGTGCGTGAGAATTTTCCTTTTAATATGAGAGGCGACAATATGCACAGTGAGCACGGCCCCCAAGCTTGCCTGGGGATGCGATCTACCGTGCATGTTGTCCGTGTTCAACTGTCGCCCAGCGATAGAAATTCGCTGGACGTTTTGCTGGAGGCCGATCATGGGCATTGAAGGCGTTATGGAAAAAGGCGTTGTCACCACTACCCTCGACACCATCATCAACTACACGCGTACCGGCTCGCTGTGGCCGATGACTTTCGGTTTGGCATGTTGCGCGGTCGAGATGATGCATGCAGGTGCCGCGCGTTATGATCTCGACCGTTTCGGTGTGGTGTTCCGTCCGAGTCCGCGCCAATCGGACGTGATGATCGTTGCAGGAACCCTGTGCAACAAGATGGCTCCCGCGTTGCGCAAGGTCTACGACCAGATGGCCGAACCACGCTGGGTGATTTCGATGGGATCATGCGCAAACGGCGGGGGTTACTATCACTATTCCTATTCGGTAGTGCGCGGTTGCGATCGCATCGTACCGGTTGACATCTATGTCCCGGGCTGCCCGCCTACCGCCGAAGCCTTGCTGTTCGGCATCATCCAGTTGCAAAACAAGATCAAAAGGACGAATACCATTGCGCGCTAGGATGATGAATTATGGCTGCTGATCTGGGTGCATTGCGCACCAATCTGGCCAGCCTGTTTGGCGACAAACTGGCCGGTGTGGAAGAAGCGCTCGAAGAGTTGACTGTTGTTGTCAAGGCCGCGTTTATGCTGGAGGTGATGACACAGCTCCGGGATGCTGCGGAATTCCACTTCGAGCAGTTGATCGACCTTTGCGGGGTCGATTATTCCACCTATGGCAGCGATGTTTCCGAGGGGGGCGCTTACCTGAGATCCGAAGACGCTCCTGCCACCTCACCGCTGCCAAGCCGCTTTGCCGTCGTCTACAACCTTCTGTCGGTGAAGAATAACACCCGCATCCGGGTGCGTATCTTTGCAGAGGATGAAGACTTTCCGGTATTGCCATCGGTGATCGATATCTGGCCATCCGCCAACTGGTATGAGCGCGAAGCCTTCGATCTGTTTGGTATCGTGTTCACCGGACATCCTGACCTGCGCCGCATCCTGACCGACTACGGTTTTGTCGGCAACCCGTTCCGCAAGGATTTCCCTCTGTCCGGCAACGTGGAGATGCGCTATGACCCCGAACAGCAGCGCGTGATCTATCAACCGGTCTCGATCGAACCGCGCGAAGTGACGCCGCGCATCGTGCGCGAAGAAAAATACGCCACCGGTCCGGAGCGCGGCAATGGCTGAGAAAACACAAGGTGCAAGGTACAAGGTTCAAGGGTTTCCTTGCATCTTGCGCCTTGCCCCTCTCTCAATGAGACGCGAATAACTGACATGGCGGAGATCAAGAACTACACAATGAACTTCGGGCCGCAGCATCCGTCCGCGCACGGCGTGCTGCGATTGGTGCTGGAACTGGACGGCGAGGTGATCGAGCGCGCCGACCCGCATATCGGATTGCTGCATCGCGCCACCGAAAAGCTCGCCGAGCACAAGACTTTCCTGCAATCCGTGCCTTACATGGACAGGCTGGATTATGTCTCCATGATGTGCAACGAGCACGCCTATGTGATGGCGATCGAGAAACTGGCGGGCATCGAAGTGCCGTTGCGCGCGCAGTATATCCGCGTGATGTTCGACGAGATCACGCGCATCCTGAACCACCTTCTGTGGCTGGGTGCGCACGGTCTGGACATCGGTGCGATGACGGTGTTCCTGTATTGCTTCCGCGAGCGCGAAGATCTGATCGATGTGTACGAGGCCGCTTCCGGCGCGCGTTTGCATGCCTCCTATTTCCGCCCCGGCGGCGTGTATCGCGATCTGCCGGACAGCATGCCGCAATATCAGGCTTCCAGGATCCACAATGCGGCAGCGGTCAAAAAGCTCAACGAGAACCGCCAGGGTTCGCTGCTGGATTTCCTGGAAAATTTTACCGATCGCTTTCCCAGGTGCGTGGATGAATACGAGACCCTGCTTACGGATAACCGCATCTGGAAACAGCGCACCGTGGGTATCGGCGTGGTCTCGCCGGAACGCGCGCTGGCCTTGGGCTTTACCGGCCCGATGTTGCGCGGCTCGGGAGTGGAATGGGATTTGCGCAAGAAGCAACCCTATGAAGTGTACGACCATATGGAGTTTGACATCCCGGTCGGCAAGACCGGCGATTCGTATGACCGCTACCTGGTGCGTGTCGAGGAGATGCGTCAGGCCAACCGTATCATCAGGCAATGCATCGCCTGGCTGCGGGACCATCCCGGCCCGGTGATGACGGACAATCACAAGTTTTCACCGCCGACGCGCGAATCCATGAAGGAAAACATGGAAGAATTGATCCACCACTTCAAGCTGTTCACCGAAGGGATGCACGTGCCTGCCGGAGAGGCGTACGCCGCCGTCGAACACCCCAAGGGAGAGTTCGGCATCTACCTGATCTCCGACGGGGCGAACAAGCCCTACCGCATGAAGATACGGGCGCCGGGTTTTGCCCACATCAGCGCGCTGGACGAGATGGCGCGCGGCCACATGATTGCCGACGTGGTGACCATCATCGGCACGCAGGATATCGTATTCGGAGAGGTCGATCGTTGATGGATGCCTCTCAAAACCAAAATTTCATCCCAACTGCTGTGTTGCGGAGAAATTTGCTTGCTTACATATTCTCTATATGCGGCGCTGTGCAAATTTCTTCGCGCCTTGCATTTGGGCGAACTTTGAATTTTTAGAGGCATCCACATGCTGTCCAATCAAAT
Source organism: Gallionella sp. (assembly GCA_035498295.1). Lineage (GTDB taxonomy): Bacteria > Pseudomonadota > Gammaproteobacteria > Burkholderiales > Gallionellaceae > Gallionella. The sequence continues at coordinate 26,768 of DATKAK010000110.1, read as the reverse complement.
TCAGGAAAAAATCAACAGAGAGCTGAGGAAATATCCGGCAGACCAGAAGCAGTCTGCGGTGATGGCCGCATTGCGTTTCGTGCAGGATGAAAAGGGCTGGATCTCCACGGATGACATGTCTGACATCGCTTACTATCTGGGCATGCCGCAGATTGCGGTGTACGAGGTGGCGACTTTCTACCATATGTACAACCTCAAGCCGATGGGCCGGCACACCATCACCGTGTGCACCAATCTGTCCTGCCAGCTGGGCGGCGCCAACGAGACGGTCGAATATCTCAAATCCAGGCTGGGCATCGGTCTGGGCGAGGTGACTGCGGACGGGAAATACGGTTTGCGCGAGGGCGAGTGCATGGGGGCGTGTATCGAGGCGCCGTTGTTCACGATCAGCAACAAAAAGATGTGCGGCCGTCTGACGCCGGAAAAGATCGACCAAATTCTGGCGGGGCTGGACCGATCATGAACGAGCCAATCATGAACCACACGGGCAAGAACGGCCCGGTCATCTATACCACGATGGAATTCGACCAGCCCTGGACGCTGGAAAATTATCTCAAAGTCGGCGGCTATCAGGCATTGCGCAAGGTGCTGACCGAAAAGATGACGCCGGACGAGATCATCGCAGAGGTCAAGGCTTCCGCTTTGCGCGGGCGCGGCGGAGCGGGGTTTCCCACCGGACTGAAGTGGAGCTTCATGCCGCGCCAATACGAGGGTGAAAAATATGTCGTCTGCAATTCCGACGAGGGCGAACCGGGCACCTGCAAGGATCTGGACATCCTGCGCTATAACCCGCATCTGCTCATAGAGGGCATGGCCATCGCTGCTTATGCGATGGGGGTCAAGACCGGTTATAACTATGTGCACGGCGAGATCTTCGAGGCCTACGAGCGCATGGAAGAAGCCTGCGAACTGGCGCGAACCGCAGGTTATCTCGGCGACAACATCATGGGCACGGATTTCTGCTTCGACCTTCACAACCATCTGGGCTATGGCGCCTACATCTGCGGCGAAGAGACGGCATTGCTGGAGTCCCTGGAAGGCAAAAAGGGCCAGCCGCGCTACAAACCGCCGTTTCCGGCCAGTTATGGCCTGTATGGCAAGCCCACCACCATCAACAATACCGAAACCTTTGCCAGCATCCCTTACATCATCAGGAACGGAGGCCAGGCATTTCTGCAACTGGGCAGGCCCAACAACGGCGGCACCAAGCTGTTCTCCGTTTCCGGCCACGTGAACAACCCCGGCAACTTCGAAGTGCCCATGGGTACGCCATTCAAAAAGTTGCTGGAAATGGCCGGCGGCATGCGCGGCGGGCGCAAACTGAAGGCCTGCATTCCTGGCGGTTCGTCGATGCCGGTGCTGCCCGGCGAAATCATGATGGATCTGGACATGGACTATGACTCGATTTCCAAAGCGGGATCGATGCTGGGCACCGGCGCGGTGATCGTCATGGATGACACCACCTGCATGGTGCGCGCGCTGGAACGTTTGTCCTATTTCTATTACGAGGAATCCTGCGGCCAGTGCACGCCGTGCCGCGAAGGGACCGGCTGGCTGTACCGCATCGTGCATCGAATTGAGCATGGCGAAGGACGCAAGGAAGACATGGATCTGTTGTTGAGTCTGGGCGAAAACATCGCCGGGCGCACGATCTGCGCATTGGGAGAAGCCGCGGTCTGGCCGGTGCAGGGCATGCTCAGGCATTTTCGCGACGAATTCGAATATCACGTCGAGCACAAGAAATGTTTGGTATGAGACATAAGACGCATATGTCGGGAACCTCTGAAAATTCAGAGTTCGCCCGAATGCCCCACAAGGGGACGCCGATCCGCTACGGGCAAAAACAGCCCGTGCGGAATCGTCAGCAAGGCGCGGGAAAAGTTTCGCAGCGCCGCATATGGGTCATATGTAAGCAAGCAACTTTTTCCGCAACGCCACAGTTGGGATGAAATCTGGATTTTAAAGGTTCACGAATGATCAATATCGAAATTGACGGACAGCCGGTACAGACCGAGCGCGGATCGACGGTGATGGACGCGGCGAACAAGCTCGGCGTTTACATTCCGCATTTCTGCTACCACAAGAAGCTGTCCATCGCGGCGAATTGCCGCATGTGCCTGGTCGAGATCGAGAAGACTCCCAAACCGATGCCTGCCTGCGCGACTCCGGTTGCGGACGGTATGAAGGTCCACACCCATTCGGAGATCGCGGTCAAGGCGCAGCAGGGCGTGATGGAGTTCCTGCTGATCAATCATCCTCTGGATTGCCCGATCTGCGATCAGGGCGGCGAATGCCAGCTGCAGGATCTGGCGGTCGGATACGGCGGCAGCGCATCCCGCTACCACGAACCCAAGCGCAGCGTGATGCACAAGGACATCGGGCCTTTGGTCTCCACCGAAGAGATGAACCGCTGCATACACTGCACGCGCTGCGTGCGTTTCGGCCAGGAGATCGCCGGAGTGATGGAGCTGGGCATGGTGTTCCGCGGCGAACACGCCGAAATCATGAGTTTCGTGGACAGCACGGTCGATTCGGAGTTGTCCGGCAATATCATCGACCTGTGTCCGGTCGGTGCGCTCACCAGCAAGCCATTCCGCTATACCGCGCGCAACTGGGAGTTGTCGCATCGCAAATCGGTCAGTCCCCACGACGGACTTGGTTCCAATCTGTCGGTACAGGTGAAGGACAACAAGGTGATGCGCGTGCTGCCGACAGAGAATGAAGCGATCAATGAGTGCTGGCTATCCGACAAGGACCGGTTTAGTTATGAAGGCCTGAACTCGCCGCAGCGCCTGACCAGGCCGATGCTCAAGCAGGATAACCAGTGGCGGGAAGTCGACTGGCAGACGGCGCTGGAGTATGTGGCGAACGGTCTGCGCCAGATCGGAAGCGAATCCGGCGCCGAGCAGATCGGCGCGCTGGCCACGCCGTACAGCACACTGGAAGAACTGTATCTGCTGCAAAAGCTGATGCGCGGCGTGGGCAGTCACAATATCGATTTTCGCCTGCGCCAGTCCGACTTTTCCTCGGACGGCAAACTGGCAGGCGCGCCCTGGCTGGGTATGCCTGTCGCGGAACTGAACAACCGCGACCGCTTCCTGATCGTCGGCAGTTTCCTGCGCAAGGATCACCCGCTGCTGGCGCAACGCGTGCGCCAGGCGGCCAGGAAGGGTGCGCAGGTCAACATCGTGCACGCGAGCGGCGATGATTTGCTGATGCCGATTGCCAGCAAAGCCATTGTTGCGCCGAGCGAGATGATGGACGTTCTGGCGCAGGTATTGAAAGTCCTTGCCGAAGAGAAATCCGCCGCGCTTCCCGCCGAAATGCAGAAAGCCGCGGAAGCCGTGCAGCCTTCGGAACAAACGCGCGCCATTGCCCGCAGCCTGGCGAGCGGCGAACGCGGCGCGGTGTTGTTGGGGAATTTCGCGCAACAGCATCCGCAAGCCTCCCAGATCGCCCTGCTGGCCGAGCAGATCGCCAATCTGTGCACAGCGAAATTCGGCTATCTGGGCGAGGCGGCGAACAGTGTCGGCGGCTATCTTGCCGGAGCCATCCCTGCTGGCGGCATGAATGCAGCGCAGATGATTGCCTCTCCGCGCAAAGCTTACCTCCTTTTGAATGTCGAGCCGGAGCTCGATATGCATGACCCGCAACAGGCGATGGCCGCGATGCGCAGCGCCGACATGGTGGTAGCGATGTCCGCCTATAAACACCACGCCATGGATTATGCGGATGTGTTGCTGCCCATCGCGCCATTCACGGAAACTTCCGGCACATTCGTCAGCACCGAGGGGCGAGCGCAAAGTTTCAGGGGAGCGGTCAGGCCGCTGGGCGATTCCCGTCCGGCGTGGAAGGTGTTGCGCGTGCTGGGCAATCTGCTGAATGTGGCGGGTTTCGATTATGACTCCAGTGAAGCGGTGCGCGACGAAGTCTTGCCGGGGGCCGGCAAGTCGGAGATCGATTTGGCGGAAAGATTGAACAATCATCTCGAAGGCGTGGCGCCGCAAGTTCCGCCAGGCAACAGCGGCCAGGGTCTGCAACGCGTCAGCGATGTTCCGATCTACTCCGCCGATGCGCTGGTGCGCCGCGCTGTTTCGCTGCAGATGACACGCGATGCGGCGCTTCCCTGTGTCTCCATGCATGGCGGCGAGTTAAACAAACTGGGCGTGAAATCCGGTGATACCGTCAGGGTCAGCCAGGGCAACGGGAGCGTGCAATTGACCGCACAAGCCAATGACCTGCTTCCGATGCGGATAGCACGCGTGTCAGCGGGACATCCTGTAACGGCAGCGCTAGGGGCGATGTTTGGGACGATCACGGTGGAGCGGGCATGATGGAATTGCTGCAAACACTGGAAAATGCCGGCCAGAATCTTCTCGGCCCGGCCTGGCTGCCGATCTGGATACTGGTAAAGATCCTGGTGATCGTACTGCCGATCATGGGCGCGGTGGCGTATCTGACCCTGGCCGAACGCAAGGTCATCGGCTACATGCAGATCCGCATCGGTCCGAATCGCGTCGGATATTACGGGCTGTTGCAACCGATCGCCGATGGCGTGAAATTGCTGCTCAAGGAAATCATCATCCCTTCCGGATCGAGCAAATTCCTGTTCGTGCTGGCCCCCATCATGGCTCTGGCGCCGTCTCTCGCGGCGTGGGCCGTAATCCCGTTCAACGACGGGATGGCGCTGGCCAATGTCAATGCCGGGCTGTTGTATATCCTGGCGATGACCTCGTTGGGCGTGTACGGCATCATCATCGCCGGCTGGGCATCCAATTCCAAATATGCGTTCCTCGGTGCGGTGCGCTCGGCGGCGCAGATCGTGTCCTACGAGATCGCGATGGGCTTTGCGCTGGTGTGCGTGCTGATGGTTGCGCAAAGCATGAATCTGGGCGACATCGTGCGCGGCCAGCAAGGCAGCCTGGGTGCTTTGAACTGGTACATGATCCCGTTGTTCCCCATGCTCCTGGTGTATCTGATCTCCGGCGTAGCGGAAACCAACCGCGCGCCATTCGACATGGCCGAAGGCGAGTCCGAGATCGTCGCGGGTTTCCATGTGGAATATTCCGGCATGGCATTCGCGCTGTTTTTCCTCGCCGAATATGCCAACATGATCCTGATCTCCTTCCTCACCTCGGTCATGTTCCTGGGTGGATGGCTCAATCCGTTCCACGGATGGCCTGTGCTGGGTGCGCTGACCGACTGGGTGCCCGGCATGATCTGGCTGCTCGCCAAAGTCTCGTTCATTTTGTTCTTGTTCCTGTGGTTCCGCGCGACCTTCCCGCGTTACCGATACGACCAATTGATGCGCCTCGGCTGGAAGGTGTTCATCCCGCTCACGATCATCTGGGTCGTGGTGATCGCGGTGTGTATGCAGACCCGCTTGTGGGTTTGGTAGCTGGCGTAGGAGGAAAATATGCAAAGGATCAGAAATTTCTTCAAGACCTTCCTGCTCTATGAGCTGGTCAAAGGCATGGCGCTGACCGGACGCTACTTTTTTGCGCGCAAGATCACCGTGCAGTTTCCCGAGGAAAAGACGCCGCAGAGTTACCGTTTCCGCGGGCTGCACGCTCTGCGCCGTTATCCGAACGGCGAAGAGCGTTGCATCGGCTGCAAGCTGTGCGAGGCGGTGTGTCCGGCGCTGGCGATCAAGATCGAAGTGGCCGAGCGCGAGGACGGCACCCGGCGCACCACGCAATACGATATCGATCTGGTCAAATGCATCTTCTGCGGATTCTGCGAGGAAGCCTGCCCGGTGGACGCGATCGTGGAAACGCGCGTGTTCGAATACCACGGCGAAAAACGCGGGGATTTGTATTACACCAAGGAGATGCTGCTGGCGATGGGCGACAAATACGAAGAGCAGATCGCCAGGGACCGGGCGGCGGACGCGAAATACAGATGACAGACATCAGAGGACGGACGCTTTGCTGACAGAAGACAGAATGTTGTGCGGCTTCGCCGCCTTTTTAATAACAGAGCACTGCGCAGCAGACTATGCTCTGTCATCTGCCCTCGGTCATCTGTCTTCTGAACTGGGGGCAAGTGAATGAATTTTGTAACCGATAATTTTCAAGCCATCGTGTTTTATGTGTTCGCCGCGCTGATCGTGTTCTCGGCGTTGCGCGTGATCACCGCGCGCAATCCGGTTCATGCCGTGCTGTTCCTGGTGCTGGCGTTCATCAGCTCCGCGGGTATCTGGCTGTTGCTCGAGGCGGAATTCCTCGCGATCACGCTCGTGCTGGTCTATGTGGGCGCGGTGATGGTGCTGTTCCTGTTCGTGGTGATGATGCTGGACATCAATCTGGTGCGTTTGCGCGAAGGCTTCTGGCGCTGGCTGCCGTTCGGCGCGGCACTGGCAGGACTGATGGCGCTGGAAATGATCTGGGTGCTCGGCTCGCACAAGACGGTTTCGGGCGGCAACCTGGCTGCGATCAAGCACGCGGCCGATTACAGCAACACCAAGGAACTGGGGCGATTGCTCTATACCGATTATGCGTTTCCATTCGAGATCGCCGCCGTGATCCTGCTGGTGGCGATGGTGGCTGCGATTGCGCTGACTCTGCGCCGCCGCAAGGACGCCAAGTCGCAGCTGGTCTCGGAACAGATCTCGGTCAAAAAGGCGGATCGCCTGCGTATCGTTCCGATGCGGACCGATAAACATCCGGCCAAGAATTAAACCGGGCAGCAAGAAATGGAAGAAGGGGGGATATTTTGAGCTTGAGCCTGTCGCATTATCTGGTACTGAGTGCCGTGCTGTTCGCCATCAGTGTGGTCGGCATCTTCCTGAACCGCAAGAATCTGATCGTGCTGCTGATGGCGATCGAAATGATGCTGTTGGCGGTGAACACCAATTTTCTGGCGTTTGCGCATTATTTGAACGATGCCGCCGGACAGGTCTTCGTATTCTTCATTCTGACCGTGGCCGCAGCCGAGGCCGCGATCGGCCTGGCGATCCTGGTGGTGCTGTTCCGCAATCTGAATACCATCAATGTCGATGACCTTGACGGTTTGAAGGGTTGACGCGATGACGATGCAAACCCTTTATCTGCTGGTTCCGCTGGCTCCGCTGCTCGGTGCGATTGTCGTGGGCTTGTTCGGCAGGCGGCTGGGCCGCATGTGGTCGCATCGAGTCGCGATTGCACTGGTCGCGGTTTCCTTTTTTGCATCCGCGGTGATTTTCCAGGATGTATTGGAGGGCCACGTGTTCAATGGCTCGGTCTATACCTGGCTGACTTCGGGCGAAGCCAGGTTCCAGGTCGGCTTCCTGATCGACAATCTCACCGCCCTGATGATGCTGGTGGTCAGCTTCGTGTCTTTGATGGTGCATATCTACACCATCGGATATATGCAGGATGATCCGGGCTACCAGCGCTTCTTCAGCTATATCTCGCTGTTCACCTTTTCGATGCTGATGCTGGTGATGGCCAACAATTTCGTGCAACTGTTCTTTGGATGGGAAGCGGTGGGGCTGGTATCCTACCTGCTGATCGGCTTCTGGTACGACCGTCCGACCGCGATTTACGCCAACCTGAAAGCATTCCTGGTGAATCGCGTCGGCGACTTTGGATTCCTGCTGGGCATCGCTCTGGTATTGATGGTGTTCGGCACGCTGGACTATGCCGCCGTGTTCGCCAATGCCGCCGCTCACGCAAATGACATCGCTCCGATTCCCGGCATGCCGGTGAATCTGCTGACCGCGATCTGCATCCTGCTGTTCATCGGAGCGATGGGCAAATCGGCGCAATTCCCGCTGCATGTCTGGCTGCCCGACTCGATGGAAGGCCCGACGCCGATCTCCGCGCTGATCCATGCGGCGACCATGGTGACCGCCGGCATCTTCATGGTCGCGCGCATGTCGCCGATGTTCGAATTGTCGGATACCGCGCTGTCCTTCGTCATGGTGATCGGCGCGATCACCGCGCTGTTCATGGGATTCCTCGGCATCGTGCAGAACGACATCAAGCGGGTGATCGCGTATTCGACGTTGTCGCAACTGGGCTATATGACCGTCGCGCTGGGCGCCTCCGCCTATTCGGTGGCGATCTTTCACCTGATGACCCATGCCTTCTTCAAGGCACTGCTGTTTCTTGCCGCCGGCAGCGTGATCATCGCGCTGCACCACGATCAGGACATGCGCAACATGGGCGGGCTGAGAAAATACATGCCGGTCACCTGGATTACTTTCCTGATCGGCTCTTTGGCGCTGATCGGCACGCCTTTCTTTTCCGGTTTCTATTCCAAGGACAGCATCATCGAGGCGGTCGAGCTGTCGCATTTGCCGGGGGCGGGGTTGGCCTATTTTGCAGTAACGGCCGGTGTGTTCGTCACCGCGTTTTATACATTCCGCATGTACTTTTTGGTGTTTCATGGCGAGGAGCGTTTCGGCAAGTCACATCATGACCACCAGGGCGATCATGCCGATGAAGAGATGTCCGCGGATCACCATCACGGTCTGGCTCCAGGACAGAAGCCGCATGAATCGCCGTGGGTGGTTACCTTGCCGCTGGTTCTGCTGGCGATCCCGTCGGTGATCATCGGTTATTTCACGATCGGGCCTTTGCTGTTCGGCGATTTTTTCAAGGGCGCCATCAACATCTCGATTGATCATCCCGGCATGAAGGAACTGGCCGCCGAATATGCGGGTCCGCTGGCAAAGGTCCTGCACTCGGTGCAGGACCCTCCGGTCTGGATCGCTTTGTCCGGGGTGGTGGGCGCATGGATATGCTATATGAAGCGCCCGGACATTCCCGCGGTGCTGCAGAAGCGTTTCCGGGCGATCTATACCCTGCTGGACAACAAATATTATTTCGACATATTCAACGACTGGTTCTTCGCGGGTGGGGCACGCGGTACCAGCCGTATCCTGTGGAACTTCGGCGATATAAAGCTCATTGACGGCATCATGGTGAACGGTACGGCGAAACTGGTGGGGCTGTTTTCCGGAGTGCTCAGGCGGCTGCAGTCCGGTTATATCTACCACTATGCGTTTTCGATGATCATCGGGGTATTCGTGCTGCTGACGGTGCGGAACTGGTTTGATTGATGCGCAGGTCGAATGGCGCGATGGCAGCAAGAATATGAAGGAATAACAGCATGTATTTTGGATTACCCGTAATCAGCGTTGCGATCTGGCTGCCGATCCTGTTCGGGATCCTGGTGCTGGCCACCGGCGACGACAAGAATGCCCAACTGGCGCGCATGCTGGCCATGGTCGGCTCGGTGCTGGGCTTCCTGGTGACCATTCCGTTGTATACCGGCTTCGTGCGCGACACCTCGGACATGCAGTTCGTCGAGATGCACAACTGGATCACGCGCTTCAACATCCACTATCACCTCGGCGTGGACGGCATCTCGGTGCTGTTCATTCTGCTCACCTCCTTTTTTACCCCGATCGTGGTATTGGCCGGATGGCAGGTCATCGAAAAGCGCGTCGCGCAGTACATGGCATCCTTCCTGATCATGTCCGGAACCATGATCGGCGTGTTCGCCGCGCTGGATGCCATCCTGTTCTACGTGTTCTGGGAAGCCATGCTGATCCCGATGTTCCTGATCATCGGCGTGTGGGGCGGTCCGAACCGCGTGTATGCCGCGGTCAAGTTCTTCCTCTATACCTTGCTCGGTTCGCTGTTGATGCTGGTCGCGCTGATCTACCTCTACAACCAGTCCGGCGGCAGCTTCGAGATACTCGACTTCCATCAGGCCGCGATTCCGATGACCGCCCAGATCCTGATCTTCATCGCGTTCTTCTTTGCCTTTGCGGTCAAGGTGCCCATGGTCCCGGTGCACACCTGGTTGCCGGATGCCCACGTCGAAGCGCCTACCGGCGGTTCGGTGATCCTGGCGGCGATCATGCTCAAGGTGGGTGCGTACGGCTTCTTGCGTTTTTCCATACCCATCGTGCCCGATGCCAGCCATCGTCTGGCCGGAATCATGATTGCCCTGTCGCTCATCGCGGTGGTGTATATCGGTCTGGTAGCGCTGACGCAGACCGACATGAAGAAACTGGTGGCGTACTCCTCGATTTCCCATATGGGCTTCGTCACGCTGGGCCTGTTCATTTTCAACGATTACGGCATGGAGGGCGGCCTGCTGCAAATGATCTCCCACGGTTTTGTTTCAGGCGCTCTGTTTCTATGTATCGGCGTGATGTATGACCGGATGCATTCGCGCAACATCGCCGATTACGGCGGCGTGGTGAACACCATGCCGGCATTCGCGGCATTCTTCATGCTGTTTGCGATGGCCAATGTCGGTTTGCCGGGCACCAGCGGCTTCGTCGGAGAATTCATGGTGATACTCGGATCGGTGAAAGCGAATTTCTGGTATGCCTTCGCCGCTGCATCCACGCTGGTCTTCGGTGCGGCCTACACGCTGTGGATGTACAAGCGAGTGGTCTTCGGCGCGATCGCCAACTCGAATGTGGCGAAACTGACCGATATCACCGTGCGGGAAAAGGTGATCTTCGCGATCCTGGCGGTTGCCGTGCTGGGCATGGGGCTGTACCCGCTGCCCCTCGGCGAAATCATGCATGTGTCCGTAAATGATTTGCTGATCCATGCAGCCCGCTCCAAGCTGCCATGATCGGCGGGCGGAAGCCGACGACCGGATTGGCCGCCAACCGGCAGACTGACGATTTGGAAACAATTTTGGGACGAATATGAATTTGATGACTGATTTGATGCCGGCCGCCGCGGAAATTTTCCTCCTGGTCATGACATGCGCGATCCTGATCGCCGATGTGCTGCTCAAGCAAGGAAGCAGGCTGGTTACTTACATGCTGGTGCAGCTCACTCTGATGGGATGTGCGCTGATCACCGTGGGTACGCATGCAAATGGCGTGTCACAGGCCTTTCACAACATGTTCGTGGACGATCTGATGTCCGATGTGCTGAAACTGCTGACCTACATGGCGGTATCCATGATGCTGGTCTATTCACGGCAGTATCTCGCGATTCGCGATCTGTTCAGCGGCGAGTTCATGGCGCTAGTGCTGTTTTCCACACTCGGCATGATGGTGATGATCTCGGCCAACCACTTCCTGTCGCTGTATCTCGGCCTGGAACTGCTCTCCCTGAGCCTGTACGCCATGGTCGCATTGCAGCGCGATTCCGCCATCGCCACCGAAGCGGCCATGAAGTACTTCATTCTTGGCGCACTGGCTTCCGGCTTGCTGCTGTACGGCATGTCCATGCTCTACGGCGCGACCGGTTCGCTCGAATTGGGCATGGTCGCAAACGCGATCAAGAGCGGGAATTCGAACAATACCCTGCTGGTGTTCGGGCTGGTGTTCATCGTGTCCGGACTGGCCTTCAAGCTCGGGGTGGTGCCATTCCACATGTGGCTGCCGGATGTGTACCACGGCGCACCGACGGCGATGACCATGCTGATCGGATCGGCGCCTAAACTCGCCGCCTTTGCATTCGTTTCGCGCCTGCTGGTAAACGGGCTGCAACCGCTGGTGCAGCACTGGACGGGCATGTTGACCATACTTGCCGTGGCATCCATGGCCCTTGGCAATATCACCGCAATCGCGCAAACCAACCTGAAACGCATGCTCGCCTATTCGACTATCGCGCACATGGGCTTCCTGCTGCTTGGTTTCATCAGCGGAGACAAGGAGGGTTATGGCTCGGCCATGTTCTATGCGGTGATCTATGTGCTGATGTCGCTGGGCGCGTTCGGAATGATCATGCTGCTTTCCAGGGTAGGTTTCGAGGCGGATAACCTCAGCGACTTCAAGGGACTGAACCAGCGCAGTCCGTGGCTCGCCTTCCTGATGTTGCTGCTGATGTTCTCGATGGCCGGGGTGCCTCCCACCGTGGGCTTTTACGCAAAATTTTCCGTACTGAATGCCGTCGTGCAATCCGGATACGTCTGGCTGGCTGTCGTGGCGGTACTGTTTTCCCTGATCGGAGCGTTCTACTATTTGCGTATCGTCAAGCTGATGTATTTTGATACGCCGGAAAGCCACGCGCCGATCGTCTTCGGGCAGGACACCACGCTGCTGATCAGCGTCAACGGCCTTGCCGTACTGATTCTGGGGTTGCTGCCCGGCACGCTGATGTCGGTTTGTGCGGTGTCGGTGCAGCAATCCCTGCTGGTCCATTAGAGAGCCTCCAAAAACCCGGATTTGCGAGCATCCGCTTCGCGGCTTGCCTGCTTACCCCGCTTCATCCCAACTGATGGAACTACTAGCCATTCCGCTAAGCCGCCAAAAACTGCGGGCAAGTGGCTGGTTATGCTGCGTTGCGGAAAAAATTTGGTTACGGCCAACCTAAAGGTTACCCTTCACTGAAACTTCGTTTTCTTGCGTACATATACCGCATATGCGGCGCTGCGAAATTGTTTCCGCGCCTTGCTGACGATTCCGCACGGGCTGTTTTTGCTCGTAGCGGATCGGCGTCCCCTTGTGGGGCATTTGGGCGAACTCTGAATTTTGATACGCCCCTGAGTCAAAGTAGTGGAACGCACCGTGCAACTACTTTGAATTTTGATAGCAGGGCGTTTTACGGTATCATCGCGCCCCATGACCAAGTACATCTTCATCACCGGCGGCGTGGTGTCTTCTTTAGGGAAGGGCATCGCCGCCGCTTCGCTTGCGGCCATACTGGAATCACGCGGATTGAAGGTGACGATGCTGAAGCTGGATCCCTATATCAACGTCGACCCCGGCACCATGAGTCCGTTCCAGCATGGGGAGGTGTTTGTGACGGAGGACGGAGCCGAAACCGATCTGGATCTGGGACATTACGAGCGCTTCATTTCCGCCAAGATGCGCAAGGCCAACAATTTCACTACCGGACAGATCTACGACAGCGTGATCCGCAAGGAGCGGCGCGGCGAATATCTGGGCAAGACGGTTCAGGTGATTCCGCATATCACCAACGAGATACAGTTTTTCATCGAGCGCGGCGCGGCGGCATCGCATGAAGGCAAGGCCGATGTCGCGATCGTCGAGATCGGGGGCACGGTCGGCGATATCGAGTCGTTGCCATTCCTCGAGGCGGCCCGGCAGATGGGTTTGCGCATGGGGCGCAATCAGGTCGCCTATGTGCATCTCACCCTGGTTCCTTATATCACGACCGCCGGCGAGTTGAAAACTAAGCCGACGCAACACAGCGTGCAGAAATTGCGCGAGATCGGTATCTTTCCGACTGCATTGATCTGCCGCGCCGACCGGCGCATCCCTGAAGATGAACGCGCCAAAATCTCGCTGTTTGCCAATGTGCGCGAAGAAGCGGTGATTTCGATGTGGGATGTGGACAGCATATACAAGGTCCCGCAGATGCTGAACCAACAGGGTCTGGATCGTATCGTTTGCGAAGAGCTGGGACTGACGGGGTTGCCGCCCGCCGATCTGTCGGTATGGGCAAAATTAGTGGCCGCACTGGAAAATCCGCAGTACAAGATCACGATCGGCATGGTCGGCAAATATGTCGACCTGACCGAATCCTACAAGTCGCTGATCGAGGCTTTGCGTCACGCCGGCATACATGCCTCGACCCGGGTGAATATCGAATACATCGATTCCGAGGCGCTCGAGACCTCCGGTACGAAAGGCCTGGAGCATTTCGATGCGATCCTCGTTCCGGGCGGTTTCGGCAAACGCGGCACGGAAGGGAAGATCGCCGCAATTCGCTATGCTCGGGAAAACAAGGTGCCCTATCTCGGCATATGCCTGGGTATGCAACTGGCCGTGATCGAATACGCGCGGCACGTTGCCGGAATGAACGATGCGAACAGCACCGAATTCAATCCGGCGACCGAGCATCCTGTCGTCGCGCTGATCACCGAATGGCTGGACCGCGACGGCAAAGTGGAAACGCGCAACAACGATTCCGACCTGGGCGGAACCATGCGGCTCGGTTCGCAACGCTGCCCGATCAAACCCGGCACCATGGCGCAGCGCATCTACGGCGACGAAGTGAACGAGCGCCATCGTCATCGCTATGAGGTCAACAACCACTACGTGCCGGAACTGGAAAAATCCGGGCTGATCATTTCTGCGCGAACACCCAGCGAAAACCTGCCCGAGATCATGGAACTGCCCCAGTCCATGCATCCCTGGTTCATGGGCGTGCAGTTTCATCCCGAATTCACTTCCACGCCGCGCACCGGACACCCGTTGTTCAAGTCCTATGTGGAAGCGGCGTTGCAGCGGCAAGCTGCAAAAGCGAAACGCAAGGTGGCGGCTTGAAACTCTGTAATTTCGAGGTTGGCCTGAATAAGCCGCTGTTCCTGATCGCCGGCCCGTGCGTGATCGAGTCGCGGCAGCTGGCGCTGGATACCGCCGGCAGGCTGAAAGAAATCTGCAACGAGCTCAAGATCAATTTCATCTACAAGTCATCCTTCGACAAGGCCAACCGCAGTTCGGGCAAATCGTTTCGCGGTCCGGGCATGGACGAGGGATTGCGTATCCTTGCCGAAGTGAAGGCCCAGATCGGCGTGCCGGTGCTGACCGATGTCCATGAAGAGGACGAGATCGCGCCCGTGGCCGCCGTGGTGGATGTGCTGCAAACCCCGGCGTTCCTGTGCCGCCAGACCGACTTCATCCATGCGGTCGCCCGTGCCGGCCGCCCGGTGAACATCAAGAAGGGGCAGTTCCTGTCGCCATGGGACATGAAGAACGTGGTTGAGAAAGCGCGCGAGGCCAGCGGCACGGACAACATCCTGGTATGCGAGCGCGGCGCGTCTTTCGGGTACAACAACCTTGTGTCGGACATGCGCTCGCTGGCGGTGATGCGCAACACCGGTTGCCCAGTGGTGTTCGATGCGACGCATTCGGTACAATTGCCCGGCGGGCAGGGAACGGTCAGCGGCGGACAGCGCGAGTTCGTGCCGGTGCTGGCGCGCGCGGCGGTGGCAGCGGGTATTTCAGGTTTGTTCATGGAAACGCATCCGGATCCCTCGAAAGCTTTGTCGGACGGGCCGAACGCGTTTCCTCTCGGGCATCTCAAGACATTGCTGCAAACGCTGAAAGTACTGGACGAAACCGTCAAGCAGCAGGGTTTGATCGAAGAGAAGATTGATTTGAAAAACGTTTAGAAGAAGGAAAAAGGAAAAGATGAGTGCAATCGTCGATGTGATCGCCCGCGAGATTCTGGATTCACGCGGCAACCCGACCGTGGAAGCGGACGTATTGTTGGAATCCGGCGTGATGGGACGCGCTGCCGTGCCGTCCGGCGCATCCACCGGCGAGAAGGAGGCGATCGAGTTGCGCGATGGCGATAAGAAGCGCTATCTGGGCAAGGGCGTGCTGAAGGCGGTGGAATACGTGAACACCGAGATCGCCGAAGCGATCATCGGCCTGGACGCTGCCGAACAAGCCTTCATCGACCAGACCATGATCGAACTGGATGGCACGGAAAACAAAGCGCGTCTCGGCGCGAACGCGATTCTGGCGGTGTCGATGGCGGTGGCGCGCGCCGCCGCGGAAGAGAGCGGCTTGCCGCTGTACCGTTATCTGGGTGGTTCCGGCAAGATGTCCATGCCGGTGCCGATGATGAATGTGATCAACGGCGGCGCGCACGCCGTGGGCGGTTCCGACATGCAGGAATTCATGATCATACCCGTAGGTGCGCAGCGTTTCCGCGAGGCGCTTCGCTGTGGCGCGGAAGTGTTCCATGCCCTGAAAGCGCTATTGCACAAGCGCGGTCTGCCGACCACCGTCGGCGATGAAGGCGGCTTCGCTCCTGCGCTGGGTTCCAATGAGGGTGCGCTGAAAGTCATCGTCGAAGCCATCGAGGCTGCCGGCTACGTGCCAGGCAAGGATGTGGTGATCGGCATGGATCCGGCGGCCTCCGAATTCTACAAGGACGGCAAGTATCATCTGAAGGCTGACAAGCTGTTGCTGAGTTCCAAGCAGATGGTCGACCTGTACGCCGACTGGGTGGACAAGTACCCCATCATCAGCATAGAGGATGGCCTGAGCGAACATGACTGGGACGGCTGGAAAGCATTGACCGACCGGCTCGGCAAAACCGTACAATTGGTCGGCGACGACATCTTTGTGACCAACACCAGGATTTTCAGCGAGGGCATCAAGCGCGGCATCGCCAATTCGATCCTGATCAAGGTCAACCAGATCGGAACCCTGACCGAGACCTTCGCAGCGGTCGAGATGGCCAAACGTGCCGGTTATACCGCGGTGATCTCGCATCGTTCCGGCGAAACCGAGGACAGCACCATTGCCGATATCGCCGTTGCCACCAATGTCATGCAAATCAAAACCGGCTCGATGTCGCGTTCCGATCGCATGGCAAAGTACAATCAATTGTTGCGTATAGAAGAAGACTTGGGCGACACTGCCACGTATCCGGGACGCGACGCTTATTACCAGTTGGACTGATGCGTGCCGTCACACTGATACTGCTCTCTTTGCTGCTGCTGTTGCAGTACCCGCTTTGGCTGGGCAAGGGCAGCTGGCTGAAAGTGTGGGACTTGCATCGCCAGATTGAAGCGCAACAACAGGCAAATCACCTTGCTCAGGCGCGCAATGCAGTGCTGGATGCCGAAGTGCGCGACCTCAAACAGGGTACTGCTGCCATCGAGGAGCGTGCGCGCAACGAGTTGGGTATGATCAAGCACGACGAAGTGTTTTTTCAGGTATTGGACAACAGTCCTACCCAAATTGCAGGCACACAAGCGGACCGTACATTGGTTGCCGCAGACATCAGGCACTAGATGAATTCCATTGCAGGCCCCCTTTTGAAATCCGGATGGAACCGAATCAGCGCTTTCTGGCGTATTCTGTAAATTTGGGATGGCTGGACAACTTTCGGGAGTTTTGTTTATGACGCAATACAGCAAACGCATGGTGGTAGTTCATTGGTTGACGCTGGTACTGTTGATCGCAGCCTGGTATCTGGGTGACAGCCTGGGTGAGGCGACTGACGACAGCAAGGCGACATTGGCCGGATACGTCGTACATATCGCGGTGGGGGGCACGGTTTTGTTGCTGACCTTTTTTCGCTTTTATTTCCGCCGCAATGACGGGATACCGGCGCCAATGGGCGACACGGCGATGGACAAGCTGGCCAAGGGTGTGCATTACCTGCTTTATATTGTGCTGTTCGTGTTGCCGGTGAGCGGCGTGGTAATCTTGCTCACCAGCAAGGCGGGCCCGGCATTATTGGCGTTCGATGCGAATATGCTGCCCAAGGAGCACGGTTACAGGGGTGTGTTGGCCCATGAAGTGCATGAACAACTGGTCAATGTGCTGATCGCGCTGGTGGTGATACACATACTCGGCGCGATCAAGCATCAGTTCATCGACAAGGACAGTTTGATGGAACGCATGACTTTGCGCAGAAAGAGCTGACCCCGGTCGGACG
This sequence comes from Gallionella sp., assembly GCA_035498295.1. Taxonomy (GTDB): domain Bacteria; phylum Pseudomonadota; class Gammaproteobacteria; order Burkholderiales; family Gallionellaceae; genus Gallionella. The sequence goes on along the minus strand of DATKAK010000110.1, from coordinate 9,432 downwards.
TGAATGTCGAGGTCGGCTGTGAATGCGGGGCGGATTTGAAACGCGCCCCTTTTCATTCTAGTAGCGGGCGGATTGCAGCACCCAGCCTACCCCGCCCAACGCGCCGAAGAAAATCGCCAGGTGCGCCCAGCTCCAGAACAGGTAGCGGCGCGACAACTTGTCCTGGTCCAGATTGCTGATCATGAACAATTCTCCTTCGCGCGGCCGGCAGATGATATTGATATCCTGCTGTACCTGAGCTTCGCGCATCATTTTTGCCACTTCGCGCCGGGCGGCGGATCGCGCCAGCATCCATTCCTGCATGTCCAGCGTGCCGTTGCCATCGAGGTCGAAACGCTTGAGCAGATCCGGCATATCCTTTTTCCATTCGGCGAGCAGCGCGTTGAGTTCCTCGCGGGTATCGAATTGCAGGCTGCTGCCGCCCTGGGTGCGAAACCGGCCGATCACATAGAGGTTGTCGTTCTCGATCAGTTTCCACTCGGTATAGCGGTAATCGCCGTCATGCCACTGGTCGCGGTGTCGGGTGAGGATCTCCGCCTGTTCGGGGTCGACCACGCATTCGCCGGTTTCGTCTCGCAGTATGAAAGTGTCGTCGCTTTCGCCGTGGTCCACGGTCTTCCATTTGTTTTCGGATTCGCGTTTTTCGATCTTGTAGCGATACCACAGGCATGGCAGGCGGCTGAGTTGACCCAGAAGCGGTTCCCCGAACGGGTGGCCGCGTCCGGTGAGCTCCACGTAGCCCTGCACGGCGGAAGCGATCTTCGAGGTGGGAGTATCGCGTATCGTGCGCAGCCTGCGCAGCGCAGACTGCCAAGCCAGTATGCTGATGGCCGCCATGATGGAAAGACAAACCAGCCATCCGTTGCGCGAATCGATTCTTAGCCCGATCAAAAGCAGCAGCAACTGCGCACCGGAAGTAACCAGATGCGTGTATTCGCGGCGGATCGAAACCAGCATGGCGAATTAACAGGAGACTCGCACAGCGAGACGTTTGCTTCCTCTCCCGCTTGCGGGAGAGGATTGAGGAAAGGGGACAAGCGTGAATGGCATCAATGCCGTACCTGCTAGCTGAACAGGGATTTCATGTCCACATCGGCCTTTTCAGAGGCGGTAAATTCCAGCAGCGGCTTCTCGCCGAAATTGAACAGGCTCGCGATGATGCTGGCGGGGAAGACCTCGATCTGCACGTTGTTGATGTTGACCGATTCGTTATACAGTTCGCGGCGGTCGGCAATGCCGTTCTCCAGCGAAGTGATGCGGTTTTGCAGCTGCATGAAATTCTCGTTGGCCCTCAGTTCGGGGTAGGCCTCGGCCACCGCGAAGAGATTGCCCAGACCGGCCCGCAGCGCACCTTCCGCCTGGCCCAGCGCGCCGATATCCTGGCGTTCGCGCGCGGCATGCACCTGCGAGCGCGCATCGATGACTTTCTGCAACGTGCTTTGCTCGAATTGTTTGTATTGCTTGCATACCTCGACCAGCTTGGGCAGTTCGTCATGGCGCTGTTTGAGCAGCACATCGATGTTGGCCCAGGCCTTGGACACGGCGTGTTTTACATTGACGAGATGGTTGTACAGGCTGATGCCGTAGATCAGCAGCACGGCAACGACGCCGAGAAAAATCAACATGCTCATACTTACCCCCTTTGATTGAATGAGTTCGATCCCTTGCGGTCGAATTGTGCCATGCGGGCGAATTTCATGCATGCACTGTGCTGCGCACGCCATTTGGTCCGCCATCGGGTATTGATTCGATGCGCTGAACTTGTTACGGTAACGGCCATGCTAGGGATGCCATTCCAGGATGTCGCAGGTCCGGAGGGAATATGAAACTTGCCGTACTCGGCTGCTTTGGGGGGATCGGTGGCGTGCGTCGCACCACCTCGCTGTTGCTGGACGAAGATATCCTGATCGATGCCGGCACCGGGGCGGGTGATCTGAGTTTGGAGCAGATGGCCGGAGTGGATCACGTATTCCTGACCCATTCGCACCTCGATCATTGCGGCTTCATACCGCTGCTTGCCGACGCAGTGGCATTTTTGCGCAATCGGCCGCTGCTGGTGCATGCATTGCCGCAAACCATCGCCGCGCTGAAGCAGAATCTGCTGAACGGGGTGCTGTGGCCGGACTACAGCGTGCTGCCGACGATCGCCGATCCCTACATCCGCCTGGTCCCAGTCAGGATCGGGGAAACCACCTTGCTGGGTGACCGGCGCATCACGCCTTTGCCTGCGCGACACGCGGTTCCCGGGGTCGGATACCGCATGGATAGCGGGACGGCAAGCTTCGTGTACTCCGGCGACACCACGGATTGCGGGGAATTCTGGGCCGAGCTGAACAACATCGAAAATCTGCGTTACCTGATGATCGAAACGACTTTCCTCAATGAGAACGCCGGCGGCGCGGCTCGATCCGGGCATATGACGGCTGCGCTGCTGGCGCAAGGGCTGGCGCGTCTGCAGCGTCCGGTGACACTGCTGATCACCCACATGGAACCGGGCAAGGAAGACAGGCTCATGGCGGAAGTATTTGCGGCCTGTGGAAAATTCCAGCCGGTGCGGCTGGAGCAGGGGCAGCTTTTTGAATTCTGAATTTCGTCAGAAGGGCTTGATGTAAAACGTCACGAGCGAAGGCAGAATAAGGCGCGAAAGGATGAAAATCTAGCCGCTCGGACACGGTGTTGCGAAGCATGCCTCGTGCGGGAAGAGCGGCCTGCATCTGCTCCCGCAATCGGCCGCCTACGCCAGTAACGTGTCGCAGATGCGGTTTGCACATAGTCTGTCGCTACACGACCCCGTATTTTGAATCCTAGTGCAACGCAGTATGTCGGGCGCATAAGCAATGACTTGGCCGGCGTCTTCTGGCAGCCCAGTCAGATGGCTAGTCGTGTCATCAGTAGTCTTACAGGGTCAATATCCCGTCCGGACAACTCTGCGCGCGCTCCAGGCGAGCGATGCTGGGCATCAGGTTGAGGCCGGTTTCCCTGTTCAAATCCAGCGCTTTTTCCCTCAGGTCATATAGGGAGATTTCAACGGGATCGCCGAGCGCCGCCAACGCGATCGCGTTTCCGCTTTCGCCGGAAGGGAAAGCCAGCACGCGATCATCGAATGCTTCGGCGATGCGCCTGATGCTGGCATCGAAGCGGCGATCGCTGGTGAGCAGGTTGACGGACAGGATACCGTTGCGGCTCAAACAGTTCCGGCACCCGTGATAGAACGGCACGCTGTTCAGCGCGCCGGAACTCGCGTTTTCGTCGTAGCCATCCACCAGGATCAGGTCGAATTTCCTTTCGCTGCTCAGCACGTAATCCACACCGTCCCCGATGACCAGGTCGATGCGTTTGGGATCTTCGGGCAGCTTGAAGAATTGCCGCGCGGCGTCGACCACGGCGGGTTCGATCTCCACCACGGTCAGATGCGCGAGCGGATAGTTGCGATACAGGAACTTGGTCAGCGACGCCGCCCCCAGCCCGATCAACAGCACCTTGCGCGGAAAATGCGAATCTTCGCGGAGCAGCAGCGAGGCCATCATTTCGCGGGTATATTCCAACTCGAGGTTCCATGGCCGGGCGATGCGCATCGCGCCCTGTATCCAATCCGAACCGAAATGAAGATAGCGCACGCCGGCCTCTTCGGAGATGTTTATGGGCGTTGCCAATCTATCTTTTTAACCAACCATTCAATAACCAGCGCGCCCACTCGGTCACATCGCTGGCGGTCATGCCGATCGTGATGCCCTGTTCCGCCAGCGCGTCGCCCGCGGCGCCGTGAAGGTGAACGGCCAGCAGCAGCGCGTCGTCTGCCGTCATTCCCTGCGCGATGAAGGCGGCGATCATGCCGGACAGCACATCGCCCATGCCCGCGCTGCTCATGCCGGCATTGCCGGTCTTGTTGACGAACAATCTTCCGCCGCGCGTGACGCATACGCTGTCCGCGCCTTTCAACACCGCGCCGCAAGCAAACCTTCGCGACAGTTCGCGTGCCGCCGCGATACGGTCCGACTGGATTTCATGCGCCGTGCAAGCCAATAGTCGCGCCGCTTCGCCGGGGTGGGGCGTGAGCACGCAGGGCGATGTCCGGCTGCGCAAGTCGTCCTGCAGGTCGGCATGTTTTGCGATCAGGTTGAGTGCATCGGCGTCCAGCACCAGGGCCGTGTTGCGCGGGAGCAACTCGTACAGAAGCTTTTGAGCGGCGATCGAAGTGCCCATGCCGCAACCGGCCGTGAACACATCCACACCGGGCAGTTGCAACGCGGATTTCGCGTCGTGCAGCATCAGTTCGGGCTGCACCAGGTCCACTCCGGGCGCGTTCTCTGCCAACAGGCCGACATGCACGCAACCTGCGCCCAGCTTGAGCGCGGCGCGCGCCGCCAGCAGCGGAGCGCCGATCATGCCGTTTGCGCCGCCGATGACCGCGACCGTTCCAAACAGCCCTTTGTGGCTGTCGCGCGGGCGTTTCGGGAAGTTCGAGACGAGTCGCTCTTTGCGAAGCATGGGGACGCGATCGTTCATTTTTCATGAATCATTCATAGAGGTGGTGCATAGTATAATCGCGCTCCGGATATTTATGATGGTCATCGCCATGTATCGAATATGTTTCGGCTCTGCTGCTTTGTCTGGCTTTCGTCTGGAAAAACTGTGCAATGCGCTGAAAACGGCGGTCCCCGGCGCGGTGATCGCCGACACCCGCCACATTTACTTCATCGCTCTGCGCGAGGGTGGAACCAAAGGTTCCGGGCGCCCAGCGGCGTCCCCCTTGCGGGGGCTGCACGAAGGCGGAAGCAAAGCGTCCGATCAGCCATCGGCCTTTCCTTTGCAGGTGGCCCATGGTTCAACCTTCAACAACGAGCAGGCACGGCTGCTGGACAAGGTGCTGGGCCTGGATGACCATTCCCGCGAACCGGAGCATCCGGACTCGATGCAGCGCGTGCTCGTGGTGCCGCGACTCGGAACCATCTCTCCCTGGTCTACCAAGGCGACCGACATCGCGCAACATTGCGGCTTGTCGGCCGTGCGGCGCATTGAGCGCGGCGTGGTGTATTACCTGGAAAGCAGTTCTGGCGGTCGACTGGGTAAATCAGAACTGGCGGCAGTATCGCCGCTTTTGCATGACCGCATGACCGAATCCGTACTTGAGGGCGTGGAAAGTGCCGCAGATGAGATCTTTCGACACGGTGCACCGCAACCGCTTGCCAGCGTTGATGTTCTCAAAGGGGGGACAGACGCGTTGGCGAAGGCCAATATGGAGATGGGTCTGGCTCTTTCCGAGGACGAGATCGGCTACCTTGCGGATAATTTCAGAAAGCTGAAGCGCAACCCGACCGATGTCGAGCTGATGATGTTCGCCCAGGCAAATTCCGAGCACTGCCGCCACAAGATATTCAATGCCGACTGGGTAATCGACGGCGACGCGCAGGAGATGTCGCTGTTCGGCATGATACGCAACACCCACTTGGTCAGCCCGAAAGGCACGATCGTGGCGTATTCCGACAATGCTTCGGTCATCGAGGGCGCGCGCATCGAACGTTTCTATCCGCGCGCCGACGGCGGTTATGCATACAGCGACGAACTGACGCATACGCTGATGAAAGTCGAGACACACAATCATCCGACCGCCATCGCGCCATTCGCGGGAGCCGCGACGGGTTCCGGCGGCGAGATACGCGATGAAGGCGCCACCGGCAGCGGATCCAAGCCCAAGGCCGGTCTGGCCGGTTTCTCCGTGTCCAACCTGAATATTCCCGGCTTTGAGCAGCCCTGGGAAGCACCCTATGGCAAGCCTTCCCGCATCGTGTCTGCGCTGCAGATCATGCTGGATGGTCCCATCGGCGCAGCTGCATTCAACAATGAATTCGGCCGCCCGAACCTCGCGGGATATTTCCGCACCTTCGAAGAGAATGTAAGCGGCGAGGTGCGCGGCTATCACAAGCCGATCATGCTGGCCGGCGGGATCGGCAACATCGCGGCGATCCATACCAAAAAGCACGAACTGCCGATCGGCGCGCTGCTAGTGCATCTTGGCGGGCCGGGCATGCTGATCGGCCTGGGCGGCGGAGCCGCTTCCAGCATGGATACCGGCGAGAATGCCGAGAATCTAGATTTCGCTTCGGTGCAGCGCAGCAATCCCGAGATGCAGCGCCGTGCGCAGGAGGTGATCGATCGCTGCTGGCAGATGGGTGCGAACAATCCCATCCTGTCGATACACGATGTCGGCGCAGGCGGCATGTCGAATGCGTTGCCGGAACTGGTTCACGGCGGCGGACGCGGCGCGCGGTTCGAGTTGCGAAAGATTCCGCTGGATGAGGCCGGCATGTCTCCGAAACAGATCTGGTGCAATGAATCGCAGGAGCGCTATGTGTTGGCAATCGTTCCGGAACGGCTCGAGGATTTCCGCGGACTGTGCGAGCGCGAGCGCTGTCCGTTCGCGGTAGTCGGCGTGACGACACAGGAAGACAACCTTACCGTGCATGACCAGGAATTCGGCAACTATCCCGTGGATATGCCGCTGCCGGTATTGCTGGGCAAGCCGCCCAAAATGACGCGCAATGTGGTTCGGGAGATTCCGCGGCTGGTTGCCTGCGATATCAGCCAGATCGATTTGCGCGAGGCGGTCGAACGGGTGTTGCGCCTGCCGTCGGTGGCGAACAAGACTTTTTTGATCAGTATCGGCGACCGCACCGTGGGCGGCATGACCGCGCGCGACCAGATGGTCGGCCCGTGGCAAGTGCCGGTGGCCGATGTTGCCGTCACGGTGATGGGTTTCGGCACGCATCGTGGAGAGGCATACGCGATCGGAGAACGGACCCCGCTGGCGCTGGTGAATGCGCCGGCATCGGGCCGCATGGCGGTAGGCGAAGCGATCACCAACATCGCGGCTGCGCGCATCGAACAGATCGGAGACATCAAGCTGTCCGCGAACTGGATGGCTGCCGCGGGGCATCATGGCGAAGATGCCGCGCTGTTCGATACGGTGCGCGCGGTCGGCATGGAGCTTTGCCCCCAGCTCGGCATCAGCATCCCGGTCGGCAAGGATTCGATGTCCATGAAAACAACATGGCTCGAAGAGACGGTCGCCCCCTCTCCAGATGGCGGGGGACGGTCGGGGAGGGGGAGTATACGTAAAGAAGTGATTGCTCCGCTTTCGCTGGTCGTTACTGCATTCGCGCCCAGTCCCGATGCGCGCGAGACCATCACTCCACAGATTGCCCCTTTTCTGGATACCACGCTGCTGCTGATCGACCTGGGGCAGGGAAAAAAACGCATGGGAGGCTCCGCGTTGGCGCAGGTATACAAACAGGTCGGCGATGTCGCGCCGGACGTGGATGATGCGCAGGTGCTCAAATCGTTCTTTGGGCTGATACAACGGCTGAATGAGGAGGGCAAGCTGTTCAGCTACCATGACCGTTCCGACGGTGGCGTGTTCGTCACGCTGTGCGAAATGGCTTTTGCCGGCCACATCGGCCTGACGATCAATCTCGATGAATCCCACGGCGACACGCTGCGCGCCCTGTTCAACGAGGAACTCGGCGCGGTGATCCAAGTGCGCAACCGCGACGTGCAGCACGTTTTGGAACTGGCGCATGATGCGAGGCTGAAGGGCGTGCACAAGATCGCAGCATTGAACAAGACCGGCTTGATCGAGATATCGCGCGGCGGACAGACGCTCTACAGGGAAAGCGGCGTGAACCTGCAACGCATCTGGTCCGAGACCAGCTATCAGATGCAGAAGCTGCGCGATAATCCGGAGTGTGCGCAGCAGGAATTCGACCGTTTGCTGGATGCCGCGGACCCCGGCCTGCACGTCCGATCGACCTATGAGTTGAACGAGAGCATTTCCCCGCTGCTGCTGCTTACAAAGCCCAAGATTGCCATCCTGCGCGAACAGGGTGTGAATGGCCAGACCGAAATGGCCGCGGCGTTCGACCGTGCCGGGTTCGCCGCGGTGGACGTGCACATGAGCGATATCATCAGCGGGCGGATCTCATTGAGCGACTTCAAAGGGTTCGCGGCATGCGGCGGGTTCTCTTATGGCGACGTGCTGGGCGCAGGGGAGGGCTGGGCAAAATCCATCCTGTTCAATCCGCGCGCCCGCGACGAGTTTGCGGCGTTTTTTCAACGCAAGGACACCTTCGCGCTGGGCGTATGCAACGGCTGCCAGATGATGAGCAATCTGCAGGAAATAATCCCGGGGGCCGAAAGCTGGCCGCACTTTGCGCGCAACCGCTCGGAGCAATTCGAGGCGCGTTTCGTGATGGTCGAGGTGCAGCCCTCGCCGTCGATCCTGCTTAACGGGATGGGCGGCAGCCGTATGCCCATCGTAGTGTCGCACGGCGAAGGCTATGCCGATTTTAGTTCCGACATCACGTCCGCAAGCGGGCATGAGTCTTCACTGAAACTTCGTTTTGGCGACAGCAAACGCCTGAAGGCAGCACAAAAGCTGGTTGCGTTGCGCTACGTGGATAACCGTGGAAATCCGACTGAGACCTACCCGCTCAATCCGAACGGGTCGCCCCAGGGCATCACCGGCATGACGACACGGAACGGGCGTTTCACCATCATGATGCCGCATCCTGAACGGGTGTTTCGCGCCGTGCAGAATTCCTGGCATCCCTACGGGTGGCAGGAAAACGGCGCGTGGATGAAGATGTTCCAGAACGCGCGCAAATGGGTGGGGTGATCGTTCGCGAATGGCGGCTTCAGGCGGACTAGGGTTGTGACACCAGTTTGTAATTCTTGGGCACGGCAAACTCGCTGTCGTGCACCGGCTCGACCTTGAGTTTCTTTACCTCGAAGGTGAAAGACAGTATCGGTTCAGCCCCTTCCTTCGATTTTTCCCCGGATTTCTTTTCCCCGAACATACCAGTGATGCTGGAAACGAGGTCGCTCGAACCGGAAGGTACCGAGGATTTGTCTTCTTTTTTCGCGGATTCCTTGGGTGCGCACGCATTGCCCTCCATGTTCCAAGCGAGATGGGTGGAGATGGGATAGCCCTTGATCTTTTCCAGTTGCTTGCCCGCATCGATGAGAGCTTTGAGATCCCCCGGCTTCAGGGAACTGGCGAGATAGGCCGAGATCATCTCCGCCGCTTTTGCGGGGACGATTTGCGGCTTTGCCGACTCGGCGACAGCCCCGTTCAGGGCGCGGGAATAGCTCTCCTCCACAGCCAGCGCATCGCGCATCGAGCCGGAGAGCGGCGTGGTCCATATGTCGATGTTCAGAGTGCTGGTCGAGCTTCGCGCCGAATTATCGCGCAGTTTGACCACCCACGCTGCCTGGTATTCCTCGGTGTCGAAGCCGTTGATGGACTTTTTCTGGCCGGTGGATTTGACGGTGAAGCTGGTGTGGGCGATGTGCATCGTGCAGCCTTCTTCATGCTTGGCCTCCGGTTTGGACTGCTCTTGCCTGGCAGGCGTTTGTTTGGACGGTTTGACGCATCCC
>DATKAK010000109.1:0-50251 GCA_035498295.1 Gallionella sp. | reverse complement strand
ATCAAGCAGACCCATCCTCCGGTGAAGGAACGCTGGAAGTTGCATTACGATTATCGGATCAAGGCGTGGACCGATCCGCGCGCGATCAAGGTGGACGGCAAGCCGGTGTTCATGATCTACCGGCCGCAACGCATCGAGACGATCGACGAGATGCTGGCATACTGGCGCGAGCTGGCGGTAAAGGATGGGTTGCCGGGCCTGTATTTCATTTTTCAAAAGCAGAGCGAGTTGCTCTATACCGATTGCCTAGCTTCATTCGATGCGCTGTTCCAGTTCCAGCCATTCGAGGCGATCAACTCACCTTCGTTCGACAGGCGGTCCATAAGGCATTCTCCACTGTACAAGATCGTGCGCAGGCTGCCCGAACGTTACAAGCACATGCTGCTTGATATCAGGGATGCCTTCATTAACGAACTGACTTTCCACGATTACAATGTCATATGGCAAAAAATCGTGGAGATACGCCCCGATGCGACACTGACTACTTTTCCGGGCGCATTCGTCGACTGGGACAATACTTCACGATATAAGAAGCGCGCCACCATCTTTCGAGGCGCAACGCCCGAGCGCTTTGCTCACTGGATGGACAAGCTGGTCCAATCCATGCCGCAGCGCAAATTGCCGGAGAACTTCATCTTCCTCAATGCATGGAACGAGTGGAGCGAGAGCGCCTATCTCGAACCGGATGAGCGCTATGGTTACCAGTACCTCGAAGCGCTCGCGAGCGCGCTCGGCAAGGCCCGACAAAGTGTCGACTAAGATTATGGATGTTCATTTATCAAGAGGCTTGCACTGAATCCATGATCTCCCGGCTAACGTCAGTTGTTTCCGATTCCGGCAGGGTCACGGTGCTGCTGTCCACTTACAACGGCAGCCGCTACCTGCAGCAGCAGCTCGATTCGCTGTACGCACAGACCCATCCCGACATCCGCATCCTGGTGCGCGACGACGGTTCGACAGATTCCACTGTTGCGATACTCGAAGGCGAGCGCGCAAAGGGGCGGATCGAGCTGCTCGAAGATCGCGGCAACCTGGGCGCGACACAAAGTTTTTTCGCGCTGCTGGAGCATGCCGCAAAGACCGAAACGGATTTTGTCGCGTTCTGCGACCAGGACGATGTGTGGCTGCCGGAGAAAGTTGCGCGCGCGGTCGCGCAGTTGAACAAGATTCCGCAGGGGCGCGCCGCGCTGTATTGCGCGCGCGCCGAACTGGTCGACGAGGACCTGAAACATCTCGGCTATACCGACCAGCCGCGCCGGGTCGGATTCGGCAATGCGCTGGTCGAGAGCATTGCCGCTGGCTGTACGATGATGCTGAACCGCGGCGCATTGCTTCTGCTCGCCGGCCGGCTGCCGAAGCACGTCTATATCCACGACTGGTGGTGCTACCTGGTGGTGTCGTGCCTCGGCGAGGTGGTTTACGATGAGGTGCCCGCGATACGCTACCGCCAGCATCGCGAAAACGTGATCGGCGTGGCCAGCGAATACGAACGCTATGTGAAGAAGTACCGCAGGTTCTTCGGCAGCGGGGAAGGGCGGCACTGGATGAGCGACCAGGCGCTGCTGCTGCGGCAGATCTACGCGCGAAACATCGCGCCGGATAAACTCGATCTGCTCGAGCTTTTCATCGCGGGCAGAACTTCGCTGCCGCGCCGCGTGCGTCTGGCGCTGTCGTGCGGCATCCGGCGGCAACGGCGCTCCGATGATCTGCTGTTGCGGTTGCTGATCGTGCTCAATCGTTATTAGGGAAACGCTGATGATCGTCGCAGTCACCGGCGGTACGGGGTTCATCGGAGAGCGACTGGTCGCGCGCCTGCTCGCGCGCGGCGACACGGTGCGTGTGCTGACGCGCTCTCCCGAGTCGTTCGCGCATCATCCGCAACTGCAGCCGATGCGCTACGACCTGATGACGGCGCAGACCGGCGAGCTCGCGGGCATGCTTGAGGGCGCGGAGGCGCTGTTCCATTGCGCCGCGCAACTGGATGACGAACGCCTGATGCGCGCGCTGCACGTCGAAGGCACGCGCAAGCTGGTCGAGGCCGCGTCTCACCGCATCGCGCGCTGGGTGCAGCTGAGCAGCGTCGGGGTGTATGGCCCGGTACATGAAGGGTTCGTCACCGAGGAGGCCGCGTTCGATCCGGTCGGGGAATATGAGATCACCAAGGCGGAATCGGATACCATCGTCGCCGAGAGGGCGGACGCGGGCGGATTCGGCTATTCGATATTGCGCCCCTCGAACGTGTTCGGCTCACGCATGAGTAATCAGTCGCTGTTCAAAATGATTGCGATGATCGATCGGGGGTGGTTCTTCTATATCGGCAGGCCGGGCGCATCGGCGAACTACATTCACGTCGATAACGTGGTCGAGGGACTGGTGCGTTGCGCAACCATGAATGCCGCGCGCGGCAGGGTCTACAATCTTTCCGATCACCGGACCATCGAGCAGTTCGCCGGAACGATCGCCGAGGCCCTGGGCCGTTCTGCTCCGCGGCTGCGCATGCTGCAACCCGTCGCGCATCTGATCGGCGCGACGCTCGGCAGGTTGCCCGGTTTTCCGCTTACCCTTTCCCGGGTCGCTGCGCTGACCAATCGTTCGAGCTACCCGATCGCGCGCATACAACGGGAGCTGGACTACCGCCCCGTGATCTCGATGGAGGACGGACTGCGCGAACTGGTCGGGGCATACCGTCAATGAGCGCGGCTGCGGGAAAGATATGAAGAAGCTCTGCTATGTCGCCACGATCCCGGATGTGGTGTATTCCTTCCTGAAAGACCACATCGATGCATCCGCGAAAAAATGGCAAGTGACGGTGGTCACGCATCCGAAGGATTCCGGATTGCTGCGCGATCTCGACGCGCGGTTGATCCCGCTGGATATCCGGCGCAAGGCCGCACCCTTGCACGATCTGGCCGTCTTGTTCAGGCTGACGATGCTGTTTCGCCGGGAACGTTTCGACCTGGTGCATTCCATCATGCCCAAGACGGGTTTGCTGGCCATGCTGGCAGCCCGGCTTGCAGGTGTTCCGGTACGCATGCACACCTTCACCGGGCAGGTGTGGGCGAACAGGCGCGGATGGAAACGCAGGGCGTACAAGACTTTCGACAGGCTGATCGCCGCATTTGCCACGCACATCCTGGTGGACAGCCCGTCGCAGCGCGACTTTCTTGTCGCCGAAGGCGTGCTGCCGCGAGGCAAGGGCGAAGTCATCGGACACGGGTCGATCTGCGGGATCGATGCACGGCGGTTTCGTCCCGATGCGCAAGCGCGGGCCGCGGTTCGCGCGGAGCTGGGTATAGGATTGGAGCAAACCGTGATCCTGTTCCTGGGCAGATTGAATCGCGACAAGGGCATGCTCGATCTGGCGGCGGCATTCACAACCATCGCCTCGCGGCGCGGCGATGTCGAGCTGGTGCTGGTGGGTTCCGAGGAGGATGTTCCGTTTGCGCGGGTGCAGGAGATTTGCGGGGAGTACCGCGAACGCTTGCACAGGATGGGTTTCACTCCCTACCCGGAACGCTATATGGCCGCGGCGGACATCTTTTGCCTGCCCAGTTATCGCGAGGGGTTCGGCCAAGTGATCATCGAGGCCGCCGCGTGCGCGGTGCCGACCGTGGCTTCGCGCATCTACGGCATTACCGATGCGATGGAAGACGGCACAACGGGCTTGCAGTTTCCGGCGGGGGATGTCGACGCGCTGGTCGGCAGTTTGCAGACGTTGCTAACCGATGCTGCGATGCGCCGGAAAATGGGAGCATCCGCAAGGGAGCGCGCGTTGAAATTATTCGACAGCGGGACGATCACGGCGGAGCTGATGAAGAGATATGAAGAACTGATGCGATGAATCCAAATCATTCCACCTCGACGGGAGGCAAAACCATACTGGTCACCGGAGCCGGCGGATTCATCGGGCGCGCGCTGTGCAGCGAATTGTCCCGGCGCGGATACCGGGTCAGGGGTGCGATGCGCACACATGGCCAGTTATCCGTGGCAGGCGAAACCGTGACGGTGGGCGCTATCGACGCCAGCACGAAATGGGGCGATGCGCTGCGCAACGTGGATACCGTGATCCATCTCGCCGCGCGGGTGCACGTGATGAAGGACAAGGCGGCCGATCCGCTGACGGAATATCTCAAGGTGAATCTGTACGGCACGTCGAATCTGGCGCGGCAGGCTGCGGACGCAGGGGTAAAGCGCATGGTCTATGTGAGCACGATCAAGGTGAACGGCGAAACGACGTTGCCTGTTTCCGCCCTCTCCCCTGGCACCCTCTCCCCTAGCCCTTCCCCCTCGCCAAGCGGGGGAGAGGGGAAAGTAGCGTTTTCCGAAACGGACGAACCCGATCCGCAGGATCCTTACGCCATATCGAAGATGCAGTCGGAACAGGTATTGCACAAGATTGCCGGCGAAACCGGTCTGGAAGCGGTGATCGTGCGGCCGCCGCTGGTATACGGACCGGGCGTGAAGGGGAATTTTCTGAGGTTGCTGGATGCGATCGATAAGGGCATGCCGCTGCCGCTCGCGGGCGCGAACAATCTGCGCAGCATGGTGTATGTCGGCAATCTGGTGGATGCTCTGATCGCCTGCGCGACCCATCCCGCCGCGGCCGGTCAGACCTATCTGGTCAGCGACGGCGAGGATATATCCACCGTGAAGCTGGTGGAAACGATATGCCGGTCATTGGGCCGCAACAACCGGATGTTCTATCTGCCGCCGGGCCTCATGCACGCTGCGGCAAAGTTGCTGGGCCGCGCGGACCAGATCGAAAGATTGTTCGGCTCGTTGCGCGTGAACGATCAGAAGCTGCGCCGCGAACAGGGCTGGAAGCCGCCGTATACGATGGAGCAGGGAATGCGCGCGACAGTGGATTGGTATCGCGGCCGCAATCAGCCCTGATCGCTTGTTGCATCCGGTCGCTGAGATTACCGCGCGTTATCCTTGCATATCGAAAGGCAGTCATTGAATATGCGAGGATGTTGATTCGGGAGGTGTTGAATAAGCCCCAATTATGGTTCGATACATTTCACGTTCGTCCTGAGTGCCGCGCATAGCGCGGTGTATCGAAGAAATGAACGGGAAATACTCACCACGAATGGACTTATTCAGCGCTTCCTTAGGTAACTTCTCCCATGATCGAGCATGCCGGAGCGATCTAGCGCGTTCGTCTGGTCGATTCCGACCTCATCCATTTTGCGGTGCGCTCCAGGCCCTCTTGCATCGATACCGACGGCGCCCATTTCAATTCCCTGCGCGCCAGGTCGTGGTTCAGCACGCTGGCCGGAACATCGAACGGACGGGAAGGAAGATAGCGCCGCTCGATGGATCTGCCCAGCACTTGCTCGAGCAGGACGATCAATTCGTTCAGGCTGGTGCCGTGGCCGGAACCGATGTTGAAGATGCGCTCCGGCCCGGTATATTCCGCAGCCCGGACAAAAGCCTCGGCCAGGTCGCTCACATGCAGGTAATCCCGCGTGACGCTCCCGTCGCCCCAGATTTCAATTGGCATGTCTTTGAGCGCGCGGTGGATGAATACGCCGACGGCGCCCTGCGCAGTCTCGATGCGCTGGCGTTCCCCGTATGCATTCGATACCCGCAAGGAGATCGCCCTGATCCCGTGCAGATGCGAATATAGATGCAGATATTTTTCGATGGCCAGCTTGGTGATGCCGTAGGACGTCAACGGGTCGGTGGGATGCCGTTCGTCGATGGGCAGATACTTCGGGATGCCGTAAACCGTACCGCCGGAAGAAATGAAAATGATCTTCGGGATTTTTCTGGCGACCATCTGGTTCAGCATTTGCAGCGTGGCCACCACGTTGCTTTGCACGTCGTAGACCGGGTCGTCGTTGGCGTTCTTCGGCAGGGTGGTTGAGATCAGGTGCAGCACGACATCCATGCCTGCGACCGCGTCGCCGACATCATGGACGCTGGAAAAGTCGCCGGTGACCCATTCCACCTTCTCGGATTCGCTGAACTTCCGGAAGGGCGCCACCCTGGGCCGTTCGAAGATGCGGAGTTCGTGCTTGTCCTTCAGCAACCGGTCGGTGATCGCTGAACCGATGAATCCGCCGCCGCCGAAAACCACAAGTTTCATAGGTATATCCTCAACGATTGTTTACCTTGGGAATATCTGATTACGATCATCATGAGCTGCGTTGCCGACAAAATTCGCGTGAGCCCTCTCCTCAATCCTCTGATCAAACCACTAGCCATTTGACTAGGCTATCAAAAAACGATAGCCAAGTCGCCGGTTATCCCGCTTGCGGGAGAGGAGGCGATTGTCCTTTCCCCTGCTCGCGGTGGAAAGTCAGATAGGGGGCAGGCTACTTCGGACCAAGCGCTGCGCACCACCGTGTCCGGCCTGCAACCCAGTGAAGCCAAATGTGCAGCCACGCGGGACATGATCAGAGGTTTCCCTGGCGAGAGTATATATTGCCTGCAGCGACATCGAATATAATCCCCTTGAAATACGACCTCTTCAGGGACAAAGAATAATGATATTGGTGACCGGCGGCGCGGGATTCATCGGCGCGAATTTTGTTCTGGACTGGCTCGAGCAAGCCGGCGAGTCCGTGATCAATCTCGACAAACTGACTTACGCGGGCAATCCCGACAACCTCGCCTCGCTCAAGGACGACACGCGCCACATCTTCGTGCACGGGGATATCGGCGATACGGACCTGGTGGAAAAGCTGCTCGGCGAACACCGGCCGCGCGCAGTGGTGAATTTCGCCGCGGAAAGCCATGTGGACCGCTCCATCCACGGGCCCGAGGATTTCATCCAGACCAATGTGGTCGGTACCTTCCATTTGCTCCAGGCGGTGCGGGATTACTGCTCGGGTCTTGCCCATCCGGAAAGATCCGCTTTCCGCTTCCTGCACGTTTCCACGGACGAAGTGTACGGCTCGCTGGGCGCGAAGGATGCCGCGTTCAGGGAGACCAACCGCTACGAACCGAACAGCCCTTACTCCGCCAGTAAGGCCGCCAGCGATCATCTGGTGCGCGCATATCACCATACTTACGGCTTGCCGGTGCTGACCACGAACTGTTCCAACAATTACGGCCCGTTTCATTTTCCCGAGAAGCTGATCCCGCTGATGATCGTCAACGCGCTCGCCGGCAAACCGCTGCCGGTATACGGCGACGGCCGCCAGATCCGCGACTGGCTTTACGTGAAGGATCATTGCAGCGCGATCCGCACGGTGCTGGCAAAGGGACGCGTGGGCGAGGTGTACAACATCGGCGGGTGGAACGAAAAGGCCAACATCGATATTGTGCATACCGTTTGCGCGCTGCTCGATGAACTGAGCCCGAGGTCCGATGGCAAACCATATCGCGAGCAGATCAACTTCGTCGCCGACCGTCCCGGCCATGACCGGCGCTATGCGATCGATGCGGGCAAGATCGAGCACGAACTGGGATGGAAGCCCGCGGAAACGTTCGAGACCGGGATACGCAAGACGGTGCGGTGGTATCTGGAGAATCGCGATTGGGTGAGCAACGTCCAGTCCGGCGCATACCGGCAGTGGATGGAAAAGAATTATGTAGGGCTGGCCGGATGAGGATCCTGCTGTTCGGCAAGAATGGCCAGGTCGGCTGGGAGCTGCAGCGCAGCCTTGCGCCGCTGGGAGAGTTGATCGCCCTGGGCCATGAGAGTAGGGGCCGCGACAGCAGGGATCTTTGCGGAGACTTGTCCGATGCCAAAGGTTTGGCGGATACCGTGCGCACCGTTGCGCCGGATGTGATCGTCAATGCCGCGGCGTATACCGCGGTGGACAAGGCCGAGAGCGAAACCGAACTGGCGCACGCCGTCAATGCGGTCGCAGC
Organism: Gallionella sp.; assembly: GCA_035498295.1. Taxonomy (GTDB): domain Bacteria; phylum Pseudomonadota; class Gammaproteobacteria; order Burkholderiales; family Gallionellaceae; genus Gallionella. The sequence continues at coordinate 42,427 of DATKAK010000109.1, read as the reverse complement.
GGGGTTGCTGGCTCAGGAAGCCAAACGCGCCGATGCGTGGCTGGTGCAATATTCCACCGATTATGTGTTCGACGGCAGCGGCGACGAACCCTGGCTGGAAACGGATGCCACCGCTCCGCTGAACGTGTACGGCGCGACCAAGCTGGAAGGTGAACAACTGATAAAACGATCCGGTTGCAATCATCTGATCTTCCGCACCAGCTGGGTGTACGGGGCGCGCGGCGGCAATTTTGCCAAGACCATGCTGCGGCTGGCCCGCGAGCGCGACACCATCAATGTGATCGACGACCAGATCGGCGCCCCCACCGGCGCGGACTTGCTGGCCGATGTAACCGCGCATGCAATCAGGACTGCACTGCAGCGGCAGGAACTGTCCGGCCTGTATCATCTGGCTGCGGGCGGCGAGACTTCATGGCATGGTTACGCCAGATTCGTGATCGATTTTGCGCGGCGCGCGGGCGTTGCCTTCAAGGTTGCGCCGGATGCCATCAATCCGGTCCCGACCAGCGCTTTCCTGACACCCGCAAAGCGTCCGCACAACTCGCGCCTGGACACGGCGAAGTTGCGAAGCACTTTCGATCTGCATCTGCCGGACTGGAAGACAGGGGTGGAGCGGATGCTGAGCGAGGTGCTGGAGAAGACGTGACTTAGCCCTTTCCTCTTTCCTCTTGTATCTGCTTCTCAACTTTCGGTGATCTGCAAACTCACACCCAGCGCCTTCCACTGTTTCACTTCATCCTGCAATGCCGTTTCGGTGAGCGGATTCTGTTCCAGCCATTCCGGGTCGATCGCGAGGTGGAATTTGCTGCCGCTATAGCGGCAATGCAAAGCGGGCAGTTCGATGTCGCTGCGGTTGCGATAGAACAGCACGGCGAGGCGCAGGCTCATCGCCAGAATGAAATCATCGGTCCTTTTCAACTGTCCCTGCAGCTTGCCCAGGTTGCCGCGATGCGCCAGCGTCAGCAGGCTCAGGCGCGCCTGTTCCTTCTTGGAAAATCCCGGCATGTCGGCGTTGGCGAGGATATACGCGGTGTGCTTGTGATAGCCGGCGTGTGCGACGCTGATGCCGATCTCGTGCAGGCCGGCGGCCCAGCCCAGCATGTGCGATTCCTCCTCGATCATCTCTTCGCTGATGAATTGCCGCGCGAACGCCTGGGCCAGTTTCGCCACGCGCTTCGCCTGCGCGGGATCGGCGTGATAGCGCTGCATGAATTGCTGCACGGTCACGTCGCGCATGTCGCTGTCGTGGAAACGCCCCCACAGATCGTACAGCACGCCCTCGCGCAGCGCGCCCAGCGCCGTGCGCATGAACGAGATGCCCAGCTCGGAAAAGGAGGCATACAGGATCGCGAATCCGCTCGCCAGAGTGGCCACGCGATCCGGGCGCAGGCCGGGCAGGTCGAATTTCTCCACATCGCCCACCTTGAGCATGTAGGCGCGCAGTTTTTCCAAGCCTTCGAGCGTGATGCCGCCCTTGCTGTAGCCGTTCTGGTCCAGGATGTCGGCGATGGACCTTACCGTCCCGGACGAGCCGAGGGCCTCCTGCCACTGCCCCTTGAACTCGGTGACGATGGTCTGCAATTCGATGCGCGCGGCGAGTTCGGCCTGCTTCAGGTTCTGCTTGGTGATCTTGCCGTCGGGGAAGAAACGGGTGCCGAAACTGACGCAGCCCATGTACAGGCTCTCGAGCAGGATCGGGTCGAGCCCGTTGCCGATGATGAATTCGGTGGATCCGCCGCCGATGTCGATCACCAGGCGGTTGTCGCCGGTTTGCGGCATGCTGTGCGCCACGCCAAGATAGATCAGGCGCGCTTCCTCGTGTCCGGCGATGACCTCGATCGGGAACCCGAGGACGTTCTCTGCCTGCGGGATGAAATCGGCGGCATTCTTCGCCACGCGCAGCGAATTGGTGCCGACCACGCGCACCGCCTCGCGCGGCAGGTCGCGCAGGCGTTCGGCGAAACGCGCCAGCGCGGCCAAGGCGCGATGCTGGGCTTCGGCATCGAGGAATTTGTCGGGGGTGAGTCCGGCGGCCAGCCGCACCTGTTCACGCAGCCCGTCCAGCATGTAGAGCTGGTCGCCTTCCACGCGCGCGACTTGCAGGCGAAAATTGTTGGAGCCGAGGTCGACTGCGGCGAGTACTGGCTGTTGCCGCATTAATGATGGCCCCATAAAATTTCAGAGTTCGCCCAAATGCAAGGCGTGGAAAAAATTTCGCCGCGCAGCATATGGATTATATGTGAGCAAGAAATTTTTTACGCAACACAGCATAACCAGCGACTTGGCTGTCGTTTTTTTGACAGCTTAGTCGAATGGCTAGTAGTTGCATCAGTTGGGATGAAATCTGAATTTTACAGCCGGACTTCGCGATCGATCTCTTCCACGGTGACATGGCGCACGTCGCGGCCTTTGACCATGTAGATGACATACTCGGACATGTTCTTGGCATGGTCGCCGATGCGCTCGATCGCCTTTGCGACGAACAGGATCTCGAGTGAAGTGGAAATGGTGCGCGGGTCCTCCATCATGAAGGTGATCAGGTAACGCATGATGGCGCGGAATTCCTCGTCCACCTGCTCGTCCTGCCGCACCACCTGCGCGGCCATCACCACATCGAGGCGCGCGAACGCATCCAGCGATTTGCGCAGCATGTCCAAAGCCATGTCCGCGGCATGCTTGATCTCCTGGTAGCGCGGGATCGCCAGCCCCTGCTTTTGCGACAGCAGCTTGGCCATGCGCGCGATCTTTTCGGCCTCGTCGCCGATGCGCTCCAGGTCGGTGATGGTCTTGATCACCGCCATTACCAGACGCAGATCGCTGGCCGCCGGCTGGCGGCGCGCGATCACCTGGCTGCAGGATTCGTCGATCTTCACTTCCATCGCGTTGACGCGGTGGTCGTCGTTGATCACGCGTGTCATCAGCGCCACGTCGCCGTTGACCAGCGACTCGACGGCGCTCTTGATCTGGCTTTCCACCAGGCCGCCCATCTGCAGCACGTGGGCGCGTATGGCTTCAAGGTCGGCATCGAACTGGCGGGATATATGGTCACTACCGGGCATGGTCATTCCTCAAAAAAGTCAACTCGACAGGTTAAACGGCGAATGTGAAGAAAAGATGACACCGGCGCGAGCCATCATGCCGTCATCGTCTTCACACCCTCTTCGGTGCCGAGCAGCAGCACATCCGCGCCGCGGCGCGCGAACAGGCCGTTGGTCACCACGCCTGCGATGTGATCCAGCGTGGATTCCAGTTCGACCGGGTTCATGATGCTCAACCCGTGCACGTCGATAATGATATTACCATTATCCGTGGTGAAACCCTCGCGCAATTTCGGCTGCCCGCCCAAAGCGGCCAGTTGCCGCGCCACCCAACTGCGCGCCATCGGGATCACTTCGACCGGAAGGGGGAACCTGCCCAGCACATCCACCAGCTTGCTGGCGTCGCACACGCAGATGAATTTCCTGATGGCCGCCGCGACGATCTTCTCGCGCGTCAGCGCGCCGCCGCCGCCCTTGATCATGTGCAGATGGCTGGTGATCTCGTCCGCACCGTCGACATACACCTGCAGGGTGCCGGCATCGTTGAGCGGCATCACCTCGATGCCGTGCCCCATCAGGCGTTTCGCCGAGGCCTCCGAACTGGCGACGGCGCCGCGTATCTTGTGCTTGATCTTGGCCAGCTCATCGATGAAAAAATTGGCGGTGGAACCGGTGCCGACTCCGACGATGCTGTCGAACGGCACATAGTCGATCGCGGCCTTGGCTACAGCACGTTTCAAGTCATCCTGATTCATGATTGGATTTTCCCGTTTCAATATTATTAATTTACAGCTGTGATTATTGCAGGAAATGAAAAGTTTGGGGAATTTTGCGCGCGTTTCCTGCAAAGCGGACAAAATGAAAAGGGCGGGTTTCCCCGCCCTTCGTCATGCCTGCCGGTGCGCGATCGCCTGTATCACCACTGGTAGGAGATACCGATGGAACCAACCGGCCAATATTTGTACTTGCTCACATCGCTTTGCAACTGGGCGTTTTCCGCAGCGACATCGGATTGCAGGCTGGTGCAGACGGTAGGGATCGGACTGGTACAGGTCGCGGTCAAACTGGTCATGGGCGAGCCCTGGAACAGCACTCCGATATCCACCACCATTCCCCAGCCTTTGCCGGAGTGAACCGGGTTGCCCCAGCCGATCCCGAGGTAAGGCGCAATGTTGTCGAAGGTCAGCGTGCCGTTCAGCGAGCCGATGTCACTCGCGTTGTACGTTACGCCGTTGATGTCGTAAGCACCGCCGGTAGGCACACCGGTGTAATGAGACTGGTTGTCGTTGTACATCACTCCGGCGCTGGCGCGGAAACCTCCCGAGAACGGATACCAGTCACCCAGGATGCTGACCGTCCTCAATTGCAACTCGGCGTCATAATTCACCGAACTGATATCGGTATTATGCTTGTACTTGTAGTTGTTATAACCGAGGCGTGCGCCAAAACTGTCGGAGAAGGCAATATCCAGCTCCGCGCCCAGGCCCAGCGTGCCGATCTTGCCGGTGATGCCCACGCCGGATTTTTCTCCTTCAGCGGCCATCTTGTTTTCTTCGGGCGCCTTGGCCGGCTCGGGTGCCGGGGCTGCGGCCTCGGGCGCGGCAGCCGGTTCCTCGGGTGGCGGCGACGATTCGGCACCCGCCGCGCCCGCCATCAAGCCACCCGCAATGCCAGCGGTTGCCCCGGCAGCGGCGCCAGCTTCAGTGGCCGCTCCGGCCGCCTCGACAGCTGCGGCGACCGGGGCCGCGGCGGCGGGTACAGGCGCCAGCGGCGGGATCGCGGAAGGATCGACCGGTATCGATTGCAGTTCATTGAAGGTGCCCGGCGGAACCGGCGCGGCCGAAACGATCGAAGCCAGCGCCTTGGAAGACGTCACGACGGCGGATTGGCCCGCGCTGACGATCTTCATGCCGGCGGCATTCGTCATGGTGATCTTTCCCGCCAGCACCTGGCTGTACATCGACTTGTCCGCCATGGCGACCATGAAATCAGTACCGCGTATCCCGATGGTCGCGTTCGGGGTCGCCAGCCTGAATGCCTGCTTCCTCAGTTTGCCGATCAGACCGGTCGCGAAACGCATGCCGCCCTTGAGCATCGAAAAAACGATATTGCTGTTCTCGATCCTCTTGGCATCGTAGCGATATTCACGCACCTGAAAAGCGGAGTTGGATTGCAGGATGACGACCTGGCCGTCGTCGAACTTCAGCAGCGCGGCGCTGTTTGCTCCGGTGCTGACCATCGTGTTGGAAACGATGGCTTCATTTTCGGTGACCCGGTGCGCGGGGTTCTTCCCCTGCGCGACGAAGACCTCGCCGTTGACCACGTATACGCGGCCGCCCGATGCCTGCGCCGAAGTCATCGCCGTCGTTCCGGCTTTCATCGCATCCATGTCCTGCGATGCGGACGAAATGGCGGGAAGCAGCGCGCAAGCCACGATGACCGCGGCCTTGGAGACAGTTCGTTTCAGCTCGTCTATTCTGATCATTCTGCTGGCTCGCTTTCAATGATTTGCATGGGTACCCGTGATTATTGCAGGAATTGAAAACTTTGTGGAGATTTGCTCGCTCGATGGCGCAGCCGGGAAACGGAGGCCGTGCATATTTCCAAGTTGCCGCTTCCATATCGCTTCGTTGCGCTTTTGCCCGAGCTATCACCGGCTATACCTGAAAAGTATAATGAACCCATGATTCGTCCTTCGCATGCTTGCAGCTCGATCGCCAACGCGGCCGCTTCATCATCGCGGATGAGTATGCTGTTCGCAAACAGGGCGGCTGCACTGTGTTCCATTTTTTTTGCGTTATTTCTGACCGGCTCGCCGGCCGCGGCGATGGCTGCCGATGACCTGAAGCCGTATCCGGAAGCCGGGGCTGGATACCGGCGAGTGGTGATACGGCTGCCCGAGGTCGATGCGCCCGACGAGCGGCGCGTTGAATTGATCATTGGCAAGAGGATGGAAGTCGATTGCAACCGGCATTTCCTCTCCGGGCGACTGGAGCGCAAGGTGGCGCAGGGATGGGGTTATGACTATTTTGTGTTGAGCAGCGTCAGCGGCCCGGCATCGACGATGATGGCCTGTCCGCCCGATGAACCGAAGAGAACCGATTTTGTCCGCGTGAATCCTGGCGGAAACGATGCGCAAGATGGCTGGCTGCGCTACAACCCGAAGTTGCCGATCGTGGTCTATGTCCCCGACGGTATCGAGGTGCGTTACCGGATCTGGACGGCAGACAAAAAAACCGCCGGGGCGGAATCAGAGTAGAGGATTCTTCAGCAGCGAAACCAGAAGCGACAGCAGTCCCGGTTCGGTGGCGCCGCAAAAGCGACGGGCGCTGCAGTTGTTGCAGCGCCCGTGCGGTCAACCCGGGAATGAAGACGGATTGCTACTTCTTCTTGGCTGGCGTCTTTACCGAGACTGCAACGGCCTCGGCATATTCGGCGGAGATCTTGTCGCCCGCCTTGAGACTGTCGAATGCCGTCATGTCGGCCGGAACCGCGACAGTCACGACATTGCCCTTGGGCCCTTTAACTGTAAGCAGACGGTTCTGCATGTCGATGGCAAGCACCGTGGCAACGATCGTTTTGGTGTGCACCGCCACCATGCCCGGCTTCTCTCCGGCCTTGGCGCGCATAACGTCTGTGCTCTCGCCGGCGGCGGTGGCATCACCCGCCTTCTGCAATGCCGATGCGGCAGCGCGATGGTATTGAACTTCGATGATGTCGCCCTTCTTGATCTGGTTGAAATTGCGCACGTCGTCGCTCGCCACCACCGTTTCCTGGTTGCCCTGCTCGTCGCGCAGCGTGATCTCGCGCGTCTTCCTGTCGACCTTGACGATGGTGGCCTTGGCGGAAACCGACTGGGAAATCATGATGGGGTCGGCCGCAAAGGACACGGCCGGCGCGGCAATGAAACCATACGCGATGGCGATCAGGAACAGTTGCAATATTTTGGTCATGATGAAATCTCCTTGTTGATGTTTGTAAGCCATAAATAAATATGCAGTTATCAATGCGTGCTCCCCGGCGAATCCAGTCACGGCAGAAACCCGCGCCGGAAAGGAAGCCTTGAAATTCAGCGGTAACTCGTGCACCATGCGATTGTCAAGCAAATGTGACCAGGTTTGCTATAGGACTAAAGTCCTATAGTCAGATGAAAGATGCAACCGTACCATACCCCAGCATCGTGGCACGTTGCGGGAGTTTCTTCGGGTAGCGGCTGGAAATGACACTGTAAGGTGGCAGCAGCGATAAGGAAGAAGATTATCAAAGCCTGTTACACCTTGTAAACATGCGAACCGCTGGATTGTTTGTTCCTGCATTACTGATGATCCAGAAATTTGGTAAGACTGCTAATTATTCAAGGAGACGGAAAATGAAAAGAGCAATAAGTTTGAATCTGTTCCTGGCTTCGATCGCGGGAATGATGCTGTGCGTTCCTGCGGCAGAGGCGAAGGACCGCGGCAACAACGGCAACGGCAGCGTGGAGTTCAGCATACCGCTCAACTATACGGAAACCAGCACCGTTGATGGCTCGAACGGGTCCAGCGCGACAGTCGATGCCGCATTGAACAGCGGCTTCGGCATAGCCTACAACATCAACGATAACTTCCAGATCAACGGCACGTTCTCCTGGGCAAACCGGAACTATACTGTGACAGGCTTCGGAAATGGCACTTTATCCACCTCCAGCCTGCAGATGAACGCGGTCTGGTACTTCATGCCCGGGGATTTCACGCCCTTCGTATCGGCTGGGTTCGGCTCGACGTTCATCGATACCAACATTCCCAACGGCTCGGGCTCGGGTACGTGCTACTGGGACCCTTACTGGGGCTATGTCTGCGGAACCTATTATCCGACCAAGAGCTCGACCAATATCAGCTACGGTGGCGGTCTGGGCGCGCGGTATGACTTCAACCGCCAGTTCGCGCTGCAGGGCAGCCTGAACAGGATGTACATCGACAACAGCCAGGTCAGCGGAGGCAAGCCCACATTTGACATGTTCAGGGTAGATTTCATCTTCCGCATGTAGGCGGCAGCCTCTGAAGTACAAGCCAGCGCGGGGAAGCCATTCAGGCTTCCCCGCGTTTTTGTTTATCTGCACGATTTCGAAAATAGTTTCCGGCTTCCATGTTCGATGCCGTATCGTGTACGGCCACGCACCCGGTCGCGGGCGTCATCATCCGGTTCCCGAATCAGCTACCAGCTTCTTCCAATCCGGCAATATGTATAATTCCCGCAAATTGGTGCATCAGCTGGAGTTTTCCGGTGAAAACAGAACCTAAGCGCGAAGACAAGCAAGAAGTAACCAGGCAATCCAGGGACGCGAAGTCATCGCACCCTGGCCGTCCGACCGCATACGTGGTGGATGACGATGAGGCCATGCGGAAGAGTCTGGCGCGCCTGCTCCGGTCTGCGGACTGGAACGTCGAAACGTTCGCATCGGGCAGCGAGTTCCTCGAGCGTGCCCCGGCTGGCGGGCGCGGCTGCATATTGCTCGATGTCAAAATGCCCGGCATGGATGGCCTGGAGTTGCACGAGAGCATGACCAGGGCGGGGATCTCGCTGCCGGTGATCTTCCTGAGCGGGAACAGCGACATCCCGATCAGCGTGCGCGCCATGAAGCGTGGTGCCGTCGATTTCCTGGTGAAACCGGTCGAAGAAGAGGTCCTGTTTCAGGCCATGGCTCAGGCCATCCGCCGTCATGACGCCGAGTCGGCAGCGCGGCATGATCGCGACCGGATCGCATCGCGTCTCGCTTCGCTCTCCCCGCGCGAACAAGAGGTGCTGAAGCATGTACTGCAGGGACGCCTGAACAAGGAGATCGGCTACGCGCTGGGCATTGCGGAGAAAACCGTGAAGGTGCATCGCAGCCGGCTCATGGAGAAGATGGAAGCCCGCTCGGTCGCGGAACTTGTCCATATGTGCGACAGCGCCGGTATTGAATTTCACCGGGACAAGGGCTGACCCCGTTGATCCCGCTGATCCGGCAATTCCCACTTCAATCATCAGCAATTGCTAATTCTGACCGGGATCCCCAACGGCGCAACGCCTTGAGGCACACACTGCGCGAGCCCGCAATCACTTCGGGCGCCTATAGGACTAAAGTCTAATTGCCCCTTTGGCAACTAAAGCCTAGATTGCCGGCATCGTCACAATACATCAACGGGATGAATGTCTTGGCACAGCAAACGGAAACGGCATTAACGGTATATATCGTTGACGATGATGAATCCGTGCGCACGGCGCTTTCGCGGTTGATGCGCTCGGCCGGCATCGAAAGCCGCGCCTATGAGAGTCCCGAGCGCTTTCTGGCGGAAGTACGCAATCAAGGCCATGGGTGTATCCTGATGGATATGACCATGCCGCGCATGAACGGCATGGAACTGATCGCAAGGCTCAAGGAAAAAGGCATCGCATTCCCGGTGATCGCGGTATCGGCGCGGGATGAAGAAGATATCCGGCAAACGGCCAAGGACATGGGCGTGCGTTTCTTTCTGCGCAAACCCGTGGATGACCAGGCCCTGATCGATGCGATCACGTGGGTGGTGAAAGAGGACCACGTTGCATAGCGTCCGCTGCAGAGTGCAGAAATCCGCGTCTTGCGTCAGGAGGCGGATGAATCTTGGGGAGAGGCTGCATCCGGCGTAGCGGGCAGGGTGAAAAAGAATGTGGCCCCGCGATCCGGATTGTTTTCCGCCCAAATGGCGCCGCGGTGGATCGTGACGATCGAACGGCACACCTCCAGGCCCATGCCCAGACCTTGGGGTTTGGTCGTGTAAAAGCCATCGAAAATCCGTTCGAGGTTTTCTTTCGGAATGCCCGTGCCGCTATCGCTGATCGATATTTGCGCCTTTGTTCCAACAAGCGTCAGCGCGAGCTTGAGGATCCGTTCATCCGGTTGTTCCGCCATGGATTCGATGGCATTCATCATCAGATTGAGCAGTACCTGCTGAATCTGCGTCTTGTTCACACGTGCGGTCAACCCGGGTTCCAGATTGTGCTCGACCGCGATATTGATCCGCACAAACTCGCTGTGCATCAGCTCCAGCACTTCCTCGATACACGCGGCAAGATCGATATTGTCACGGGGCGTTTCCTGCTGCTGCAGCATGGAACGCAAACCGTTGATCACTGCAGCGGCGCGTTTGTCGTCGCGCACGATATCGCCGAGGATCTCGCGTATTTCCTCGACATCTATTTGTCCCCTGGACAAGAACCTGAGTCCCGCCTGGGCATTGTTGAGAATGGCAGACAACGGCTGACTCAACTCATGGGCGAGCGAACCCGCGAGCGCTCCGGTGCTCGCCACGCGATCGACGTGCCAGACTTGGCGGCGCAGTTTGTTCAGCGCATCGTCCTTTTCCCGGGATTCGCTGATATCGATAAATACGCCGCCCAACGCGTAAGGGGAGCCATCCGGGCGCAGCAGCGGAAACCGGTATGTATGCAGGATGCGCTGTTTGCCGTCGCGTTCCAGCACCTCCATGCTTTCGATTTCCCGGCGCAATTCGAGCGCCCGAAGATCATCGATGCGGAATACCTCGGCTTGCTTCCGCGGAAACAGGTCGAAAACAGTCCTGTCACGAATGACGGTATTGGTGATGTGAAAAAATTCCTCGAACTCCCGATTGACCAGCTGGAAGCGACCTTCAAGATCTTTCAGGCAGATCGCCACCGGCAAGTGATCCAATATGGCACTCATCCGCCGGTACTGATTCCGCGATTCCGACAGCAATTCCATATCCATTAGCACCATCATCGCGAGAAAACCGAAGTCGGTTACGTTGACAAATTCAACCAGCCGCCAATCGACAAGCGCATCGAACAGGATGAAGCAAATGAACACGATCAGTGCCCTGGCCAGCGCGATGGCTCTTGGTTGCATTCCGAGACGGTATTGCACCATGCAGGCATAAAGGCTGTAGGACATGACGGCGAGGATGCCCGTCCATGTCAGGCTGAGCCAGAAGCCGGGCCGGTCATCGCGCAAGTCCACCACGGTTTCGCCCCAGGGAAGGGTGAAATGTTTCAGGACCGGCAGACCGGCGAACTGGATACCATGGGGCAGGATCAGGTCGACGGTAATGATCAACGACCAGAACATGGTCAATCCGTTCAGCAGTCCGCGCGGGCGGAAACCGGTGAGCCAGCCAACGAACCAGGGAAACAGCAACAAGAACAGGCTGCCTGCCAGAACTTCCCAGCGCCTCATCTCAACCAGTGTTTGAACCGTTTGTGCCCGGTAGGCTCCGGCCCTTGTCAGAGTCATTGCCGCAGCCATCAGGCATAACAACGCGAACAGGAGGTGGCTGCGATTCACCTGCCGGCGCAAGACGGAAAGACCGTGCTGCAACGCGCTATAGGCGTAGATCCCGCTGATGACATACAGGGTGGGTAGAAAGATTCTGTTCATTGCATCGATTCAGGTCGCGTCTGTCGTGAATGGACACAAGTTTACCCGAGTTGTTTCAAGGATGCGTTTTGCGAACGCAATACGACCAAAGTCCAATTACCAGTCGGCCGGCTACGCGCTATCGTTCAACTACCAGACTTGCATCGGAGGGTTATCATGACCGCTGAAAAAGACAGACTCGAACAGGCACGGGAAGAAAAGGTCCACTGGAAGAAATGGGGGCCCTATCTCAGCGAGCGGCAGTGGGGAACGGTGCGCGAGGACTACAGCGCAGGCGGCGATGCGTGGAATTTCTTCACCCACGACCAGGCCCGCTCGCGCGCCTACCGCTGGGGCGAGGACGGCATCGCCGGCATCTCCGATGACAAGCAGCGGCTTTGCTTCGCCCTCGCCTTGTGGAATGGCAAGGACCCCATCCTGAAGGAGCGGCTGTTCGGCCTCACCAATAGCGAAGGCAATCACGGCGAAGATGTAAAAGAGTATTATTTTTATCTCGACAGCACGCCGACGCACTCGTACATGAAGTATCTCTACAAGTACCCGCAGGCGGCCTTCCCCTATGGCGATCTGGTAAATACCAACAAGCAGCGTAGCCGCAACGAGATGGAGTATGAGCTGCTCGACACCGGCGTCTTCAATGATGACCGCTATTTCGATGTTCTTGTCGAGTATGCCAAGGGTGGCGCCGAGGACATCCTGGTCAAGATCATGGCACACAACCGCGGGCCGGATGCTGCCGAACTGCACCTGTTGCCGACGTTGTGGTTCCGCAACGACTGGGCGACCTGGATCTCCGATTCCAACCGGGCTGCCGGGAAGCCGAACCTCAAGCAGGTCAAGGCACACGCGGGAGCGAGCACGGTTGATGCGACGCACTCGCTGCTGGGTGAATTCACCCTTTCCTGCGAAGGCGAGGTGCCGCTGCTGTTCACCGATAACACCACCAACAACGACCGGCTGTTCCCCGGTCAGCCCAATGCCGACCCGTACGTCAAGGACGGCATCAACGACTTCGTGGTCATGGGACGCCAGGGAACGGTGAATCCCGGGAAGACCGGGACCAAGGTTGCGGCGCACTACAAGTTGACGGTTGGTTCCAGACAGTCGGCGACCGTGCGGCTGCGCCTGACCGCGCGCGGAGCCGCCGGGCAAAGCACATCCGCCAAAGGCGCTGCCGCGCCTTTCGGTGCCGAGTTCGAATCGATCTTCGCATCACGGCTCAAGGAGGCGGACGAGTTCTATCGCTCGGTGACCCCGCCGTCGATCTCTCCGGATGCGGCTAACGTGATGCGCCAGGCCATTTCAGGAATGCTGTGGAGCAAGCAGTTCTTCTTTTTCGATGGTGACAGCTGGCTGGAGGAGCACCACTCCCATCCGCTTCATCACGGCTATCGAAACGCCCGCAACTCGGAGTGGTTCCACATGGTGAACGAGGACGTCATCTCGATGCCGGACAAGTGGGAATATCCCTGGTACGCGGCCTGGGACCTGGCCTTCCACACACTGCCGCTTTCGATCGTGGACCCGGACTTCGCCAAGCAGCAGATGGAGCTGATGCTGCGCGCCGTCTACCTGCATCCCAACGGCCAGATGCCCGCGTACGAATGGAACTTCAGCGACGTGAATCCCCCAGTGCACGCTTTCGCGACACTGTTCCTGCACCGCACCGAACAGGGACTGCGCGGCGAAGCGGACGTGGATTTTCTCAAGTCGGCGTTCAACAAGCTGCTGTTGAATTTCACCTGGTGGGTGAACCGCAAGGACCGCTTCGGCAAGAACGTGTTCGAAGGCGGCTTCCTCGGCCTCGACAACATCGGTGTGTTCGACCGCAGCGCCCCGCTGCCCACCGGCGGCAACCTCGAGCAGGCAGACGGCACGGCCTGGATGGCGCTGTTCAGCCAGAACATGCTGGAGATCTCGTTCGAGATCGCAGTCCACGATCCCACCTACGAGGACATGGTGATGAAGTTCGCAGAGCACTTCTACTATATCGCCGCGGGCATGAATCGTTCCGGTGGCGACGGCATGTGGGACGAAGAGGACGGCTTCTACTATGATATCTTGCGGCTGCCCAACGGCAGCGCCACGCGGCTCAAGGTGCGTTCTATGGTGGGGCTGCTGCCGTTGTGCGCCACCACGGTCATCGAAAAGTCGCAGCGGGAGCGCGTCCCTCGCGCGATGGCCCATATCGCGGAACGCTTGCGCAGGATGCCCGAACTCATGCAGACCATCCATCCCACCGGCCCCGGTCATTTTGGCGTGGCTGAGCGCGGGATCATGGCACTGGTCACCCCGGAGCGGCTGCGCCGCATCCTGACGAAGATGCTTGACGAGAACGAGTTCCTGGGACCCTATGGTATCCGCTCGCTCTCCAAGTTCCACGAGCGGCATCCCTATGCTTTCCAGGTGCAGGGCCAGGAGTTCCGGGTGGACTACCTGCCTGCAGAGTCGAACACCGGCATGTTCGGCGGCAACTCCAACTGGCGCGGCCCAGTGTGGATGCCGGTGAACATCCTTATCATCCGCGCGCTGCAGAACTTCTACCTGTACTACGGGGACAACTTCAAGATCGAATGTCCCACGGGTTCCGGGAACATGATGAATCTGTTCGACGTGAGCAAGGAGATCGCCGACCGGCTCAGCCGGATCTTCCTGCGCAATGAAAAAGGCCGGCGTCCCGTCTATGGCGGCACCGAAAAGTTCCAGTCCGACCCCTATTGGCGCGACCACATCCTTTTTTACGAATACTTCCACGGCGACAACGGCGCCGGGCTGGGCGCGAGTCACCAGACGGGCTGGACCGGACTCGTTGCCAAGACCATCCAGCTGTACGGTCTGCTGGATTCCAGGAAGGCGCTGGAAGTGGGCAAGGAGGTCGCGTTCCGGAAAGGCACTTAAGTGATGCTATGACTAGATACCAGGGAAATATTTTTTGCGCGAAGCATACGAAGCAAGTCAGGAGTGGGATAAATAATATCATTTAGGATCAAGGTTTCCCGCAGCGTGGGATTTTCAATGGCGCGACTCCTTATTCTCTCCACGTCAGCCTGAGATCAATTTTTGTATCGATGAAGAAAGGGAAGAATCATGAAAAAGTCTGTGAAATTCGGATGGATCGCCGCAAGTCTGTGCGTCGGCCTGGTTGTTGGCGGGTGTTCCTCCACATATTACAAGGTGACGGATCCACATTCCGGAACTGCATATTACACGGAGAAGGTTGATACCCTCGTGGGTACCGGCGCGGTGAAGGTGAAAGACGCCCGCACCGGCAGCGTCGTCACGCTGCAGAGTTCGGAAGTGAAGGAGATCAGCGAGAAGGAATACAAGGCTGGCCTGGCTGCTCCGGCGAGTCCGCCGCCGGCTCCAGCAGCGGCATCAGCAACCGTTCCGGCAGGGGCATCAGCAGCAGCGCCTGATGCACCTGCAACGGCACATAGCGAAGCACCAGCACAGGCACCGGCTGCAGAACCGGCTCCCGCTCCCGGCACTACGAATTAGTTTTCGCCCGTAGGCCCGGATTTCTGCTCACAAGGAGGACTGAAGATGATGCAGAACATAATGCTGGCACTTATGCTCAGTTTTGCCGTTACCGGATACGCCGCGCCCGCGGTGAATTACGACTACGACACGGCAGCAAACTTCGACGCCTTGAAGACCTTCGACTGGATGCCCGCCACCGGCAATGCTGCCGGGGATGAACTGCTGGTCAAGAAGATCAGGAACACGGTGGATACCCAGCTTCAGGCAAAAGGCCGCAGCAAAGCCACTGAAAATCCCGATTTTCTGATCGGCATGGAGCTGTCCGGCAAGACCGTCACTGGCGGTTCCGTGGGCGTGGGTGTGTCGGTCGGCATCCCCGTGGGCAGGGCGGGCAGGCTCTCTGTGGGCGGTGGAAAAAGCAGGGCCACCGAAAAGAAGGAGGGAACACTCGTCATGGATTTCGTGGATGCAAAGACCAAGTCGCTCGTCTGGCGGGCAACGGTCAGCGATGCGGTGAACCCCAATGCCACGCCGGAGCAGAAGCAGCAGAAGATCGATGAAGTGATATCTGCGATGCTGGCGCAATTTCCACCCAAAAAGAAATAGCAGCGTGCTTGTGTAACGCGGAGGCAATAGAAAATGAATCCGTGGTCCGCCAACCCGGTCATATACGAGATCAACACCTGGGTGTGGCTGGGTGAGTTGAGCCGGAAATACCGGACGCCGGTGACGCTCGCGACGGTGCCGCGGCATGAGTGGGATGTTATCGCCTCTTATGGCTTTGACGCGGTATGGTTCATGGGGGTCTGGGAGCGCAGCCCGGCCGGCATCGGGATCTCTATGCGCAACCCCGGGCTGCTTGCGGATTTCAAGAGGGCCCTGCCCGACTTTGCCGCGCAGGACAACACCGGTTCGCCCTACTGCGTGCGCCGCTATGTGGTCGATGACCACCTCGGGGGAACGAGGGGTCTTGCATCGGCCCGTAATACTCTTGCAAAGCATGGCATCCGCCTCATCCTCGATTTCGTGCCCAACCACGTCGCGCCCGATCATCCGTGGGTGGACGATCATCCGGAATACTTCGTTCAGGGGAATGCTGATGATGCAAGGAGAGATCCGGCATCTTTCGTTGAAACAGGTGGAAAGGTCTTTGCCTGCGGCAGGGACCCTTACTTTCCCGCCTGGCCCGATGTGCTGCAACTGAATGCTTTCAGCGCCGGCCTGCGCGCCGCGGTGATAGCGACGCTTACGGACATCGCCGAACAGTGCGACGGCGTGCGTTGCGACATGGCGATGCTGATGTTGAACAATATCTTCGAGCGCACCTGGGGCGCGCGTGCCGGAGCCAAGCCGGGCAACGACTACTGGACGACGGTCATCCCGGCGATCAAGGCCAAACATGGTGAGTTCAAGTTCATCGCCGAGGCCTACTGGGACCTCGAGTGGGAACTCCAGCAGCAGGGATTCGATCACTGTTACGACAAGAAACTCTATGACAGGATGGAACACAGCGACGCCGAGAACGTGCGCCAGCACCTGCTTGCCGATCTTGCTTACCAGAAGAAGATGGTCCGGTTCATCGAGAACCATGACGAGCCCAGGGCGGCAGCCACTTTCCCTTCCGAAAAAGGGCGCGCCGCTACCGCGGTGATTCTCACACTTCCCGGGGCACGGTTATTGCACGAGGGGCAGTTCGAGGGAAGGAGGGTCAGGTTGCCGGTCTTTCTCGGCCGTCGCCCAATGGAGCCGGCCGATGCAGACCTTGCGGCCTTCTATGGACTCCTGCTGAAAGAGACCGCTCGCGATGTCTTTCGCAATGGCGAATGGCAACTCTGCGAAAGAAGCGGCTGGTCCGACAACCAGAGCTACCGGAATCTGCTCGCGTGGTGCTGGGTGAAGGGCGATGAGCGCTGCTTAATCATCATCAATTTCCAGCAGGGTGCCGCCCAGGGGCGCATCCGTGTACCCTGGGATGTGCTCAGAGGAAAGCAGTGGCGCCTCAATGATGTGATGTCGGCGCAAAGCTACGACCGCAGCGGCGACGAGATGCGGGATGCCGGCCTGTATGTAGCCCTGGAGCCGTGGCAATTCCATCTGTTCGAGGTGCGCGCTGCGTGATCGCAGTCATGCGCGCGCCAGCAGCGCGCAGGTGTGTCTGGCGATCATGAGCTCTTCGTCGGTCGGCACGATCCACGCGGAGACCGCGCTGTCCGATGACGTGATGCATGGCCCGCCGCGCCGGTTGGCGTCGGCATCCAGTGTCAGGCCCAGCCACTCGCAAGCGGTCACGATGCGCGCGCGGATCTCCGCCGAGTTCTCGCCGATGCCGGCGGTGAACACCAGTCCGTCCAGCCCGCCGAGAACCGCGGCGAGCGCGCCGATCTCCCTGGCGACATAATGAACGAAGTAGTCGACGGCCAGTTGCGCGCGCGGGTCACTGCTTTCCAGCAGCGTGCGCATGTCGCTGCTGACACCGGACAAACCCTGTAATCCCGATTTTTTGTACAGCAATTCCTCCAGTGCGGTGTGCGACATGGAACGCTCGCGCATCAGATACAGCAGCACGCCGGGATCGATCGCGCCGGGGCGGGTGCCCATAGGAATGCCGTCCAGCACTGAAAATCCCATCGTCGAGTCGAGACTGTTGCCGCCGCGCAGCGCGCACAGACTCGCGCCGTTGCCGAGATGCGCCGCGATCACGCGGCCGTTCGCGATGGCGGGCGCGACCTGCGGCAACGCCGACGCGATATATTCATAGGACAGTCCGTGAAAACCATAGCGCCGCACGCCCGCTTGGTGATATTCCCGAGGCAGCGCATACAGATCGGCCAGCAGCGGGTGGGTGCGATGAAACGCTGTGTCGAAGCAGGCGACCTGCGGAAGCCGCGGATGCGTTTCGCGCAGCGCGTCGATTCCTGCAAGGTTGTGCGGCAGATGCAGCGGCGCGAGCGGAATCAGTTGTTCGAGTTTCGCGAGCACGGCGGCATCGACCAGCGCCGGCCGGGAATATTCCGCGCCGCCGTGCACCACGCGATGACCCGCGGCAAGCAGCGGTTCTCCCTTGAACTGCGACCCCAACCAGGCTTCGGCGATCGCGATCGCATCCTTCATGTCGCGCGCCTCGCTAACCGCAAGGTCGCGCTCCAACTGTTGCTTGTCTGCACCGTCCTTTGCCGTCATGCGCGGCCGGGTGCCGATCCCGTCGATCAGTCCGTGCACCGCGAGCTGCAGGCTGGCGCGCGCGCCGACGCGGAACAGCGAAAATTTCAGGCTCGACGAACCGGCGTTGACGACCAGGATGGACCCGCTGTCCATGCCTACAGCGGCCACACCCAGTTGGTTATTTCCTCGCGGTCGGTGCCGTGCTCGTGCGCATAATCGAGGTTCAGGATGATCTCGTTCTTCATGTGCTCCTTCAGATGCGCGGCGCGCGCGGCCAGTCCCGGCACGCGGTCGATCACGTCGATCACCAGCGTGAAGCGGTCGGCCTGGTTGAGGATGGACAGTTCCAGCGGCGTGTTGATGTTGCCGCGTTCCTTGTAGCCGCGCACGTGCATGTTCTCGTGATTCTTGAAACGGTAGGCGAGCTTGTGTATCAGCCAGGGATAGCCGTGGAAGTTGAAGATCACCGGCTTGTTGGTCGTGAACAGGCTGTCGAACTCGCGCTCGGTCGAGCCGTGCGGATGTTCGCTCGCCGGCTGCATCTTGAACAGGTCCACCACGTTGACGAAGCGCACCTTCAGGTCCGGCAGATGCTCGCGCAGGATCGCGGTCGCCGCCAGCGCCTCCTGGGTCGCGACGTCGCCGCACGAGGCCATCACGACATCCGGCTCCACGCCCTCGTCGTTGCTGGCCCGCGCCCAGATGCCGATGCCCTTGGCGCAATGCACGATCGCCTCGTCCATGTTGGCGAACTGCAGGTGCTTCTGTTTGTCGGCGACGATCACGTTGATGCAATCGGTCGAGCGCAGGCAATGGTCCGCCACCGCCAGCAGCGTGTTGGCGTCCGGCGGCAGATAGATGCGCGTCACGCTCGGGCTCTTGTTGGTGACCAGGTCGATGAAGCCCGGGTCCTGGTGCGAAAAGCCGTTGTGGTCCTGGCGCCACACGGTGGAAGACAGCAGGATGTTCTGCGACGCGACCGAGGCGCGCCACGGCACGTGGTTCTTGCTGATGTCCAGCCATTTGGCATGCTGGTTGAACATCGAATCGATCACGTGGGCGAAGGCTTCGTAGGTATGGAAGAAGCCGTGGCGGCCGGACAGCAGATAGCCCTCCAGCCAGCCGATCAGCGTGTGCTCGGAGAGCATTTCCATCACGCGCCCGTCGCGCGACAGTTCGCCGCCGTCGGCATCCTCGGGGTACAGATCCGCCATCCACGTCTTTTTGCTCACCTCGTAGATCGCCTGCAAACGGTTGGAGGCGGTCTCGTCGGGACCGAAGACGCGGAAATTGCTCATGTTGTTGCGCATCACGTCGCGCAGGAATTCGCCCAGCGGCCTGGTGTTTTCGTGCAGCACCTTGCCGGCATGTTTGACTTCCACCGCATAGTTGCGGAAATCCGGTATCTTCAGTTCCTTGCGCAGCAAGCCGCCGTTGGCATGCAGATTGGCGCTCATGCGCCGAACGCCCCTGGGGGCGAGTTCCTGCAGTTCGGGAACCGGCGCGCCGTTCGCATCGAACAGCTCCTCCGGTCTATAGCTCTTCATCCAGTCTTCCAGCAGTTTCAGATGCGCCGGGTTCTCGCGCACATCCGAGAACGGCACCTGGTGCGAGCGCCATGAACCCTCGGCCTTGTGTCCGTTGATCTCCTTCGGTCCGGTCCAGCCCTTGGGCGAACGCAACACGATCATCGGCCAGCGCGGACGTTCGGCCTTGCCGCTATCGCGCGCGGCCTTCTGGAGGGCGCGGATCTCGCCGATCGCGGTATCCAGCGTCGCGGCCATCAGCTGGTGCATGGTATCGGGGTCGTCGCCCTCCACGAAATAGGGCGTGTAGCCATAGCCGCGGAACAGCGCTTCCAGTTCTTCGTGGCTGATGCGCGCGAGTATGGTCGGATTGGCGATCTTGTATCCGTTGAGGTTCAGGATAGGCAGCACGGCGCCATCGCGGACCGGGTTGATGAATTTATTTGAGTGCCATGCGGTGGCGAGCGGGCCGGTTTCAGCCTCGCCGTCGCCGACTACGCAGGCGACGATGAGATCCGGATTGTCCATGCACGCGCCGTAGGCATGGGCGACGCTGTAGCCGAGCTCGCCGCCTTCGTGGATAGACCCGGGCGTCTCCGGCGTGACATGCGAACCGATATGACCCGGGAAGGAGAATTGTTTCAAGAATTTCCGCAGGCCTTCCGCATCCTGACTCTTGTCGGGATAGATCTCGGAATAGGTGCCTTCCAGGTAGGTCGGGCCGAGCACACCCGGTGCGCCATGGCCCGGACCGGCCATGAAGATCATGTCCAGATCGTCGCGCTTGATGATGCGGTTGAGATGCGCCCAGACGAAAGACAGCGCAGGGCTCGCGCCCCAATGGCCGAGCAGCCGGTGCTTGACATGTTCGATCTTCAGCGGCTCCTTCAGCAGCGGGTTGTCGCGCAGATAGATCATGCCCACGGAAAGATAATTGCAGGCTCTCCACCAAGCGTTGATCGATTTCAGTTCTGCGGGATCGAGAGGATCGCGGGCGGATAATTGTGCATGAGAGGTTTTTGCCATGTTCAAAACTCCTTCGTTCAATAACTATCCCCTTATCGCAACATCGCATTGGCACCAAACCTCCGGCGACCGCACCACATGGACCAAGACGGCTGCAGCGGGCGGAGCGCCGTTCAGGCGATCAAGGCTGCTTCATGACCCATTGTTTTGCGGCCTCGAGTTCGCCAGAAGAAAAATGCCTGATCTCGGCCGACACAAAGTGCGATGCCAAACTCTGCGCGACATTTCCCATCGCGGAATCGGTTACGAGGCCGATCTTCCTGATGCGCTTGTGATGATCCCGCACGAAGCGGATGTGGGCCGCCATCGCGCCCAGACTATCCCAGCCGGGAAACCTGGGCGCCTCGATGATGAGGCCGGCGAGATCTCCGGATTGTTCGATGTAGGGGTCGACTGTTTTCGCGAGCTGCACAAAGTCTTCTTCTGCGAGCGCGGACTTGGGCCGCAGATACAGGATGGAATGTTCGGTGTCGAGGGTGTGTTCGATCATGCTTTTCTCCTTTTATTTTCAGAAAACAAGAATTTCAGAATACAAGTTTCATCAGTATCCCGAGCAACTCGTTCAACGGGATCATCGTGAGCAGCAACGGCGCGATCGGAGCGAGCGTCGCTGCCGCGAGCCCCAAAGTTGCCCGCATGCTTATAGGCGTGAAACTCATGGTCCGCATCATTTCGTAAGAATTGCCCAGATCGGCCAGGGACTGGATGTCGGCGCTGCCAACCAAAGCTTCATTTGCCGTCGCGCCATCGTTCAGCCACTTGGCATCGAATTCGCGCACGTATCGCGCGGCTAGCGCGCCGTATTTGCGCATGCCCACGAGCTTCGCTGCGGCAAGCTGTGGTGCAAAGAAAAGCAGCGGGCCAATCACTATGCACAGCATGAAGACGACCACTACGGCGATCTCGTACTTGAACTGGAGCAGCGTGGCTCCGGCGAACAAGATGCGGCTGGTGATCTGCCCGGCCGCCAGTGCACCGTGCGCCGCGGCGAGCATGGCGAAGGCGGACCACGCGCTGGCAAGAAATCCCAGACCGCCGACGCGATCCGGATGTGCGGGAACCAGGCTCAACTCGATGCGCGATACCTGCCATAGCAGGCGCGCCCATACAAACATCCTCCAGTACCAGCGCAACAACAGGAACTGGGCGATCGGCATGCTGACATAGCCGTACCACATCCCTGCGAGCGTCAGCTTCGAGCCCTCTGCGGACGGCGTCGCGTACCATGTCGCCGTGTCTAGCGTCCAGTAATGCCGCCAGACGACCAGGATACCGACCCCATAAACGACGGCGATCAGCAGCACCTCGGCGAATACCGAGATGCGCAGCCGCATTGCCGAGGCTACAACGGCCTCAAACCGTGCCATCGATTTTTCAGGCACCAAATGTCGTACCGTGAATTGTTGCAGCAGTAGAGGCAAGCGGTTGAGCGTCGCAACCTCGGCAATGATCAACAACGGCAGCGCCAACAGAAGACGGATGTGCACATCTACGTCGTAAACGAAAGGTACTGCAACGGTCCCGCCCAGCATCTGCCCTTCCAGAGCAGAGAACACCAGCAGCGGCAACCAGGCAAGAAGCGCGATGACGATGACGGGCCGGCGCACGTTTGTTCGAATATCGTCGGATAGGTGCGTCCACCGCAACAGTTGAATGAACAGCCCTCCCTGAACGAACGAAAAGTCCGGCGCTTTGTGTAGAGGTTTGCCCCCGGAAGTATCACGCATGGAGGGTTTCATTGTTGTTCACTTGGCTCAGAGCCGAGGCTAAAAATATTCATATGAGACGTTCCGCTGCACTAAAAGCGGTAAACCACTGCCACTAACGCCATCATCCCAAGCACCAGGACCAGGGCTGCTATATAGCGCGTGTTTGACGTCGGCATGCCGGGATATTCTTTGCGCATCGCCTTCAGGTCCCGCGCATGCTCGATCGTGCCGAGCACGAGAGTTAACAAACCGATGCCGATTAGCATGAATCCGAACTCGCGCGGTCCGATGAGTGTGGTCTTGATGAGTGGTTCATGCTGAGCCGACCCTGGAATCTCGAACTGGAAGAACTTGTAGACAGCAAAACCAAACGTGATAAGCGACGTTCCGGTCCGTACCCAGGCCATCATCGTGCGCTCGTATGCTCCACGAGTGCGCTCATATGCCAGCCTTAAATTGGTCGGGAGTCCTCCCGCAGGATCGCTCGAAGTTTGATCGGCCATAGCAAGTGTCCTCCTGACTTAAGTCGTGTGAAGATTAAATCGCCGACAAAGGTGCACCATCACAATACCCCCAGCGCCTTGAGCGAGTTGAGGATGATCTGGAGCCCAAGGGAGACTTGAATGATGCCGAGAACGGCACCCAGGATCGACAGCAAAACACCGCCGATTGGCGGAATACGCCGAGCCATGAGCATCGTGAACAGGTTCAACAGCATGATCGCCAACACGATGGCACCGATGGCCAGCCGCGTTTGAAGGTCCGGACTCAGCGCGAGAAACACGACGAGTGCGGCGATGCCATACGGCGTCACGATCGTTGGGAAAGCCAGCGGCACCAACGCTATATTCAAAGCTGGTGCCCGGGGCGGGCTCCCGGATTCCTCGCTGTGCAACGTCGAAGATTCAAACTGTTGAAGGATATTCAACAGTGCTACAAGAAAGAGGATGATTCCCCCGGAAAGGGCCAGTACGGGCAGCGGGATGCCGTAACTGCTCAGCGAGCTCTCACCGACAATGCCAGCCAGCAAAAGGGCGATAGTCGCAAACAGCGTTGCTCGCAACGCGATCTTGCGGGTAAACCCGGCATCCGCTCCCTCTGTGATTTCCAAGAAGGGATGAATGATCTTGAACGGCCCAAGCATCAGGAAGAGAAATGTGAAGATCTGCGCCACTGGACGTTGCTGCATCAGCGCTTGGCTGGCGTCGGTTTCTGTAGCCGACGCTATGCCAACACCAAAAAGGAATCCTAACCCGAGTGTAAATACGACGACGAGCCGCTTGTACCCCCCAGGAGACGGTTTTCTTCGCATCCGTATCAAGCAAGGTCGAATATGGAGCATAAAAAATTTCCTTATGATGTTTGCCTGGATGCAACTTCTGTAAGGATGATCTTCTCAGGATCAATGGTGTAAACCCAGGGCACCGAGTTCTTCCAGCCGTTCCGCATCCGTTTCCCGTTAAAGACACTGCCGGGATCGTCCACCTTATCCCCCTCAAAACCGTCGGTGATGGTGTAAGCATTTGTTAAACCGGCTGCCGCGAGCTGGTTGACTGCCATCGCCGAACGGTCACCCGACCGGCACATGAGCAGCAGGATGTCCTTCGGCCCGGATATTTTTTTGACCTCGGCGACAAAATCCGGATTCCACTTCGGGCCGTATTCGGTCTTGCCGTTCTTTCTCTGATAAGTCACGAAGGCAAGTGGAATGTTCCAGGCCGTATCCGGGTGGCCGATGAAGCCATACTCCTCGGGAGTCCGCACGTCGATGATCTTGACGCGTTCGGGATCGGCCTTCCACATTTCATAAGCCTCCTGCGCTGTTACATAAAGCCCGAGGATGGTCTGTTTGTTTTTGGGAATACCTGTATTTTGTTCAGTCATAATAGTCTCTCCGTTCCTGTATTCACATCACCGCTACTATTTCAGTTTTACCGCCCTGATGTGAATAACACCCGCGGTGGCGGTGGCCGAAACGCCTGCATCGGTGATCATATGGATCGAATATCCCTTGTCGCCCGGAAAATCGCCGCTTCCCGCGCCACCCGCGGCACCTGCCTCTCCCACCTTGGCTGCTGCTTCAGTGCCAGCTTGCGCTTCCCATTCTCCGTCAATGAAGTCCTTGAACTTTTTTTCATCCTGAAAGATCAGGACTGGCCGCACGCTGCGCGCACCCCAGCCGCCACCCACATCGAACCGCGACATTCTGAGATAGGTCTTCTGTCCGGTCTTAGTGTCGATCGCCACGCCGTATCCGCCGCCTGCGCCGATGATCGGGACCTTGGTGATCTTGTTGTTCATCACTATGTATCCAACGGAATTGGCGATCTCTTCCCTGGTCGCAGGCTCCTGCTTGTAGAGGTCAAGCAGCGTGCGCTCGACCAGTTCGTCTACCGTCTGCACCTGCTCCTCGCCTGTTGCGCCGGGTATGCTGGAGCAACCGGACATGCCTGTGACAAGGAGCAACAGGGAACAACCTGTTAGTGCCAACACTCGCATGTGATAACCTCATCAACAAGATATTAGGTCATTCGAGTTTTCCAAAGTGAAACCATTCTCTGTGCGCCGCCAAGGTTGCCGTTCTGGCTTCCAGAAAGAAGTCACTCAAAATGTGCAGGCTGCTTTGGATTACTTTGAACCGCCCATTCCGCCCTGCGGAGAATCCATCATTTCGCGTTTCTGTTTCATTTCAGTACGCCTTTTTTTCATCTCCGCCATAAACTTTTCCCTGCACGCATTGAGGTCATCGTCTTTTTTTGCCGCCTTTACACAAGTCTTCCCCTCTTGAAGGATGGCAATACGCTGGTCGGCAAACTTCAGCATTTCAGCCTGCCTCTGTTCAAAAGTTTGGACTGGTGCAGATGTCGGCTTACCACCTTCAGCTGCGAGAATCGGCACTGCATATGCCAGTGATAATAGAACTGCTGCGATTATTGCCCTTCTCATATTGCCTCCTTCTTAGCCATAGTCTGTCGTATCAAGACCCTTCAATGCACGTTCTATCCGAAGAATTTTCAACCATCGTCTTGTAATTTGTTCTTGGGAAGCTGTTGGGGCAGCTGAGTGGCCGATCTTTCAGGATTGGTCATCATCTTGTCTCCTTCTACCCATTGTGATGTGCCGATACCTTCACCATCCAGCAGTATGGAATGGCGAAGGTATTTTGCCGAGCTTTCTCCGGACTACCCGACCCGTCCTCCTGATTCCAGCGAACCGGCTGCCTCAGGAAGCTTTGAGATGGTCACCTTCTTCCATTGTTCTTCGAGCAATTCCCTGGCTGCCTTTTCGAGGAATTCCGGTGCGGCCCACTCGTGCACATCGAAATCGTTCTTGATGTAGCCGTGGCTCAACATGAAGTTCTTGCCGATTTCGACAGAGGCCAGATTCAGCGGCGACAGGTTAGGCACCAAGTCAACGTCCTTGATGCCCCGGTATGTATCCTCGACATCCAGGTAGTAAGTCTGCTTGTCGAGGATCGCCGCCGCAGCGTGCTTGTGCTCATTGGCCCAGCGCCCGACCTTGATCATGCCTTTCATGAACGCGACCGCGAGCTCGGGATGTTTCTCGGCCATCACGTCGGTGCAGGTGATGGTCGCCGGGATGTTGGCCACCTGCAGGCGCCAGTCCGGGCGCTTGGACAAATCCTCGATGATGGCGAACTTGCCGGTTGCCTCGGAGAGCACGCTCAAGACCTTGCTTTGACTGTACATCGCGTCGATGACGCCTTTTTCCAGCGCGGCCTCCAGCGGACGGAAGGCCAGGTCGTGCTTGTGGTCACGCTTCAGCCACAACTCGGATGGGTTTTCCATCGGGTCCAGCATCTTGGGATCGTTATACCAGTCATCCGCGTACGGGAACTCCACGATCTCCACGTCCTTGCGGGTCATGCCGTTCATCCGGAGCATCAGCTCGATACCCTGTTCCTCCTGGATGCGCCACCAGTCGTTCTTGATTCGGTTCATGCTCTTCGAAAGACCGATCTTCTTGCCTTTCAGATCCTGCATCCGGTAGATGTCGTCCCTGGCGCGCACCAGCAGGACACCGCCTTCGCGCGGCACGTGCGTCACCCCCAGCAGTCTGGTTCTGCGGATGTCCGCGTGTACTGCGGTGGGCGGGAACAGGCCGCCGAAGCGGATCAGGTTGTCGAGGTTGTGGATGTAGTGCGGATACCAGTCGTTTTCGCGGGTGGAGCGCAAGAACGCATACTTCACACCGATCTTCTTGTATTCCTCCTTGGTCCAGCCCAGCTCCTGGTCGACATTGCTGGCTGAAACGAGCGGGCAATTGGTGTAATACACCTCCTTCCAATTCAATGGGACGACGTTCAATTTTGTATTTTCCAATGTTGTCTCTTTTATCTGCTTTGTTTCGTTAGCCATGATAAATCTCCTTGTTGAGTTTGATTATTTGGACATCATCGATTGCGGCGATAAGACGGATATACGGCTTGTTCAGAATTGCTGGGCGAATGCTAGGCGCTGACTCGATCGAATGCTATTAGACTTTAGTCCTAGTGGGCGCCCTTAAACTCCCCTAAAACTTGAATCCTGCGCCGAAATAAAAGCCGCTCGATTTCATGTCCCAGACAAAGTTGCCATTCTGGTAGTCTTGGTAGAGGTAGCGATAGCCCGCCTTGGCGTTGACGCTTTTGGAGAATTGCCAGTTCACACCCGCCAGCAACTGATAGGTGGGATTGGAACCAATGCCGAATCCGCCATAATCGGCATAGCCGACCAGGGTCCAGGCCTCGGCGAACGGCACCAGCACACGCGCCCCGATGACCGGGTCCCACCAGCTTTGTGAGCCGCTTACGCTGTAGCTGCCGTCCGGCAACAGCGACGAGCCAGTGGTCACGGCCAGGTTCAGGTTGGCGTCGAGCTGTGTGTAGCGCGCGGCGCCGAGCACATCGACCTTGGTATGCTCATCGAGCACCCGATAGCCGACAGTGAGTCCATATAGCTGCTCCGTCATCGTGGCTTCCAGGGTGCCGGTGCTGGTGTTGCCCAGGGGTCCTTGCCACGACTTGACGCCCTCGTTCTTGAGCTTGAAATACACGCCTTCAAATCCGTATGTCCAGGGACCTTTGCGCGCCTCGAACAGCGCCATGAGTCCCTGGTCCAGATTCTTGCGGATGTCGTCGAAACTCATATCGACGTTCGCCGTGACGGGACCGATGCCGGATTTGCCGTTCATGCCGGCTGCGAAGATGTACGGAGTGAACTCGAATTGCCACGGGTCGGGATCTTTTACTGCTTCCGTCTGTGCGATGGCAGGCACCTGGATAAGCAGGGAGAGCATCGTGCAGAGAAGCACAGCTGCGAACCGGCTATAATTGCTTATGTGGCGCATAGTCATGTGCCTGCTTTCTTCAATGTGTCTCAATGAGTGATCATGCTAAAGGCGGGACAGTCTTTTGACTATGGGACTTTAGCCCTATAAGTCCGGGAATTGCATTGTGGTAGGATTTCACGGCCCGATTTCTCTCCATCATCCGCTCACCGAAGAATTTCATTGATAACAGCACATATCAACTTTGAACAAAGCCTCGGACATGTACGTCCGAGTCCGCGACAAATGCGCAGGCTTCCAAGCTTCCTGCATGTGGTGGTGATCGCAGCGTTATTGTCGGCCGGCGGCTGCGCAAGTCTTCCTGCCAACGTCAAACGCACCGAGTCACATGCTTTGCAAGGCACGGAGACGACGCGTCTCGGTCAGATCGCCCAACCGATGCTGAAGGCGCATCCGGGCGAGAGCGGGTTCCGTCCGCTGAGGAGCGGCGTCGATGCGCTGCTTGCGCGCATGATGTTGGCACAGGCAGCCGAGCGTTCTCTGGATGTGCAGTACTACATCTGGCATGACGATCTGACCGGGCGCTTTTTTTCCGATGCGCTGCTGCTCGCCGCCGATCGCGGCGTGCGGGTGCGCGTGCTGCTCGACGACGTCGGCGCGCGAGCGGATGACGAGGTCCTGCTGGCGCTCGACGTGCACCCGAACATCGAGATCCGCCTGTTCAATCCGGTCGCCACGCGCAACTTCCGCAACCTTGGCCTGCTTTCCGATTTTTCCCGGGTGAACCGGCGCATGCACAACAAGAGTTTCATCGCGGACAACCAGCGTGCCATCCTGGGCGGACGCAATATCGGCGACGAATACTTCGAGGCGCAGAGCGAGGTTGCGTTCGGCGACCTCGATGTGCTGACGGTGGGCAAGGCCGTCAACGATGTCTCCGATGCGTTCGATCTTTACTGGAATGCGCCCGCTTCGTACCCGATCTCTGCGCTGCTCGGCCGCAGCGGCGACCCCGCAAAACTGGACAAGCTGCGCAAGCAACTCGCCGAGTATGTGGATTCGCAACACGACAACCCCTATGTGGATCGCGCAAGATCCCAGTTGCCCGGGATGCTGGCGACGGGCAGCGACGGATTCTACTGGGGCAAGGCCGATCTGCTCTATGACGATCCGGCCAAGATAACCCGTGCGCCCGAAGATACCGAGGGACACCTGCTGCCCAAGTTCGCCGAATTCGACGCGCCGGTGCAGCACGAACTGCTGATCGTCTCGCCCTACTTCGTCCCCGGTGACACGGGCGTCGCATGGCTGGGCAAACTGGTGAAGCGCGGCGTGCATGTCACGGTGCTGACCAACTCGCTCGCCGCGACCGATGTCGGCGCGGTGCATGCGGGGTATGAGCGCTACCGCAAGGCTTTGCTCGAAGCGGGGGTAAGACTCTATGAGCTCAAGCCCGAAGCGATCGAGCACGAGCGCGAAAAGCGCGGGGGCGGCATCACCGGTTCACGTGCTTCGCTGCATGCAAAGACCTTCATTTTCGACCGGAGCGCGGTGTTCATCGGATCGCTCAATCTCGATCCGCGCTCGATCCAGCTCAATACGGAGATCGGCCTCGTTTGCGAGAGCGCGCCGCTCGCCGAGGCGCTGGCCGGCGCGATCGAACAGAACCTCGACCAGATCGCCTGGCGGCTGGAGTTGAATACCGATGCTTCAGGGAATAAACGCATCGTCTGGGTGGGGAATGGTCCCGACGGTTTACGGCGGCTCACAGAAGAACCCGAGGTGAGCACCTGGCGCAAGTTCGGGGTGTGGTTCCTCGGGCTGCTGCCGATCGAATCCCAGCTTTGAAGAAAATACGGAAGAACGCCCGTCCCGGCATTCGCCGCGATACTTGACCCGGCCTCACGTATGGACCTTTGGTCTAATGGACAAGCTCTTGCGTTGTGCTTTAGGATGCGCATCCCTTGTCTAACCCATAGTCGACAAATCCTGTGCCATGCGAGCCCCTCACATGAAACCATTGGAGCAAACCTCGTCGCAGCACAAGCGGACCGCTACTGCCCGGTGGAAGATCGCCTCACTTCTGTTTGGGTTGGCGCTGCCCCTGTCTCAAGCCCATGCCTCGATGTTCAAAGGCGAGGCGCTGGACACGGTCGCCGATGTCCTCGCCTGGGTGGTCCTCGTGATCGCACCCGTCGCAGCCATCGGAGTCTTCCTCATCATACATATCCTGCCCGAGAAGATCGCCGAGAAGAAACATCATCCCCAGACCGACGCGATCAAGACTTTGTGCCTGCTTTCGCTGGTGTTCGGCGGAATGCTGTGGCCATTGGCCTGGCTGTGGGCCTACTCCAAACCGGTCATGTACAAGCTGGCTTACGGCACCGACAAGGCGGAGGGACACGATGACGCAGGCCTACCTGCTGGAGGCAGTACGGACGCGGAGGAGTTGAAACGGCTGCGCATGCAGGTTGCGGAACTGGAACGCAGACTGGCCGGCAAGCCCGGATCCGAAGGAAAGAAGAACTGACATGGAAATCCTGCTGCTTGGCATCTACTCGTTCTTCGTCTGGCTGATCTTCTTCAAGTTCAAGTGGCTGCCATGGAATTTCATCAGCCAGGTCATCGTCATCACCATCCCGATCGTCGGGTTGACCGCGCTGATCCTGTTCCTGAATATCGTCGCGCCCTCCTCGCATGACGTGCGCGTGATCAACTACGTCATCCCGGTGAATGCGCGCGTCCCCGGCCGTGTCACGGAGGTTCCCATCGAACCGAACCGCCCGATCAAGAAAGGCGATGTCCTGTTCAGGATCGATCCCGTTCCGTACGAGTTGGCCGTGAAGACTGCCGAGGCCAATGTCGCCGCGCTGAAGCCCAAGCTGAGTCTCGCCCGCGTGCGTTTGAAGCAGTACAGGGAACTGGCCGAGTCCGGCGCGGGCAACGAATTCGACCTCCAGCAGACCCAGGCAGAAGTCGTGCAACTGGAAGGCCAGCTCGCGCAGACCGAGGCACAACTGGGGGATGCCAAATGGAACCTTGATCAAACGGTTTATTATGCACCGGCAAACGGCACGGTGATTTCCCTCGCGTTGCGACCCGGCGCGATGGCGGTGCCGCTGCCGGTATCCCCGGCCATGACTTTCGTCGAGGACGAGCAGTGGATCATGGCGATCTACTCGCAGAACGAAGTTCGCGCGATCAAGCCGGGCCAGGAGGCCGAGATCGCTCTCGCGATGTACCCCGGCCGCGTGATCAAGTGCAAGGTGGATTCGATCATGTGGGCAACGGCACAAGGACAATTGCCGATCGGCGGCGCCAGTACCACCGCCGGAATCGCTCCCATCCCGCCCAACAGTCTGGCGGTGCGATTGCTTCTGGACGAGAAAGAGAAGGGCCTGTTCCTCGCTTCCGGCGCTCGCGGATCAGGCGCCGTGTACACCGACAGGGTCGAGCCGATACAGATTCTTCGCAAGATCATCATCCGTGTCAGCGCCAAGCTCGACTGGCTGATCCTGAAGCTGCACTGAGGCATCGCGCATGAACAGCAAACCACTCTGCGAGCCCGTGGATAAGTTCGAAGAGCGGACTTCAGTCCGCGCGTCATGTCTGGCGCTGCTGATGTGCACGACTCTCATGGCCGGCTGCGCCACCAAGGCGCCGCCGACGCGCTCCGATATTCAGAAACAATCCGCCACGATCTCCACGTTGACGCCGGCCAGCGCCTGGAAAGCGGGCGGCGCGAATGGCAACATCGCGGACAACTGGCTCGCCAGCTTTAACGACCCTCAGCTTGACGCGCTGGTCCGCGAAGCGATCGCCAACAACCCTGATCTGCGGGTGGCTGCCACCAAGGTGGAGCAAGCTTCGCAGTACGTCGAACTTGCCAAGGCTTCGTTGCGCCCTGCGGTGAATCTGCTCGGCATGGGGGGCTACAACCTCGGAGACGGCACTTCCGCATTGCAAGGCGTATTCGTCGGCGCAACCTGGGAACTGGATGTATGGGGCCGGCTTCGCTACGGGCGCAACGCGGCGCAAGAAGCGTACGCCTCCACACAGGCCGATTTCGAGTACGCGCGCCAATCCTTGGCCGCCACCACGGCCCGCAGCTGGTTCACCGCCAGTGAAGCCTGGCTGCAACTTCAGACCGCCGAAGAGATGGTGAAGTCCGCGCAGCAGCTTGTCACCCTCGCAGAAAAGCGCCAGCAGGTGGGTTCGGGCGCCGAGCAGGATGTCATGCTGGCGCGCGCCAACCTCGGCAAATTCGAGGACAATGTCGCGCAATATCGCCTGGCTTACTCGCAAGCCTTGCGTGCGCTGGAATTGCTGCTGGGACGCTATCCCGCCGCCGAGCTGAAGGCGCGCCAGGACCTGGACGCATTCCCCGGCCCGGTACCCGTGGGCATGCCGCTGGAGATGCTGGAGCGCCGGCCCGACATGGTCGCCGCCGAACGTCGCGTTGCCGCCGCCTTTGACCGTGTGGGCGAAGCAAAAGCCGCGCGCCTGCCGCGCATCAGCCTCAATGCCAGTGTGGCAGACATCAGCAGCGAAGTGCTCCAGCTTAAAACCGATTATGAAAACCCGAGCTCCGGCGTAGGAGGGCGGATCGTTGCTCCGATCTACCAGGGCGGTGCGCTCGATACCCAGGTGGAGATCCGCACGATCGAGCAGAAGGAAGCCGTCGCCCAATATGCGCGCATGGCGTTGAGCGCGATCGGCGATGTGGAGAACGCACTCGCCGCAGAACAGACGCTGGCGGAACGGGTGCAACTGTTGCAACGCATTGTCGCCGACAATCAGCGCGCGCTCGATCTGGTGCAAACCAGTTACCGCATCGGAAAAACCGATCTTCGTTCTGTGGAGCAACAGCAACTGAATCTGTTTGCTGCGCGCCTGGCGTTGCTCGGTGTGCAAAGTGACCAGTTGAGACAACGCGTCAACCTCCATCTTGCGCTGGGCGGAAGTTTCGAAAGCGCCAGTACCCCCGCCCCGGCGGAGACAAGAGTGGCGACGAAACCATGAGCGCAGTTGCCAGCGATCACATGGCACCGGCCCGCAACTAACCTGGCAATACTAACCAACATCATGAAACTGCTCCCATGAATCCGCTGCTCCCATGAATCTTTTACTCAAGGAGATCCGCCACAATAAGCTGCTCTGGCTGCTGGCCTTCGTGCCCGTGGTGTTTGCAGCCGAAGGTCTCAAGCCCAAGTCGCACACGCTGCTGTTCGTGCTGTCCGTGCTGGCCATCGTGCCGCTGACCGTGTTGCTGAGCAAGGCCACCGATTCGGTGGCCGCCAGGACCGGCGATGCGGTCGGCGGCCTGCTCAACGCCACGCTGGGCAACCTGGCAGAACTGGTGATCGCGCTCACTGCGCTGCGTGCCGGGCAATACATGCTGGTGAAGGCGGCCATCGCCGGCCCGATCGTAGTCAACACGCTGTTCGTGTTGGGCGCATCGTTTCTGGTTGGAGGGCTCAAATATCATGTCCAGGAATACAACCGGGTCAGCGCCCGCGTGCAAGCGGTCCTGCTGTTTCTGGCCACGGTCGCGCTGTTGATCCCGTCGGCGGTTTCGCATGCCGACTCCGCGGCGAAGGCGTTCACCCAACAGTTGAGCCTGGGTTTGGCGGTGCTGCTGATCGCGACCTA
This sequence comes from Gallionella sp., assembly GCA_035498295.1. Lineage (GTDB taxonomy): Bacteria > Pseudomonadota > Gammaproteobacteria > Burkholderiales > Gallionellaceae > Gallionella. The sequence continues at coordinate 9,135 of DATKAK010000109.1, read as the reverse complement.
CGCACTGAGCATGCTGTTTTCGCTGAAGACCCACCGCGAATTATTTGCCAGCGCGGAACATGCCGAGGCCGGGGAAGCGCCTTGGCCGATCGCGCTGGCACTGGGAACGCTGGCCGGCGTCACGGTGCTGGTCGCGCTGGCGAGCGACGTGTTCGTCGAGTCGGTGCAGCAGGCGGCGGAGGCGTTCGGGATGACCCCGGCTTTCGTGGGATTCATCATTGTGGCGCTGGTCGGCGCCGCGTCGGCGATGCCCACGGCTTTCTCCGGGGCTCGCAAGAACCGGCTGGACCTGAGCGTGAGCATCGCTCTGGGCAGCGCGTCGCAGATCGCGCTGTTCGTCGCACCGGTGCTGGTGGTCCTTAGCTACTTCATCGGGCCTATGCCGATGGACCTGCAATTCTGGCCGGGCGCGGTGGTGATGATACTCATCGCCACGATCACCGCCGCGCTGGTGACCAACAGCGGACGCTCGGCGTGGTTCGTCGGCGTGCTGCTGATGATGGTGTACCTGATCTTTGCGATGACGCTGTACCTGTTGCCGCCGCGGGTGCAGTGACAGAACCATCCATTCAGACAAGGACCAAAGCCATGAGCACCGACCCCAAACAAGATGTTGCCGATCAATCTTCCAGGCGCGTGCTCGAACCCATGAGCCGCGTGAACGAAGTCCTGTTCGGGCTGATCATGGTGCTTACTTTCACCGGCTCGCTCAGTGTCGCCCAGGCAGGTCGCGACGAAATCCACAAGATGCTGATCGGCGCGCTGGGTTGCAACCTGGCGTGGGGTTTGATCGACGGATTGTTCTATCTGATGGGCTGTCTGGCCGAAAAGGGCCAGAACCTGATGACCTATGTCGCCGTGCGCACGACCACCGATCCGCAACATGCCCGGCGCCTGATCGCGGACAAATTACCGCCGGTGGTCGCATCCATCCTGGAACCGGAGGAACTCGAATCGATGCGCCAGCGCTTGAAGCAGTTGCCCGAGCCGCCCAAGCGCGCCAGCTTGAGCAAGGAAGATTGGCTGGGCGCTGTGGGCATATTCCTGCTGGTGTTCCTGTCCACGTTCCCGGTGGTGATCCCGTTCATCTTCATGCAATCCGTGTTGCCAGCCATGCGCGTCTCCAATGCGATCGCGGTCGCAATGATGCTCGCGACCGGCTATTCCTACGGACGCCTGACCGGGTATCACCCGTGGCGGGTGGGGATCGCGATGGTCATACTCGGGGCTATCGTCGTGAGCGCGACAATTGCGCTGGGAGGATGAAAGCCATTCCCCCGATGTAACGAATCGGGAATTCCGAGGCGGGCAACAAAATGGCAATACGACCAAAGCCCTATTGCGACTGCTTTTGGACAAGCATATATTTCACATTCGCAAACATGCAAAGCATCTCAATCGCCAAGGAGCAGAACATGAATTATCGAATGAACAGGAAAATTCACGCGTCTCTTATTGCTCTGGCGGCTCTGGCAATCGGCGGGGGTGTCGCTCAGGCGGCCGCCGAGGAGCCCAAGCCGAAGCTCGAGATCTACGGGCAGATCATGCTCGATGCGATCTATGATGCCGATCGGATGAATCCATTATGGAACGCGACGTTGCGGTCCTCGCAGATCCCGGTCAATTGCACAACGCCGCCACTTGATGCGGGTTGCGGCAAGGACGGCGCCACCATCATGAGCATCCGGCAGTCCACCCTGGGCATCAAGACGGCCATTCCGAGTTCGATGGGTGAGATCAAGACCGATTTCGCATTCGATTTGTTCGGGTCCGACGGAAGCACAAGTGTGCACTGGCTGCGCGCCTGGGCCGAAATGGGAATCTACGGGATCGGACAGTACGATTCGGTGCTGATGGACATGGACGTATTTCCCAATACGCTCGATTACTGGGGCCCGAGCGGGATGGTATTCGTGCGCAACCCGCAGTTGCGCGTGACGCCTGTCAGTCATGACGGCATGACCGTGATGTTTTCCCTTGAGTCTCCGAATTCCGCGCTCGACACCGGCAAGGTCACGCAGGTCGATCCGGATTTTGCTGCCAGTATTGCCGCCTGGAATCGCTATCCGGATCTCCTGGGAGCGTTCCGCATGGACCGCGACTGGGGTCACTTCCGCGCAGCGGGCATCGTGCGCGAGGTCGGCTACCAGAATCCGGCCGCTGCCAACGGCGACCCTTCCGGCCGCAAGACCGGATACGGCGTGAACCTGAGCGGATCCCTCAAATCGATCGGCAAGGACAATTTCACCTGGCAGATCGTGGACGGTTATGCGATCGCAAGCTACATGGACGACGGTGGCGTGGATCTGGCGCCCGATGCCAACCTGAAGGCGCAAACGATCCAGTCAATAGGGTGGCTTGCCTACTACAACCATTATTGGACACAACAGTTGAGCAGTGCCATCGGTTACAGCGAGCATCACCAGGACAACGCCGGCGGGCAGCTCGATGATGCTTTCAAGAGGGGCACCTATTCGTCCGTCAACCTGCTCTACTATCCGGCGAAGAACGTCACGACCGGCGTGGAGTTGCTATGGGGCCAGCGCGAAAACAAGGGTGGCCAGGCAGCCTCCGATGCCCGCATGCAGTTTTCGTCCAAGGTCACGTTCTAGCATCACGAGGAGACCGTCATCATCGAATTCATGCAGGCGTTCCCGATCGCCATCATCGATGAGGACTACGAAGGCAACCGCGCCGCCGGCCGCGGCATGCGCCAGCTCGCGCAGGCGATCGAGAAGGAGGGTTTCCGCGTAGTCACCGGCCTGTCCTACGATGACGCCGAGCGGCTGGCCGAGATCTTCAACAACGAGTCGTGCTGGCTGGTGTCGATCGACGGCAGCGAAGCCGGCCCCAAGCAATGGCAGCGGCTTGAGAAGATGCTCGCCGCCAAGCGCCGGCGCAATAACCGCCTGCCGATCTATCTCTTCGGCGACGAGCGCACCGCGGAAGTCGTGCCGGCGGGCGTGCTCAAACACGCCAACGCGTTCATGCGCCTGTTCGAGGACTCTCCCGAGTTCCTCGCCCGCTCCATCTCGCGCTCGGCGCAGCTTTACCTCGAGCGCCTGGCGCCGCCAATGTTCAAGGCGCTGATGGATTACACGCTGCAGGCGAGCTACTCCTGGCACACGCCAGGGCACGGCGGCGGCATCGGCTTCCGCAAGAGTCCGGTCGGCCAGCTGTTCTACTCGTTCTTCGGCGAGAACACCTTGCGCTCCGACGTCTCGGTGTCGGTGGGGCAGCTCGGCTCGCTGCTGGACCACACCGGGCCGATCGCGGAAGGCGAGCGAAATGCAGCGCGCATCTTCGGCTCGGACGAGACCCTGTTCGTCGTCGGGGGCACCTCGACAGCGAACAAGATCGTCTGGCATGGCATGGTCGGCCGCGGCGATCTGGTGCTGTGCGACCGCAACTGCCACAAGTCCATCCTGCACTCGCTGATCATGACCGGCGCGACGCCGATCTATCTCGTCCCGTCGCGCAACGGCCTGGGCATCATCGGGCCGATCTCTAAGGACCAGTTCACGCCGCGGTCGATCAGGAAGAAGATCGCCGCCAGCCCATTCGCCAAGGAAACCAGCGGCAAGGTCCGTCTGATGGTGATGACCAATTCGACCTATGACGGATTGTGCTACAACATCGATGCGATCAAGGAAAACCTGGGTGACGCGGTCGAGGTGCTGCACTTCGACGAGGCATGGTATGCCTATGCGAACTTCCACGAGTTTTACGACGGCTTCCACGGCATCTCGTCGGCGAATCCCGCCCGGTCGCCGCACGCGATCACCTTTGCCACGCAGTCCACCCACAAGCTGCTGTGCGCGCTTTCGCAGGCGTCGATGATCCACGTGCAGCACGGCGAAACGAGCAGACTGGACATGACCCATTTCAACGATGCGTTCATGATGCACACGTCGACTTCGCCCCAGTACGGCATCATCGCCTCATGCGATGTCGCCGCGGCGATGATGGAGCAGCCGGCGGGCCGCGCGCTGGTACAGGAGATGATAGACGAGGCGCTCAGCTTCCGCCGCGCGATGACCGCGGTGAGACAACAGCTCAAGGGCGGCTGGTGGTTCGACGTCTGGCAGCCCGACGCGATGGCCGATAAACCTTCCGCCGAGAAGTCGGCCTGGGTGCTGAAGCCGAAGGACGCTTGGCACGGTTTCGAAGGCCTCGCCGCCAATCATGTCCTCGTCGACCCGATCAAGGTGACGATACTCACGCCCGGCATGTCGGCAAACGGCACGATGAAAAAGACCGGCATCCCCGCCGCGGTGGTGGTCAAGTTCCTCTCCGGGCGGCGTATCGAGATCGAAAAGACCGGGCTATATTCGTTCCTCGTGCTGTTCTCTATGGGCACCACCAAGGGCAAATGGAGCACACTGATCACGGAGCTCATCAATTTCAAGGACCTCTACGACGCGAACGCGCCGCTGAAGCGGGCCATGCCGCTGCTTTACGACGCGCACCCCGAAGTCTATGGCACGATGGGGCTCAAGGATCTTTGCGACGGCATCCACACGGTCTATCGCGATGACAACGTCGCGAAAGCGCAGAAGGACATGTATACCGCGCTGCCCGAGATGGCACTGCGGCCGGCCGAGGCTTACGACCACCTGGTGCGCGGCCGCACCGAGAGCGTGGAGATCGACAACCTGATGGGCCGCATCCTCGCCGTCATGGTGGTGCCCTACCCGCCCGGCATCCCGGTGATCATGCCGGGCGAACGGCTGACGAAGACCACCAAGTCGATCCAGGACTACCTGCTCTACGCGCGCGAGTTCGACAAGAAGTTCCCCGGTTTCGAGACTGACATCCACGGGCTGCGCTTCGAAACCGGCAGCAAAGGCCGGCGCTATCTGGTGGACTGCGTGAACGTGAAATAGGAAGACAACGATGATTCCGCGCTCGGTCAAATCCCCGACGATACCGATCCCTTTCCACAAACTGCTCAAGGTGGTCGCGATCGTGGACCGCGCAAATCCACAGACGCAGCAACTGCTCGACCACATCACCGCCGAGAATTTCCAGGTCGAGGTCACGGATCGTTTTGACCGCGATATCTCCGAGGATGCTTCGGTCGGCGCTTACATCGCGCTGATCGACGGCGACCGCCGCGAGCCCGCGCGCAAGATGGCGGCTGCGGTGCGGGCGCTGGGTTTCAATACGCCGCTTTGGGGGCTAGCCGATTCGCATCGCATCGCCGATATCGCCGTCGTCGAGGGCTTCGGTGAAGTGGACGGCTTTATCTATCTCGGCCAGCAGACACCGGCATTTTACGCGAAGCAGGTCATTGCCAGCCTCGTCAAATACGGGCGCGGGTTGCTGCCGCCGTTCTTCGGCGGACTGATGGCCTACGACGGGGAGGCGAACGTCGCGTTCGATTGTCCGGGACACCAGGGCGGCCAGTTCTACCGCAAGTCTCCCGCCGGCCAGCTCTTCTTCAAGCACTTCGGCGAAAGCATCTTTCGCAATGATCTGTGCAACGCCGACGTGGATCTTGGCGATCTGCTGATCCACGAGGGACCGGCCGTGGAAGCGCAACAGCATGCCGCCAAGGTGTTCGGCGCGGACAAGACCTACTTCGTGCTGAACGGCACGAGCACGTCCAACAAGGTGGTGACCAACGCGGTGCTGCGGCGTGGGGATCTGGTACTGTTCGACCGCAACAACCACAAGTCGCTGCATCAGGGCGCGCTGGTGCAGGCTGGCGCGATCCCGGTCTTCCTGCCGACCGCGCGCAACCCGTTCGGCATGATCGGAGCGGTCGACTGGGATGCATGGGACGAAAAATATCTGCGCGAACAGATCCGCGCGAACCCGCTGGTCAAGGACAAGGATCTCTACAAGGCGGAACGTCCTTTCAGGCTCGCCTGCATCCAGCTGTGCACCTACGACGGCACGATCTACAACGTGCGCAAGGTGCTCAAGAAGATCGGTCATCTGTGCGATTACGTGCTCTGGGACGAGGCCTGGATAGGCTACAACGCCTTCCATCCGCTGTTTGAGGACCACAGCCCGATGCGCATCGACAAACTTGCGCCGGAGATGGCGGGCCTGTTCTCGACCCAGTCGGTGCACAAGCAGGGCGCCGGCTTCTCGCAGGCTTCGCAGATCCACAAGCGTGACGCGCACGTCCGCGGCCAGAAGCGTTACGTCGAGCACAAGCGCTTCAACGAATCGTTTTTGATGAATGCTTCGACCTCGCCGTTCTATCCGCTGTTCGCGTCGCTCGACGTCAATGCCAAGGTGCATGCGGGCAAGGCGGGCGAAATGCTGTGGGACGGGTGCATCGCGCTCGGCATCGAGACGCGCAAGAAGCTGCGCGAGTTCTGCCATTACTACGCGCGCACCGGCCAAAGCGCCGCGGAGAAGTGGTTCTTCGATCCGTTCGTGCCCGACGTCGTCACGATACGCGGTTCCCGGTTCGCCAAGGACGCGACCGGCGTGCCCTGGGAGGAATTGCCCACCGAGGTGATCAAGCACGAACAGCAGTGCTGGAACTTCCACCCGGACAGCAAATGGCACGGTTATGCGGGATATACCGACGGCTACGCGATGGTCGATCCGAACAAGCTGATGCTGGTGACGCCGGGCATCGATCGCAAGACCGGCGAGTACCTCGACTATGGCGTGCCTGCGACGGTGGTGGCGAACTATCTGCGCGAGCAGCGCGTCGTGCCGGAGAAATGCGATCTGAACAGCATCCTGTTCCTGATGACCCCGGCGGAGGACGAAAGCAAGCTCAACACGCTGATCGCCAAGCTCGTCAAGTTCAAGAACCTGTGGGACGTTGACGCGCCGCTGCAGGAAGTGCTGCCGACGCTCTATGCCGCGCACGGCGAGCGTTATGCCGGCTACACGCTGCGCAAGGTCTGCAACGAGATGCACGACTTTTACCGCAAGGCGAACATAAAGGAATTGCAGAAGCGCTGCTTCCGCGCGGCGAGCTTCCCGGAGATGGCGATGCTGCCCAAAGACGCCTATGAGGCGCTGGTCGCGAACGAGGTCGACTATGTTCCGCTGGAGAAAATCAGGGGCCGCATATCGGCGACGCTGGCGTTGATCTACCCGCCCGGGATCGGCATCGTGGTTCCCGGCGAGCGGTGGGATGAACGGGCCCGGCCCATGCTCGACTACTTCCTGGCATTCCAGGAAGCTTTCAACCGGTTCCCCGGCTTCAACTACGAAGTGCAGGGGGTATTTCAGGAGCGCATCGACGGCCGCATCCAGTTTCACACGTACGCAGTTCGCGAGTGATCTCCAAGTCAAGCTACCAGGAAAGGAATTGTCATGGCACAGCAAGAAAAGAAGATGAACGTAGTACAACTGACTTTCATCGTCACCGTGAACATGATGGGTTCGGGCATCATCATGTTGCCGGCCAACATGGCGCAAGTCGGCGCGATCTCGCTGCTGTCGTGGCTGGTGACCGCAGTGGGCTCGATGGCGATCGCCTACGGTTTCGCCCAGGCCGGGATCTACAACCAGCGTCCGGGCGGAATGGCTGCGTACGCGGAAGATGCCTACGGCAAGGCAGGATACTTCCAGGTATTCTTCCTGTACTTCCTGTCGCTTGCGATCGCGAATGTCGCGGTCGCGAGTTCGGCCCTGGGCTATCTGGCAGCGTTCTTTCCGAGGATCACGTCGACACCGGTGACAAGCTGCGTCGGTGTGATCGTACTGCTCTGGCTCACCACGGTCGCGAATTTCGGCGGACCGAAGGTGACTGGACGCATCGGCTCGGTAACCGTCTGGGGCGTGATACTGCCGGTCGGATTCATCGCGATCGGCGGCTGGATCTGGTTCAGCGGCGCAACCTTTGCAGCCGCATGGAATCCCAAGGGCATGAGTTTGGTGGAGGGGATGGGCTCCAGCATCTCGCTGACATTGTGGGCGTTCCTCGGCATGGAGTCAGCGTCGCAGAACGCCTCAGCGGTGGAGAACCCCAAGCGTGATGTCCCCCTTGCCTGCCTGTTCGGCACCCTGGGCGCGGCGGCGATCTATATCCTGTCGACCGCAGTGATCCAGGGCATCGTGCCGAATGCCGAACTCGCCGCCTCGACCGGCCCCTTCGGCCTGGCTTACGCAAAGATGTTCGGCCCGACCGTCGGCACGATCGTGATGGCGCTCGCGGCGATGGCGTGTGTCGGGTCTTTGCTCGGCTGGCAATTCACACTGGCCTCGACCGCGAAGGATGCGGCAGACAGCCAAATGTTTCCGGGCATATTCAGCAAGGCGAACAGCATGGGCGCCCCGGTCACCGGCATGTTGATCATGGGCGTCGTGCAGTCCCTGATGGCGCTCATGACGATCTCGCCGGACCTCAACAAGCAGTTCGCGGCACTGGTCAATCTCGCGGTGGTCACCAACGTTGTTCCTTACATCATCGCGCTCTCGGCGCTGACCGTGATCATGAAGAACGCCCGTGTCGCCGGCTCGCTTTACACGCGCAACCTGGTCATCGCGGTGGTTGCGATCATGTACAGCGTCTATGCCCTTTATGCCTCCGGCAAGGACGCGGTGATGGGCGGCATGCTGGTGATGGGACTCGGGTGGTTGATCTGGACCTTCATGTCGCCGCGTTTTTCGTTCGCGACAGCCGGCGCAAAGGCCTGAGTGCGCGGGTATGCAGACTTATCGGATAAAGGAGTGACCATGTATTACTCATCATCATTGAATGCAAACAGGCGCGTATCCGCGATCATGCCGCGCACAGTTGCGTTGCTGGTCGTGACACTGATGCTTGCGGCGGCAAGCGTCGCCCAGGCCGCGGCTGCGCAAAGTGCCGCCGCCAAGCCCGCCGGTACGCTGGAGCGGATCAAGCAGAGCGGCAAGATGGCAATCGGGTATGCGCCCGATTCGCAGCCGTTTTCCTACAGCGATGGATCGGGCAAGGTCACGGGTTACGCGATCGCGCTGTGCCGCAAGGTCGCCGACACCGTCAAGGCGGACCTGGGGCTTGCCAATCTTGCGGTCGATTTCGTCCCGTTTTCCGGCGACGATCGTTTTCGCGCGGTCGAGCAAGGCAAGATCGATTTGCTGTGCGGTGCCGCGCCGACACTCGCGCGGAGGGCCACACTCGATTTTTCGATCCCGGTCTTCGCGAGCGGTACCGGCGTAGTCGTCCGTTCG